>JAYUVP010000184.1:0-11007 GCA_043753995.1 Fibrobacterota bacterium
GGCCCAGAAAGGCGCGGCGTCCAGTATCGATCGGTTTTTCGCGACCGAGGTCTTTCGAATCAAGGTCCTGGGGCTTTTGCGCGAGCCGAATTTGGCGCAGGACGGATCGAAGCAAAGGTGTTCTTGGCATGGTAGGATACTTTAGTTTTTTAAAATGAATGCCCCCAGGCTAAGGGCTCCGGCGACCTTAAATGACGAGTTTCATTTCTGTGTTCGCTTGAATTAACTCTCGTTGTGCAAGGCTGATTTCAGGAAGTGTTGCAAACTTCCCCAGCGATAGCCCAGAGTGAAGCGCCACATCGGGTAGCTTATAGTTCGTGCCGCAAGACCGAAAGTCAGGATTTCGAAACACTCGATGCGGGCACCGAATTCCGAGGTAATCAACCAAAGACGTTTTTGACTGAGCCGCTCGTTTACCAATCCATTGATTTCCGTGTAGACAAAATCTCGATCTCTCACGGTCAACCCAAGCACCCCAACATAGGCATGGGGCCTTAGAATGGGACGCGGCTTGCCCCAAGCATAGCCCACCTGCACAGCAAGCATGGCTTCGCTGGTATAAGCGTGGTTGTAGCGACCGAGGGCGAATTCAAAGGCGGGAGACAACCAGGGCTTCGCCACCCATTGCAGACCATAACCGACTTGCGGAAAGAGCGACGTCTCAGACATATCGGAGGCATGCAAATAGGGCGCTTCGCCGGCAGCGACGAATAGGTGATGCGAAAAGGCGCTTTCTTGAGAGTGTGCCATGACATGCCCCAATCCCAAGTGGGCGACCATAGCTAAGGCTATAAAGGTGAATAAACGCAAGATAATGGCCTCTTTTACACTTTCACTGGTACTTTCCATAACGGAAAAGGATCACTCATTGCCACCTTATTTCCTAATTTCATCCCCGCTGTCCAAATTTTGATTTCTGGTTCCGATTTCCCGCGAGGTGTTGTCATGCTTAACAAGCTTAAATTTTTAGCCTATTCTAAGGCTTCCCTGTTTTTGTCCTTTAGTCTTTTGCTGGCCTTGCAGGGCTGCAAGCTTTTCGGCTCCGATGACGACAAAAATCAAACCCGTAAATCAGAATACCGAGGATTTTTCAAAATCGCGACGCCCTTGCCTGGCGACCGTTTGAAATTCGATTCCAGCTTAACCGTGCTTTGGGCGCCTTCGGATACCGTGCTTTCCAGCAATGTGCGCATTTCCCTCTACAAGGAGGACAAGGTCATCGCCACTCTGGTCAGCAGCGCCTCGAATACCGGCGCCTATATTTGGCGTCCTTCGTCCTTCAGCGCAACATCGGGTTATAAGTGGGGATCGGGGGATAGCTATCGCATTCGCATCGCCTCGGTCGCCGACACCAGTCTTTGGGACATGAGCGGGGGTTTCAGCCTGCAGTCCGAATATAGCGGCAGCATTACCGTGACGTCTCCATCGGCAGGCGCCGAAGTGCGCATGGATTCAAGCTATGCCATACGCTGGGATAAAACCGAAAATCCCGGGCCTTCTTTCGGTGTCCAGCTTTACAAAGACACCGTAATGCTTGCCACCCTGACTTCAACGGCGCAGGCGAATGGATACTATTTATTGTCTTCGGTCAGCACCTATTTGTCTAGTTATGGTTCTGGCGATGATTATCACATTCGTGTCTTCAGCGTCGGTGACCCATCCATTTCCAATACCAGCGAAAAGTTTTCCGTGGTTACTTCCTATTCGGGTGGATTCACGGTAACGGCTCCTGAAGCCGGTGACACCTTAATTGCGGGGACAACGAACACAATTTCCTGGACGGCCAATGGCAATCCGGGTTCAAGCGTGCGAGTCACCCTCTGGCGCGATTCCCTGCAAACCAGCATCCTCACCAGTTCGGGCTTAAAATCCGGAAGCGTCACCTTCACTCCCAGTGCCAGTTCGATTTCTTCCAGCCGTTATCGCATTCGCGTGGCCAGTGTCTCCGATCCCGGGATTTTCAACTTCTCGGGCTATTTCCGAATTTCTGGAATGGATCCAGATGAATATGAAAATGATGATAGCTTGCGCGTTGCCAAAAGCATTTCCGTGGACGGCAAAGCCCAACAGCGCACCTTGACCGCTTCCGATTTGGATTGGATTGGCTTCTCCGCAAGCATTGGCAAACGTTATTTGGTGAGCGCCAAATCGACTTCGGCATCCATGTATCTCTACCTCTATGACAGCACCGGCCGCAGCCTTTCCCTTTCCTCCACGGGGACTAATCCGCAGGTCATTTTGACGCCCACTCGTGCTGGCAAATATTTTGTTCGCGTCAGCTCTTATTCAGGCAATGGCGCCTATTCCTTGTCCATTGCTGAATATGATTCGGCCTCGGCTCCATATAATACCACCTTCACCGCTCCCACTGCGAATTCCACCTGGGCAGCGGGAACGACCTATACCATCCAATACACGCCTGATACGGCCTTTTTCGGAACCACGATCTCCTTGTCCTTATACCAAGATTCCACCTATGTGCAATCCATTTATTCCTCTCTCTCCAATTCTGGCACCTATTCCTGGAGCATTCCTTCCAGTCTCTACACTTCGGATCGCTATCGCATACGCATTTCAAACTATTCGAATGCCAATGTTTTTTCCTATAGCCCCTATTTCACCATCAGTGGAGCGACACCCGATACGTATGAGCCTGACAATGCCAAAACCACGGCCAAGCTATTGCCCGCCGACGGTGTCACCCAAACCCATACTCTTACTACGGGCGACATCGATTGGATGCGGTTTACCGTCCAAACCGGCAAACGCTATATCGCCACAGTCAAAACCAATACGGGAACCGTCGAAGCCTATGCCTATGACCCATCCAGTTTTTCCATTGCATCACAATACGGATCGCAATTCGCACTGATCATTCAACCTTCCGCGACCGGGGATCATTATATCAGGATTAGCCCCTATTCCGGTACGACCACTACTTATACCCTCAGCCTTACCGTGGCCGACACTTCTTCCGCTGGCATTCCGGTGACCTTCTCTTCACCCGATTCCTCTAGCACCTGGGCCTCGGGATCGATTTATACCGTTGCCTGGACCGCCGATGCCACCTTGCTTGGATCGAGCGTCACCCTTGCCTTGTACCAAGACAATTTATTCGTGAGAAGCATCATCACGGGTATTTCCAATACGGGAACCTATTCCTGGAGCGTTCCCACGGGCTTGTACACCTCCAATCGCTATCGCATTCGAATCACCAATTACAATAGCTCTACGATTTGGGGGCAGAGTCCGGCCTTCACCATCAGTGGTATCACCCCCGATACCTATGAGCCCGACAATAACCGGGCCTCGGCCAAGACCATTTCCACCGATGGTGTGGCTCAGCAACGCAATATCGCCCAGAGTGATTCCGACTGGGTAGCCTTCGACGCGGCCCTGGGCAAGACCTATATGATCGCGGCAAATGCCGTCACGACGGTTTACATGTATTTGTACGATAGCCTGGGTACGCAATTGCAAAGCACGAGCGGATTAAGAGCTAGCCTGGTTTTGACTCCCACCCGCGCGGGTAAGCATTATGTGCGCGTGCAATATTATTCCTCGACGGGCACCTATTCCCTGAGCGTGATTGGCTTCACTTCCAATGGCGGTGGACTCGACGCCAAATTCACCGCACCTGCCGATTCGACGACTTGGGCTACCTCCACCAGTTATACCGCCACATGGACACCCGATACTGCTCTCTTTGGGACGACGATTTCCTTGGCTTTGTATCGCGATACCACCTTGATTCAAAGCTTGATTTCCGGGACATCCAATCTCGGTCGCTACTCCGTCTTTATGCCGACCGGCTTGGCGACTTCCAGTCGTTATCGCCTACGGTTGATGAATTATTCCTATCCCCAGATTTTCGGATATAGCCCCTATTTCACGGCCAGCGGCATTGCTCCTGATTCCCTTGAACCCAATGATTCCGTCGGCTCGGCGAATTCCATAGCGCCCAATTCGGGAAGGCGTAATTTATCCCTGAGCTTGCGTGATCGCGACTGGTTCAAGTTCGCGGCCAAAGCGAAAAAACTGTATCTCTTGCAAACCACTTCGCCTTCAAGCCTATATACTTATACGCGCCTGATGAATGCCGCCGGAACCTTGCAAGTGAGTAGCATCACGAAATCATCGAGTCTTGATTCCGTCACGAGCATTAGTTGGGTATGCCCAAGTGACGACAACTATTCCATATCGGTGGAGGCTTCGAGCACTTCTTATTACGGCAATTATGGCTTTGAAATCAAGGAAGTCGATCCTGCGAGTTATTCCTTTTCGGTGACGGGTCCGGCGGCGGCCGCTTCCGTGAAGCTGGGCGCCACCCAAATCCTGACATGGACCGACCCGGCCGGGCTCAAAGGTTATGTCGACATCTTCCTGTACAATGGCTCTGGGGTATTGCAGACCATTATCGCCAATGCAGTCAACTCGGGAACTTATTCCTGGCTCGTGCCCACGACTCTGGCAACGGGCACCGACTATTACATCAAAATCATTAGCCGCTCCAGCGACGCGATCAATGGCGCCAGCGGAGTATTCAGCATTACGCCTTAAACATTTCCGATTGTTCGGGGGCGGTTCTTCCGCCCCCCGTCTCGGCCCGCTATGCTTTGCCAGCATGGTCGGCCTCGCCTTCCCCACCGGCGAAAAGCGACTCGCCGAGTTTGCATTTTAGAAGTGCAGCTTTATTTTACAAGATGGCGACATGCTGCCGAGGATTTAATGTATTTCGGGATTTCTATTCCCGTAATGAATACGAAATGCATGGTCTCCTAGCCTTTGCCCAGCCATAGTCTAGGGTAAACTATTGAAAGTCAATAAATCGGATTGCATTTGCTTCTAATAGGGCTGGGCATGCAAAAGTTTTTTGTTTTCCTGATATTATTAGCGGCTCAAGCAGGAGCAAAGGAATATTCATCGAATTCCGATCTTTGCACTCGCAAGGAGATCGCCAAGCTTCGACAAGCCAATAGCGCCGCATTTTGGGACAAGGCTGAGCCGATATTGGAAGCTTGCGATAGGCGTACGAAGCCTTATGGCGATTCGCTCCTACCCCTGGTTTTGATGGGCATCCAAAACCTGCCTTCCCCTAAATTCGGCGGTCAATACCATTTATCCAAATTGCTCTTACCTGCGTATAAGCAAGGCAATTCGGATGCCAAAAAACTTCTGCTGAAAAGCATACGTGGCCGTGCCCATTTCGATGACGGCGAAATGGCTTTATCTGTCCTTGGCGTCTTCATTGATGACCAAATTGAAAGCATGAAAAAAACGAATGTGCCCGTGCTTCAACTGGAATTTCCCCCAAGTGAAAAAAAACCCTGGAATGCGGAATTGACTGTAAACTCATCTCTTTACCCTCATTGGCAAAATGTGCAAGGACTACGAGAAGCCTACGCAAATCGAATCTCTGAAGTCACGCGAGAAGGTGATGCGCCGTATCCAAAGCAGGATTCCGCTTTTTGGGTTGCCATTATCGAGTATATGCTGGCTGGACCGTCGCAGCAAAACTTGGATGCTGTACATGCTTTCAGATGGTCGGGAGGGTGTGTCATGAGCTCATCCTCATTTCCTGCCGTTAAGCCATGGATCGATTTCTCTTACTTTCTAGCCTTGGGCGATTTGCAAGCAGCGCTGGGCGCTATTCTTGAGGGCCAAGAGCGCTCTCTCCATCAATCCAGGGGCTATTTTATAGGATCTAAAACTGAAGAGGTCCATTCTTCTGCTTCGCGGCTCAAACGTTTTTTGGTCGCGGCAAAACTTCCCTGGAGGCCATTTTTACTGGGGCTGGCCGCTGAGCGCAAAGACGAAGCCATGGAATTTCTAGCGTATGTGGGAGGGGATTCGGCTCTACCGGGAGTCTTATTATTAGACGCCATTTTTGTTGAAAGACGGTCTTCATACATCCATGCCTTGGGTGCCTCTATTCCTTCGCAATGCCGTGACAAAACAGACCGAGACTTAAACCAACCCCTATCTCAGTCGAATCAAAAACTGGTTTTAGAAAAATTGATTCATCTTGCCACCCAGGTCGAGAATGGAGATGTGGCAAATGATTTTGCAAAAATAATGGCCGAATTATGCCATCCTGCCTTGCTGCAATCTGCCATTGAAATAGCGACCCTAGCTTTTTCAGGTCCGCAAGAAAAAATGGCCAGCTATTTTGCGCAATACGGCGTGAAGAACGATTTTCCAAAAGTTTCTAAGCACGTGGCCTTTATTCTATCTCATCAAGGCTTTCCCTTGCGCAGCAAAAGCACGGAATGGAATTTGCCTGCGGATTGCAAAGACGATAATTATTGCGGTGGAAGGAGTTCCAGGGCCGAAACAGATTCCTTGGGCCAGATCTTTATCAGCCGAGATAATCTCCGGCCAGGGGGTAAGGCCGTTTTTTGCATTGCCGACACCTTAAATCCCGAGTCACCGGCATTTTATCAACAAGAAATAAGCTTGCCCTCACAAATCCCCGAAGTGTTGAGCGTGCCCATTCTCACCGGATCTCTTACCGTGCGTTTTTCAGGGCCGCTCGCTTTCGATCGCACCGGGATTAAACTGCATGTGAATCCAGTCTTATCCTGGCCATTAAAACATGACCCATCCAGTTATGATAAAGGCAAGTTCTTCGGGTTTCTTTGGCGAAAGGAAGTATCGGGTCCGAGGTATTTCGCCAGCTTTCCCATTGGCCGATATGAACTTTGTGCTTATTCCTTTGGCTGGAGTCTTGCTTGTGCCGATAGCATAGAGGTAAAAGCGAATCAAAACACCGAGGTGGTACTCATCCCCCAAGACGGCTCGGATGTCGTTTTTCGTCTCGTGGATTCCGCTACGCATATTGAAAAGCGATTCTTTGGTTGGAGTATTGTCAAAAACGAAAAAGCCCACCGGTCTCGATATTTCTCAAGCCAAGCATTTCCTCCTCAACAATTAGGCCTGAATCAGGGCCAATATACGCTTCAAATTTTTCGCCAACACCGAAGCGGTTTGGCCTATCAGAGCGGTTTTCAAAAGCTATTACCCTTCACCGTGGACAGCAACTCTCCATCGGTGATCGATTTAGGAAATATTCTCATTGAAGCCGAAAAAGAAGATTAGAGCCGCTTCCAAGGATGCCGCGCAATAGCAAATCAAGGCAGAAACACCTTCACGCTTCTCGGCTTCTTATTCCCGTCCTCGTTCAAAGTGAGTAACCACAAGCCGCGACTTTGTTGGGTAGCAAGTACAAATCCGCCTTCCCCTGGCGCCAGCCAACCGCTGAAAGCCTGGCTTCCCTGGGCGCGGCTCAAGCGCCACTGAAGCACCTGCGCGCTTCGGGATTGCAGCCACAAGCCACCCGCTCGGGTTTGCCATTGAGCAAATAGTTCGGGTCGTGCGCCCGACGGGCGAGGGGCGACGGGCGTTCCAGTCGCAACCTTACGCAAGGAAAGGCTGTCGAAGCAAATCTCGGCGGTGTCGCCCGCGATGTCGAATTCCAAACGTGCTTTGGCATGGGTGGCATTCACGGCGAAGCGATGCGAGTGGCCTTGCCATTGCGCGGTAGCCTGGGTGGTCCAAGACGCGAGCGTCGCGAAAGGATCTCCGTCTTGCACCAGGGCGACGACGACATTGCGATTGGCGCTGGCGCGCAGGGAAAAGCGTAAGTCATAAGCTTCTCCCGTCTTCACGGCAAAGCCGGGCCAGGAAACCTGGGTCTTCCAGGGATTGGCGACATCGCTGCCGCCGGGGCGGGCGCATAAGGCGCCGTCGCGCCATTGCATGGAGCTTGGCAAAGGGGCGCCATTCCAAAAGGTCCAGCCGGCGAGGCCGGTTTTAAAATCACCATTGGCCACGCGTTCGCCGATGGGCAAAAAGCGTGCTCGCGCTACTAGATCGCGCTCGACGAGGACGGTATCCAGGCTTTGTGATTTTTCACCACCCGAGTCCCAGGCGAAAAATTCCCAGCCCGAATCGGCCTTGGCCTCCAGGGCCACCCGGGTCAAGGCTGGGTAACTTTCAAGAGACGGGGTCACTTGCACATGACCTCCTTCGGAGACGCGCGGAGTCACGTGAAAAGGACCGGGCTGCCAGGCCACCTTGGAGACGCGCACCCAATCGACGTGCATGCTTTGAGGAAACGCGGACGTGTCCACGCCCTGCTGACCGCCCCATGCCCCTCCCACCGCTACATTGAGCAGCAAATAAAAGGGTTGATGAAATGGCCATTTCGACGTTTCGCCCTCATTCTTAAAGGCGAAATAAGCCTTGCCATCCAGGGTGACGAAAAGGCTGTCGGGCCGCCAATCGAGGCCATAGACATGAAAACTGTCGGCGATGGAGGCCGAGGAAATGGAGCTGCCTTTTTGCGTGTCTTTCACATGATTATAGGCTTCGGTGTGCACGGTGCCATGAATGGTCGTGGGTTCGTAGCCGACATTTTCCATGATGTCGATTTCACCACTATTGGGCCAATCGCCATAAAGCTTGGACTGGGGTAACATCCAAATGGCGGGCCATAGTCCTTTGCCGCGCGGCAAGCGGGCGCGAACTTCGACGCGGCCATAGGTCCACAAGGCTAATCCGCGCGTGACGAGGCGGGCCGAGGTAAACTTGCAGGGACCATACCAGCAGGTGCCGGTGTCTTCGCGGCGGGCGGTCAGGCGCAATACGCCGCTGTCTATCCAGGCATTGGCGGCGCGGGCCTGAGTATAAAGCTGGGCTTCGTTATTGCCACCGCCAGCGCCCCCGACATCGTAGGTCCAGCGCTTGGGGTCGGGAAGGCCCGGCGCGTCGAATTCGTCGGACCAAATCAGGACCGAGGTGGGGGCAGCGGCAGCGAAAGGAGCCGTGGAAAGAAAGGGAGAGGTCGCGAATAGAATGGCTGTCGCGCTAAGTCTAGGGACTAGCCGTGGGATTCGGTGCATTTCCATGGTGTCTATAGGAATACCCCATTCCTTGCCCATTATCTATGCATATCGCGTTCAATCGGTATAGATAATGCCTGTTTCCACTGCCTATCCCGGGAAGTGGATTCGGATATCTCGACATGAGCCGACTCTCCGGGTATAAATTCCCTCTCTATGCCCACTTCCCATTCCTCCTTTCGGGCCAGATTTCGGATCGTCTTAGCCAGCCTAGCGGTTTTGGCTCCGCTCGCGCAGGCGCAAATCGTGCTCGCGCCCGATCCCGCCAAGGTTCAGCAAGACTTCGAGGGATGGGGCGTAAGCCTTTGCTGGTGGGGCCATCAGGTGGGCCGCTGGAATGAAGCCAATCTCATTCGACTCATCGACAAGGTGGTGAATGTCGACACGGGTTTGGGTTATAACCTGTTCCGTTACAATATTGGCGGAGGTGACAATCCCAGTCATACCCATCTCACCGAATTCAAAGCCATACCGGGATATAAGGCCACTCAAAACGGCGCTTATAATTGGAAGGCGGATCCCTATCAGCGCAAGGTCGCCACCTTGCTTCAGGCGAGAGGCAAGAATGTCATCTTCGAGACCTTCGCGAATTCTCCACCCTGGTGGATGACCAAGCATCAATGCTCGGGCGGCAATTCGGATGGCTCGGATAATTTGCTCCCGGAGCATTTCGAGACTTTCGCGGAATACCTCGCCGAAGTGACCCGCTTTTTGCAAGACAGCAGCGGCCTTCGTATCCATACCGTGACCCCCTTCAATGAGCCCTCCAGCACTTGGTGGACGGGCACCAACAAAACTCAAGAGGGTTGCGGCTTCGCCAATAATCAAGCGCGCATGGTGAAGCTATTGGCGCAGAAAATCAAGGCTAAGAATCTCGCCATCGGCATTAGTGCGGCCGATGAGAATTCCATAGCCCAAGCCTTGAGTGGCTTGCAGAAATACGATGACTCAGCCCTCTCGGTGGTGACGCAATTGAATACGCATTCCTATGCGGGTGTAGACAAGCGTAAGGAACTCGCGGCCAAGGCCGCGGCCCTGAAAAAACCGCTATGGGTCTCGGAAAGCGGGCCTTTGAATTTGCCGACAGGCAGCACAGCTTATGAGGCCACCTTGTTCATGGCGGATAAAATCGTCCATGATCTCAAGGACATGAAGGTCAATGCCTGGCAAGACTGGCAATTGATTGATGCGGGTGCGAATTGGCGCTCTTTGGATTTCAATCAAAGCCAGCAAACCTTTACGCCCAATAAAAACTTTTACATGCATGCGCATTTCAGTCGCTTCATTCGCCCTGGTTCTAAAATTCTGGAAGGTGCGGCAGAAGGAACCTTATTAGCTCAAGTACCTGAAACCGGAAATCTCGTCATGGTGCTTTTGAATACGACGACCGCCGAGAAAAGCTATTCCATCGATATTTCGAAATTCCCCCAGGCCCTCGTGACGGCGACTATCTACGCGACCAATGCCACCGACAATATGAAAAAACTAACGGACCTGGCCGTGCAAGCAGGGAAAATCGCGGCAACGGTATCGGCCAAATCCTTGGTCACCGTGGTCCTAAAGGTCGGAAATACCACGGCCCTGCGGCCCATGCTTTCACCCAGGCGAGGCCTTTCTTGGAGTCCTGTCGGGCGCCACAAAGCCCTTTCCAGACCTGGGTTGCGGATCTATTCGGCCCAAGCGCCTCTAGCCGAGATTTTGCCCCAGCGCAATGCGGCTGGGCGGGCTTTTCCTCTTGCGCCTTAAGCGGTTCCGAGCGCGGCGTCCGTGAGTCGATGTATAATGGAAAATCGTAAGCGGCCCCCTACTGGAAAAGAATCATGAAAAAATCGCGAACCACACTGGCTTTACCCTCCGGCCTCGGTCTTCTGCTACTGGGAGCGGTCACGGTTCATTCGCAACCGGTCGTACCCATACGCTGGGCCGCCGTCGGTAATAGCATCACCGAAGGAAGCGGCTATCCCGCGAAATTGCAAAGCCTTTTGGGCCCGGCATATAGAGTCGAAAACGACGGTGTGTCCGGCTGCACCCTGTTGAAAAAAGGCGACAAGCCCTATTGGAAGCAAGGTAAATTCCCCCAAGTTTGGGCCCTTCAACCGCAAAT
>JAYUVP010000185.1:0-2254 GCA_043753995.1 Fibrobacterota bacterium
CTGGCGAATTGGATTTCCAGCATGCGAAAATTTTCAGGTACCCACGTTTTTGCTGCGATGCTATTGCGCTATGGTGAACCCACCTTGATCGATTCGGCGGGCGATACCCTTTATTTTGCCGGCCCAACTTTTTCGTATTCCGGTTTCCCGGCAAGCCTTTTTTCCCATCCGCGAGAAATCACTTCGGCATGCGCTGGGGCCGTTTTTATTAGGCGTGAATTGCTCATCCGTTTGGGCGGATTCGATTCTACCTTTTTTTTAAACCTTGAAGATCTCGATTTGTCATTACGGGCAAGGCATCTGGGAGAATCGATCGTATTTTTGCCTTCGGTGAAAGTTTTCCACAAAGGCTCAGCTACATTGGGCGGTAAAAAAAGCCGATTAAGCCTTTACTATTCCGAGCGCAATTGGATTTTGCTGATGGTAAAAAATTTGCCTTGGATGGTTTTGCTTGCTTATCTGCCCGGCTTTCTTTTTTTGAAATTCGGGCGCTTGGTTGTCATGACTCGTGCCGGAATGGCCGGCGTCTATTTTCAGGCCAATTGGGACGGCCTTCGCCTTCTCGCACAAACCTGGGCAAAACGAAAGCAAATTCTCGCGACTAGCACTCTTAGTTCTGGACAGGTTCGGTCCTGGTTTCGTTTGGGTTGGATTCAAGATCGACAGGCCTTAAGGCGAAGCCAATTCAAGGGGATACACCAAGGCATCCTGAACGAGGAAGAGCGCTTCGCGAGACGGCACGCTGGCAAGGGAGATGATTCATGTGGTTCGATATAGTTTGGAAATTGCTACGGAAGGCTTTGCCAAAATCCCTGTATGATTTTTTGTCTTATGTGGTTTTTCGACGCCGCATGAATTATGAACGCCTCGAAACCTATTTCAATATCCTGTCCCATTATCAAAATGCCGGGGTTAGCTTCCGGGGCATGAGGGTTTGCGAAATCGGGTCGGGTTTGCAACTCTACTCCGCTCTGAAAATGCTTGATCTTGGCGCGGATCTTGTCCACTTGGTCGAACCCAAATTCATGCAACCTGAAAAATTATTGGATTCCCAATGGGCCGTCTTTGAGCATTCGAAAACCTCAGCCCTCACCAAGGAACAGGCCAGGTCCCGCCTGCGATTTTCCAATGATTTGGGCAGCATTCCCGAATCAAACTCATTTGATTGGGCTTGCTCTTATACCGTGCTTGAGCATGTAAGCGACTTGAATACTTTACACAAAGAAGCGCTTCGCCTATTGAATAAAGGCGGACGTGCTTATCATCTTGTCGACCTTACCGACCACACCTATCAATTTTTCGCCCGGTTTCCGTGGCTTCGAGATTTTGGCCACCGCAGGGTTTTATTTCACCTTCGTTACTCGGAAAAATTCTTTTCCCTGCTAAATGATCCGAAGTGCTATATGAACCGTCGCCTACCCTCGGAACATCGCGCCGCCGCCATGAGAGCGGGCTTTACCCTTGAAAAGGAAATCGCGGCACCCTATCCTTTGCCATTTCGCATTCACCCCGACTTGCTGACAAGGGCGGAGAAAACAGGCGCCCAGGGCGAGGAAATCTGCACTCTGGCACTTTGGATGAAAAAGCCAGCCTAATTTTCAGGTCTTTCCTGAATGACCTTTCGGGATTCAGGATTCACGTCTTAAGACGCATATCATTTCCGCTTCATTCTGCAAGAACGCTTGAATCGAAACGGGGATTTGCTGGCTAGCGCCCAGCCGCACCAGCATATCCAAAAAACTTTGGCTGGTGAACGTATGAAAGTGAATGCTGTAATCCATTTCTATGAGCCGTTTCACCTCTTGTTCATGGGTGAGCGGATCCTGAATATTGCCGACGTGGGAAACCCATTCCTCAAAATGCCTTCGCTTTGAACCTTTCCCATTATCTCGGTTGTCAGCAAGCAAATGTTCGAATGTGGTTATGTCGCGAGTTTTGTCGAATGTGAAGCGCATATCGGGTATGGTGATGAAAAGGATTCCGCCCACTCGTACTACCCGACAAAAATTTTTCAATGTGCCAATGGGATCTTGGCAATGCTCCAAAAAATGATTGGCGATGACGAAATCCTGGCTATGGTCTGGGACCCCATTGAGGGATTCGCCGTCAGAAATAATATCCACGGTGACTAAGGGATGGTCTTTTAGCTCGGGGTATTGTTTCAATAAATCCTGTTTTGACATGCGATCTACGTATCGAATGCGCACGGACTTGGGTGGCGGCAATGGCTTATCCAAAGCCCCCACTTCGATTC
>JAYUVP010000186.1:0-8975 GCA_043753995.1 Fibrobacterota bacterium
GTAGATCACCTAATTAGAGTGAGGTAGATCACTTATTTCGTGACTGGCTTATGTCTTGGCCCACCTGTGGTCATAAAAATTCAAATAGTAACGATTTGATTTAAATGCATGGAATCTAGGCGCCTCCCCTCGCCACGGCTCGGGGCCGGTCTCCTCCGGGCTCGCCAAGTCTGGCTCGGCCCGCTTTCTCTTGCCCTTCTTTAATTGCAATGATCCTCGAAAGCGGCCTGCCGCTTCGCGGCACCCTCCGTCCCCCTGGCGCGGCCCCTGTTGTCAAAGCAGCATGGGTTTTCGGATCTACTTTCGACTGAGGAAAGTGCAAGGCGGAGACAATTGGAGTCGGAGTTTCATCGAAGTATTCTCCAACTTGCAAATGAGTTGGTTGAAACGAAAGATTCGCTAACCTTAACCTTTCCCGCATTCCCTATTCTGCCCACAAAGAACCACCATGAAAATATCACCCCTCTCCCATTTCGCCTCCTTCCTCCTAGCCACCGCCCTCGCGACCCAAGCGGGAAGCCTAACCCTGTCGCTCACCCAAGTTCGCCCCCAAGGCGGCACGGTTTATGTCGCCCTCTTCGCGGGACCGGAAGGTTTTCCAGATGGGCCGCAAAGGCTACGCAGCCTGCAACTCCAACCCCCGGCAGCCCAGATCGATACAAGCTATCGCGACTTGCCTCCCGGTGATTATGCCATTGCCGTTTTCCAAGACCTCAATCACAATGGAAAACCCGACCAAAATTTCTTCGGCAAACCCAAGGAGCCCATCGGCTTCAGCCGCAACCTGCGCCCCAAATTCGGGCCACCCAAATTCAAAAATGCCGCCATCTCGGTTTCAGAGGGCAATACCAGTGTTCAAATACAAATGGTCACGCTTTAAAAACAAAAACGGCCCTCGGACGGGGAAATCCGAGGGCCGCTCTAAAGCCGGCTACAAGTAGGGGGAACTTGAAGCCGGACACGAACAAAACCCGGGCCAAAAGGGGATAGGGCCCGGTAAACAGTTTGTACCGATTAGGCCGCCTGAAGTTCGGTCATTTCTTCGAGAGCTCGCAAAGAGGCTAGGCCCTTTTCCTTGATTTGGCGCACGCGCTCTTTCGATAGGCCGATGACTTCGCCGATTTCTTCCAGATTCAGGGCTTGATGATGGCCAATGCCAAAATAAAGGCCTAAAACTTCGCGTTCTTGCTCGGGAATCTTTTCCAGTAAATCGCGCACATAATCATTGCGGGACTTGGCCTGGGTATGCGCGTCGGGAGCCTCGGTATGGGTGTCTTCGATGACATCCATGATGCTGGCGCTGTCGCTCTCGCCGATAGGCTCGTCGAGCGAGCTATGGCGCATGCCCATTTCCATGATTTTTTCGATTTGACGGCCACTATAGCCCATTTTCTTGCCCAGCAAATCGGTGTCGACTTGCAAGCCGCCGCCGACGGTTTGGCGCATAGGCACATGATGCTTGCTGAAACGGCGCAGAATCAGCTCTTTCTCGGCCGAAATGCGCACCAGGCGAGCACGCTCGGCAATGGCGCGGGTAATCGACTGGCGAATCCACCACACGGCATAGGAAATGAATTTCAGCTCGCGAGTCACGTCGAAGCGCTTGGCGGCTTCGATGAGGCCCAAATTGCCTTCATTGATGAGCTCAGGCAGGGAAAAACCTTGATTCTTGTACATGAAGGCCACATTGATCACGAATTTCAGATTGGAGCAAACCAATCGATTCATGGCTTTTTGGTCGCCGGCTTTCACCCTTTTGAGCAATTCCACCTCTTCAGGGCGGGTCAAAAGTGGGTAGCGGCTGATGTCCTTGATATACTGGTAGTAGAGACTGGCTCCATCCCAATTATCGCTTCCTAAGTAAGTCATGATGGCCTCCAAGGTCCGGGTTTTGTTATGAACTAAGGGTACCCGGAAAAAGGCGGCGCTATGTCACATTCACGTCACGGCATCGCACTTCTTTCTTCTCATTTTGAGCACGATATTGTCGCTAAGGCCCTGATTTCTCGCGAGTAACCGGGAATTCGCCCTAAAAAACCCAACTCAATAACCGCTTTTTTGGGGCCGTAGGGCCACTCTGGGGCGACGGCTGCGGCCCCGCTTCGGGGCTAAGCCCTGGATTCTCGACCCCTAGCCAAGTTACGGGGCCTCGCGGGTTCACCGCTTCGCGCGCCTCGCAACCGGCCAAACAAAAGGGCCGAATAAGGTGGGTGCAAGCAAAATCAAACCTGGGGCGGCCCCCGTTTATTCCGTCGGCGATGCCTGAGCAGCATTACGATGAGGATGAGGATTAAAACCAAACAAGTGACGCCCAAAGCAAGACTGACCCATTTCCAAAAATCAGGACCGGCCTTGTTTCCCAAAATGGATTGGTTTAGCTGAAAATTCCGAAGTCGCGGGACGTCAGACTGGCCTTCGACCCATTCTGATTGCGTCAGTGGGCGCTTCAATTCCAAGCGCACCTCAAGGCCACGTTCCCGGTAAAAGTTTAAGGCCCGATCGTTGCGGCCAAATTGCTTTAAGAAAAACCGTTCAAAACGATCTTTGTTTTCCACCTGGGCGGCATGAAGGGTTTGTAAAAACCAGGCCACCGAATCCATTTCCAAGTCTTCGCGATAAGGGTTTTCTTCGACGCGAACCCGAATCGAGGTCGATCGCAAGGAGATCAGGCTATCACGCAATCGGTAATAGACCTGGGGATCGGAAAGGGCCCCGAAATTAAAGCCAAAGCGCTCTGGAAGTCCGGATTTAGTCGCGCGGCTTTCACCTACTTCATACCGCAATTGCAAGCCGTCCATCCACACGATGACACGTTTGCGCAGGGCAACCAAGGCGGTATCGGAATCGACCTCCACGTCAAGAACCGCTTGATTGATGCCTAGGGTATCCCTGAAGTACTTGTAGATCGCCCTATTCTCGCTAATGTGGGCCAAGGCCTCCCCCATCGAAAGAAATTCACGCCGAGAAAATCGGCTCGAAGGAAGCGGGTTAGCAAAGCGCAGCGGTTGCAGCTCCGTAGACGAAACTCGAAATCTCTCATAAGCGGGAGTTCGCGTGAATCCCATCCCATGGGACAAAAGAATCAAAACGAAGCAGGGCAATAGGAGGCCTGTGCATGCACTGGGAAGAAGGCGGAATTTTTTCATGGACGCTCAGTTCTCGTCGGACAGGTTGAAGGCTCGGAGGCGGTAAGAAAACGTCATGTCGCGGGTATAGGTCCTCGGTGAACCCATGACCCTACGGGCTAACTCTTCCGCGAGTTCTTGGAGAGACGGGTCCACGGAATCAAGGTGCACCTCCTTCACCTTTTCGGCCTCGACGCGCACGCTCAAGCGTATCCCGAAATCTCGGAATGGAAGATTGCGTTCCTGAATCATCCGCTTCAGCGTATCGCCGACCATCCTGCCCGAGGCATAGGGCATCCACTTACCATCAAACCAAGTCTCGTCCAGGACCTCCCAGTCCGGGGTAGGCGACGAGCCGTCCGAGCAGCCATAACCCTTGGGACAATAACGCGCCCTCACCTTGTCCCATCGGATATTCATCTTCCGGTTTTCCAATTCCTCCAGGTGCAAGGGTAGGGAGGCTTTCGGGCTTTCGCGGTAGGCGGCCGAGCAGGCAAATAGGTAGGCCTGCCGGGTCCCGTCGGAGAATTCGAGGATCAGGGAGTCATAGGAAGTAGAGCACATGCAAAGGCCCACCCCGCGCGCATCATATTCCGATCCCGTGTCCCGAGGACCGGAAGGAATGCCGCCCACCGATTCTACGAGCTTCCGGAGCGAGGCGCCAAGGCTATCGACGGGGAGGGAGCGCACAGTGAACCCGGTGGAGTCTTGGAATTTGAGCAGGACGCTGAGGACGGGTCGGCCGCCGGAAAGCAATGGAGTATGGGTATCCCGCGTCTTACCTTTGGAACAAGCCAGAACCAAGACGGTCAGAATAAAACATGCGGCGGGGCATCTCATGGGCTCCCTCAGAACTTAATTGCCAGCGAAGCCAAGGGGTTGCGCCTATCCTCTAATCGTGAACTCTCGCAAACTTTCTCTCGCCTTCGCTACGGCCCTCCTCCTTTGCCCCGCCCTGGCGCTGGCCCAAAAGGTCATGCCCACATTTGCCTCGGGACAATACGGCCTTTCCCTGGGGCCTATGTCCCTGAAGGTGGGCACCAAATGCGGCGGACGCATTGCTTCTCTGAGCTATGGCAATGTCGAAGTCTTGCATCGCGACACCAGCCTTGCCGTCAATTGGGGGTCGACGTTCTGGCCCAGCCCGCAAGTGTGCTGGAATTGGCCGCCGCCCGCTATTCTCGATGGTTGCGCCAATGCCTATGCGGGCGCCATTGTTAATTCTGACACGAGTATTGAACTGAATGGCGCGGCCGACAATGTCACCAAGCTCCGCTTTCGCAAAAAGATGTGGATGAATAGCTTGGACTCGTCTTTTCAAATGCGCTATACCCTGGTCAATACCGGAAGTGCCGCGTCGTGGGCCCCCTGGCAAGACACGCGAATTCCCGCCGGTGGCCTCTACTTTTTTCCCAAGGGCCAGAATGCGGTCACGGGGACCTTGGCCAATCTCACCCGAGATTCTCTGGGCATGATTTGGTTTCGCTATGACAGCACCCGCGTTCCCACCACAGGCACCAATAAGTTTTTCGCCGATGGCGCGCAGGGCTGGTATGCCCACGTGAATTCAGGACGTGTGCTCTACATCAAGAAATTCACCGACACGCCGCTCGCCAAAAAAGCCCCCGACCCCGAAGACGAAATCGGGCTTTATGCCGAGAATAAGCGCGCCTTCGCCGAAATGGAGGTGCAAGGTGCCTATGCTTCCATTCCCGCCAATGATTCAATGACTTGGGAAATCAAATGGTTATTGCGCCGACTTCCCGCCGACATGAAGGTCGAGGTCGGCAATAAGGCTTTAGTGGACTATGTGACGGCCACGCTCGCCGCTGGGCCCAGCGCTTTGCGCGAGAAACGCGCGAGTTACGGTCGCGGCAGGGAATTGCGCGAGCGGCAGAAGTATTTTCTTTCACGCTTTAATTTGCCGGGAAGAAGGGTGGATCGTTAATACTCTGAGTCCCAAGCGCATGTAATCGTCAATGAGGCGTTAAAATGTCGATATATTGATGAAAAAGGCCGCGGCCAAGTCAAACCTTTTTTTGGGGATGGGCGAAACTTTTACGGATAATGTGACGAATGAAATATTAATCATCCCAAAAGGAACAGCTTTGAAAGCCCTATCTTTCGTCGCTTATGTACCCTCGGGCCAAATTGATTCAAGAGACGCTCACAGCCGTTAGCCCGCAAAGATTTCGTCTAACTATAAGCACTCAAAATTTAGCCCATGACTCTTTGAAAGTCATTCGGGCTGAGCTGGTAGAATAAAACGAAGCCAACTCAACTCCTGGTGGGATTTGCAAACCACTTCGTTCAAATCCTCGCTCAGCGCGCATGACTACCACCTGCTCATTTGATTTTGAGTTTGGGGGAAGACGAGGCCGACAAGCGCTGCATAGCTATGCGGGCCGAGCCTGGGGGGCATTTGGGTATCGGAAAACGAGTGCTGAGCCCCCCGACACGGATACATTTCGCCTTCGGGAGTCGTCTCATCCGAGCCGATATCTCCACGTCCAAGGGGTTCCTCTATGCCATTACTCCGAATCCTCGCTGTATTCCTTATCACCTTGGCTGCGCTTCTGATTTCCGGATGTTCGGTTGCCCTTAATCTGAAAACCGTCGAGACGGCGCCCAAGGGCCAGAGCCGATCGACCTTTGGTGCGGGGCTTTGGCTAACCGATGCCTCCGCCTATTACAGCGATTCCGGGAGCCTTGCCGAATCATCGGGCATCCAATGGCAAGGCGGGGCCAGCTATAGCTTTCGATACGGGATTGCGGAAAACCTGGAGCTCGGTTTTTCCGCTGATCCGCCTTGGCCCGGTGTCGGCGGCAAGTTTCGTTTTGCCGAATGGGCCGCCTTGGATGCCAATGTGAAAGCGCTCTTCCCCATTTGGGAGAAATCCCCGCCTTATGGATACTTCTATGATGCGAGCCTGATCCTGGGTGGAAGCCGCACCTATGGCGGAGTGAAATACTTGTCCGATGGCATGGTTCCGATGTCCGAGGGCCGCAGCCGGCCCGATGCGGTTCTCTTCGCGGGGCGACGCTTTTCTCATTGGATTCCCGAAGCTTTGTTTTCGCTACGACATCGCGAAGGGACCTTGGCGCTTGGGTTGGTTTTCTAGGGAGGCACGTTTTATGGAGGCGGCGTGACTATCCGCAGGGTATTGAAGAGTCCTTCCTGGCTTCGGCCGGCTGCAAGCCGCCGAGAAACCAGGGCCATGCCCTGAAGCTGGGCGGCAGCCGTCGCCCCAGAGTGACTAGGCGGCCCAAAAAAAAGAGGGTAAGGCCTTGGTTTGCTTCAATTTCGCGGTTTTCAAGAAGTTGGGTGGTGGGCTGGTCGCCATGGACTTCCATTCCTACCTTTACCCGCCCCGGGGGGATTTGCTTTTCCGGGTTACTCATCACTAGACGCCACCGCCGCCCAGCACCCGCTTAACCCCAGCCGCGATCGGCCTAATGTCCCCCCTCAGATCGAACTTTTTCCAGGAGAACTCCGGTGAACTTCGTTGACCTCATTGCCTCTGAAACCAAATTGCGTCCCGACCAGGTGCGCAATACCTTGCAGCTTTTTGACGCCGGTTCAACCGTGCCCTTCATCACGCGTTATCGCAAAGAAGCCACGGGCTCGCTGGATGAAAACCAGTTGCGCACTCTGGAAGAGCGTTACGGCTATTACAAAGAGCTGAGCGAGCGCAAGGACACCGTGATCAAGAGCATCGAAACCCAGGGCAAGTTAACGCCTGAGTTACGTGCGAAAATCGAGAAGACGATTTCGAAGACCGAGCTCGAAGACTTGTACTTGCCTTTCAAGCCCAAGCGCCGCACGCGCGCCATGGCCGCCAAGGAAGCCGGCCTCGAACCGTTGGCACGCATCATCGAGGCGCAAGAAGCGACCGGCGGCAAGACCGTCGAAGAGCTGGCTGCGGCTTATGTGAATGCCGAACTCAAAATCGAGACGGCGGGGGCGGCCTTGCAGGGCGCGCTCGACATTCTCGCCGAAGAATTGGCGGAAAATCCCGAAGTTCGCGCGGCTTTGCGCGAGACGGCCATGAGCAAGGGCCTGATTGTTTCCAAGGTGCGCAAAGAGCATGAGGGCAAGCGCACCAAGTTCGAGATGTATTACGACTTCAAGGAAAAGGTTTCGGCCTTGCCTTCGCATCGCATTTTGGCTATGCGCCGCGGCGAAAAAGAAGAAGTGCTCAAGACCGAGCTTTTCTTGGAAGACGACAAGGTGATTGCCAATTTGGAGCAGCGCGTCATCAAGGCCGGTTCGCCTTTCCAGAGCGACCTCGGAAAGATGGTCAAGGATTCTTACGAGCGCTTGCTGAAGCCGAGCATTGAAACCGAAGTTCGCCTGGCTCTCAAAGAGCGCGGCGAGTCGGATGCCTTCGTGGTCTTCCAAAAGAACTTGCGTGAAGTGCTGCTGGCAGCCCCCGCGCATAGCCGTATTGTCATGGGCGTGGATCCTGGTTTCCGCACTGGCGTCAAGCTGGCTGTGGTCGATGCCACCGGCAAAATGCTGGAGCATCGCGTCATTTATCCTCATCAGCCGCAAAACCAAACCGAGGCCAGCACCACGATTTTGCTGGGCATGATTGAAGCCTTCAAGGTCGACATTCTCGCTATCGGCAATGGCACGGCTTCGCGTGAAAGCGATGAATTCATCGCCAATGCTTTCAAGCAACTTGAGAATCCGCCGATTAAGGTGATCGTCTCCGAGGCCGGTGCTTCGGTGTATTCGGCTTCTCCTTTGGCGGGCAAAGAATTCCCTGATCTCGACGCCACCATTCGCAGCGCCATTTCCATCGCGCGCCGCATTCAAGACCCGTTGGCTGAGCTCGTGAAAATCGACCCCAAGTCCATCGGCGTGGGCCAATACCAGCACGATGTGAATCAGAATGAGCTTAAGAAAAAGCTCGAACAAGTGGTCGAGAGTTGCGTGAATCTCGTCGGTGTCGACGTGAATACGGCCTCGGAATCACTGCTGGCCTATGTGTCGGGCGTGAATAAGTCGCTCGCTAAGAATATCGTCGACTTCCGCAATGCCAATGGGCCTTTCGGCGCTCGTTCGGCCCTGGTGAAGGTTCCCTTGTTTGGCCCGAAAGCCTTCGAACAAGCCGCCGGATTTTTGCGTTTGCAAGTCGGAGAGAATCCTCTCGATAGCTCGTCGGTGCATCCTGAGCGCTATGAATTGGTGAAGAAAATCGCCGCCGATGCCGGTGTCGAGCTCAAAGACCTCATCGGTAATAAAGAATTGATCAGCAAAATCGACTTGCAGAAATATGCCAGCGAAGAAGTGGGCTTGCCCACCCTCGTGGATATCGCCGCCGAGCTTGAAAAGCCCAGCCGCGATCCGCGCGCTGAATTCGTCTACGCCAAGTTCAATGCCAAAATCCAAGACCTCAAGGATTTGCAGCCCGGCATGTGGCTCGAAGGCGTGATCACCAATGTGACGAATTTCGGCAGCTTCGTCGATGTCGGCGTGCATCAAGACGGCTTGATTCACATTTCTGAATTGTCGGACAAGTTCGTGAAAGACCCGAGCCAGGTGGTGTCGCCCGGACAAATCGTGCAGGTGCGCGTGCTCGAAGTCGATGTCGGCCAAAAGCGCATTTCCCTGTCGATGAAAAAAGAATCGACGGGCGAAGCTAAGGGTGGTCAGGGACAAGGTCAAGGACAGGGCGCGCGCGGCGGCAAGCCGGGCCAAGGTCAGCAGGGACAAGGTCAGGGTCGCGGCCCCGGCGGCAAACCCGGCAAGCCTCAGCGTCCGACGGCAACCATTGATCAGCTCAAGGACAAATTCGCTGAGGGCAAGCAAAAGTCCAATAATGTGAAATTGGCCATGTCACT
>JAYUVP010000187.1:0-5082 GCA_043753995.1 Fibrobacterota bacterium
GATACGCGCGAGGCCGTTATAATCGGGTTTGATTGCCAAGTGGATTCCAACGAAGTAATTTCCGATGGACGCTGGCCACTAGCGGCCTTGGAAATCATGGCTCAAGCGGGGTTGGAGGCACGTTTCCTACAGTTTCCGCAACCGACAAATACATTTGTGCCTAATCACGGCGGTGAAAGGAAGGCGCCTTTTGTTCCACCATCACACCCTGCTAAATCCAAGGCTTCCCTTAAAAAAGCAGCTTGGCAATGGGTGGCGCCTTTTCAGGCCCGAAACCTCCTTGGGGTGACGCTAGGCCACTGAATTCGGCGTAAGCCGAATCCGCCGTAGGCTTGGATTTTCGGTTTTTTTCTACTTTACTCCCTGCAAATCATACCCTATCGCCGGAAATGGCGACCCTAATAAATCATCACGAACTGGTAAGTTATCGATGGTTTGGAAGGCAACAAGGAAAGTGGAGAATGGCTAAGAAAATCGCATTGGTCACGGGCATTACGGGACAGGACGGATCCTACCTGGCGGAATTCCTTTTGCAAAAGGGCTATGATGTCCACGGCATCATCCGTCGTACCTCGCTGTTCAACCGCGATAGAATCGAAGATGCCCGGAACAAGGCCAGGAATTCGGGATTGGTTTACGATCTCCATTACGGGGATATGGGTGACTCTAGCAGTCTGAATCGGATTATCGCCACCACGCGTCCGGATGAGGTGTACAACCTCGCAGCCCAAAGCCATGTGCAGGTTTCCTTCGACTCCCCCGAGTTCACCGCCGATGTCGATGCGACCGGGGTCCTGCGCCTGATGGAGGCCGTCCGTAGCAATAAGCTCCCTAGCCGCATTTATCAGGCCTCCACCTCCGAACTTTTCGGCAAGGTCATGGAAGTGCCGCAATCCGAGAAAACCCCTTTCTATCCCCGCTCCCCTTACGGTGTAGCCAAACTCTACGCGTTCTGGATAGTCAAGAATTACCGGGAATCCTATAACATGCATGCCAGCAACGGTATCCTGTTCAACCACGAATCACCCCGTCGCGGCGAAAACTTCGTGACCCGCAAAGTCACCCTCTCCCTTGCCAAAATCAAGGCCGGCCAACAGCAAACCGTGCGCATGGGAAACCTGGACTCCCAGCGTGATTGGGGTTACGCCAAGGACTACGTGGAAATGATGTGGATGATGCTGCAGCAGCCGGAACCGGACGACTATGTCGCTGCCACGGGTGAAATGCATACCATACGGGAGTTCATCGAGAAGGCCGCGCCGTATGCAGGATATGACATCGCTTGGGAAGGCGAAGGCGTCAAGGAAGTCGGCCGCGACCGCAAGTCCGGTAAGGTCATCGTGGAAGTGGATCCGAAATTTTTCCGACCCTCGGAAGTGGAGCAACTGCTCGGCGATCCCACCAAGGCCAAGCAAAAGCTGGGTTGGGAACCCAAGGTGAAATTCGAACAGCTTGTGGAAATCATGATGAAGGCCGACCTGGAAGCTTTTTCCCAATGAGCAAAGGTTGTCCCGCGGTGGTGCCCAATCATCGGGAACCGCCTGAGCTGACTCCATGAATATCTACTCCATCTACAACTCGATCATCCCCTTCTTCAGGCGGAAAAGGATGAATAACTTCAAGAAGTTGTTCCATCCGGACCCGCAAACGAGGATTCTCGACGTCGGCGGGAATCTTTTCAATTGGCTGCTCATCGATTGCCCGTCCGAAATCCTGATCGTGAACATTGACACGCCACCCGGAATGGACGAGGCGCCGAAGAATTTCACCTTTGTCAAAGGCGATGGGACGGCGCTTGCCTATGCCGATAACAGCTTCGATTTGGCCTATTCCAATTCGGTCATTGAGCATGTGGGCACATTCGAGAACCAGATGAAATTCGCCTCGGAAATGTCCAGGGTGGCCGGTAAATTGTGGGTGCAAACGCCGGCCAGAAGCTTTTTCATAGAACCGCATTTGATGGCGCCTTTCGTGCACCTGTTCCCTAAGGGGTGGCAGAAGAAAATGATCCGTTGGTTCACGGTTTGGGGGTTGGTTACAAAACCTTCCAAAGCAGCCGTGGAAGGTTTTTTGGATGAGGTGCGCCTCTTGGATTATGATGAAATGGTCCGCCTGTTTCCTGACTGCACCATCCTAAGGGAAAGATTCCTGGGTATGACGAAGTGCTACATAGCCGTAAGGCAATGAGTTTCCGATGGCGGTGAATGTGCCCATACATTCCCGGCTCAGAACCTTGCTCCTCCTGATATTTTCCACCGTCCTCCCGTGGTCCGCTTCGGCGGAAAAGCCCGATATCGATGTTGCCGCCGATTCCCCGGCTTTTGAGACGCTTCGCCGCAAGCAAACCCAATCGGGAGCGCTTCTGCCCACCCAGGCGTTCCCTCAATCCGAACGTGCTGTGGGAAAATATCTGGAGAGTGTACGGCTATCGCCCGCGGACACCGCATCCCTGTCGCTCTCCTTGCCGGGCTTCCGCCGCGAATTGCTTCATTGGGAGGATTCCGCCCGTAGCCACTCGTTCTACCTCTCTCCAGCCATGGAACTGGGTTGGCATGGCGAGACGCTGCAGGATTCCGATGATGCCGCGTTATTGACGGGCCTAGGGGTCACCTTATTCGGCCAGTTGGCGCCGAACCTCTCATACTTCAGCCATGGCATGATATACACCGAATCCACGGACAAGGCCCAGTTCACACCAGTTCAGCCCGGATCAAGGCGAGACTTACTCCGTGGAAAAAGGGGCGGGAGATAGCCTCTTAGCCAAGCGGACTTTCAACCATTTTGAAAGTTACGTGTTGCTGGAGTTGCCCTGGGTCAAATTGAAAGCCGGGCGTGATCGCTTGAATATGGGGCCGGGTTATTTCTCTTCCCTGATGGCCACGCGGAACACCCCGCCTTACTGGCTATTGGAAGCGCGGATCGATTTCGCATCCTGGCTCTACTTGGACAATTACCTGCTCCGGATGACCGATACGGCCCATGAAATCCAAAAATTCGCGAATATCCACCGCTTCGAGTTCAAGCCATTCGACTTCTTGAGCGTCGCCTTCCAGGACATCGTCATATACCAGGATAGGGATCCGGATTTGCGTTACTTTTTGCCGCTAGTGCCGATAACCTTCACCGAATCGGATATGGGCGGTCCCGACAATTCCGCGATGGGATTCGATTTCCTATCCACGATCACGCCCAACCTGTCGATTTGGGGAGAATTGTTCATCGACGATTTGTTGGGTCCCACCTCCTTTTACAATAGCTATTGGGAGAACCGCTGGGCCGGTTTGGCGGGTTTTCAAGTAACGTCCCCGCTTCGGAAAGTCGATGCGGACCTGGTAGTCGAATACAGCCATGTGGAGCCGTGGACCTACAATGGCCGGAAAGCCCAGACGAGCTTCAAGCATTTCAATGTACCGTCCGCCAGCAAGCTCGGACCGGACTCGAAAACCTGGGACCTTAAGTTGTGCTACCGTCCGTGGAAGTTCATTGAGCTTCAGGAGCAGCTGGACCTATCCGATAAAGGCCTTGGCCGCCCGGGAACATTGGGTACTATCCATATCGATTCAATCGACGGATTGAGCAAGGAATGGTTGGGGGGCACTGTCGCGTATAGGCGGGTTTGGACCCAGGGAATCAAGCTGGCTTACCGCCAATACGTATCGGCTAGCCTGCAGTGGGTGCTGGATTTCGGGGACGTGAAAACGAACGAGTTGTCCGCTCACCTTCTCTTTACTTGGTGAGCGGCTGACAAGGGCGCTGCCCGCCCGTTGACGGCACGCCCACCGATCCCGCCTCAGCGGTTATTCTTGGTCCCGATCCCGAACAACGAGTTCTTGATTTTGACCAGGGTCGGCCAGTTCGCCCCGATTATTTTCTTGACCAGGGAACCGCTTTCGGGCTTCCAGGTGGTGCTGCGGTAGCCTTCATGGCCGATTTCATGGAGGGTGTATGCGTAGGTCGCTATGGACCGGCGATAGGCCCCTTCCGGAAAATTGATCTTGTCATATCCATGCAACGTGAAATCGCGGGTATGCATGATGACGCACCGGTTGAAAAGCGGTTCGACTTCGGTGGCTATCCCGGTTTCCGAGTGGCGCAGTTTCAACTGGCCGCGATATTCGGGCTTCCAATCCTTATTCAGGTAAAGCAAGATATTCAGATTGCGGAACCAATCCTTTTGCACGGGATGGTAGTTGAAGTCCGTATGCATATCCAGGAAGCTGCCTTGCCCCCCTTGATGGATTCCCCCTCCGAAGAACTCCTTGTCCACGAACACATCCTCGCCGGTAATGGTTTTCAGGATGGCTTGGAAACGATCGGAAATCAAATCCTCATACACCTCCGCTAAAGGGGCGGATAATTCCTTGAAGTTGGATTTCTCGAATTTATTCTTGGCGAAGATGTAGTCCCGGCTTTTGTTGATCTGGGCCGAATCAGGCGCGGGGATGTCGGCGAGGGCGGCTTGCAGCCTGTCCGCATCGGTGAAATTGTCGATCAGGACGTGGGGGAAAGGGCTATTGGAAAGGAACTGCTTCCGCAGGGAACCCATGTTTTTCTCGAGAGCGTCAAAGTTAATCATGGATTACTCCAGGCGATTTAAAGTTTAATTCCCGGATCCCGCTCTGGGCCCAGGCAGGCCCAGCCGGGTACGGAGCCACCGCATCATGAATATCGCCATGAATACGGGGTTGGTTTTGAAATACCGCTTCCATAAGCGACGCGGGTCCTGGCTTAGCCTCCAAACCCATTCCAGCGCCATTTTTTGGGCCCAAATCGGGGCGCGCCGCAGTTCCCCGGCATGATATGCGAAACCAGCGCCGATACCGATGAGGAGGCTGCGAGGGAACCATCCGTGGTTTTCCTGCATCCAGTACTCCTGCTTGGGTGCTCCGAAACAGACCCAAATATAGTCCGGTTCCGCGGCCAAAACGGCTTGGCGCAGGGCGGACATTTCCCCCTCGTCCAAGGCTCTGAATGGAGGGGATAAAAAGCCCACCGCTTGAAGGTTGGGAAACCGCAGCAGGAAATTGGCGCGCATTTTGTCGAGGGTCTCCTGGCTGCCGCCCAGGAAAAAATGCCGGCGTC
>JAYUVP010000188.1:0-2869 GCA_043753995.1 Fibrobacterota bacterium
GAGGTAGGGTCGCAGAAAAACGAACCGGGTGCGTGTTTTTGAAGGCGGCTTAGGGAATGGAGCGGCGTTGGACCGGGAAGAGGATCGCGTCACGGATTCGGTGGGGTTGGCGATGGGAGGGCCTCATGCTCGGCCCGAGCGGGGAACTTTCCTCCGGCTTATGGGCGCGGAAGAAAATGTGGTAAAGATTCACCGGAATGGAAAGAGGGCGTCAAGGTGGCCTGATTTCCCATTGGAAACCAGGCACATCCGTGTTTCATACCCTATTTGAAAATATGCTTGTCCATCCAGAAGGAGGAAACGTCACGATGGATTTCCAAGGCGATTTGAAGGTTGATCAAATCGTCTTTCGTAATCGCGAATTCCCTTTCTGGGCGGCCCTTTAGGAAAGCGATCTTGTCCTTGATGGTTTCGTGACGCGAGGCGTGTTTCATACTTCATCCACTCCTTCATCTCCAGGCCGGGTTCCGGTGAGGTAGGGCGCGACGCAGAAGTCGAATGTCCATCCACCCCTGTGCAGTGTCTCAGCGGGTTGACCTGTCTTTAAACTACTCGGTATTCTTATGAAAAGCTTTAACATTTGTTGGATAATTTGTGACCTTTTGAGGCTCAGAATTATTGTCCACCATTCCCGGGCGAAATACCACAACTCCTGGAGCTCCCGTCAAGTATTGACAATCACAAGACCTGGACCATTGACTCCACCCCGAAAGATTTTTATCCTTTTTGCATCGGTGGGATGTCGTCCAATGGCAGGACGCCAGATTCTGGTTCTGGCTATTGAGGTTCGAATCCTTGCATCCCAACCACCTTCTCCGGCTCAAAGTCGCCATTCGGTGACTCTGAGTCGATGAAAATCAGGCCTTTCCCTTGGGAAAGGCCTTTTTTTATACCCAGTTTTCCATCCCCGTCTGCGATTGGCCAGCTTGCCCTGGCCAGGTGGTAAGATCCAGGCGATGGATACCATGGGCACGGCATTGTGGGATCTCTATGAAAACCAAAAGGTTAAGGGGCTTGTTACGCCCATGCGGCAAACGCTTTTCAAGCTGGAGAAATCCGGTCAAGCCGATCATCGCTGGTTCAACGCCATGGGCGAATTGGCGCTCCAGGATAAAAGCTTTCCGGTAGCTGCCCGGTTCTTCCGATTGGCAATGGAGGAAAAGGCGAAGCCGGAATACGAACTCAACCTAGGAAACGCGTTGTTCTATTCAGGGGATTTCCCGGCCGCGAAAGCCCGTCTGGAAGCCTACCTGGAAAAATACCCCGGCGACGTGCATGCCCTGATCGACTTGGCGAATTGCCATTTGCAACTCCGGGAGTTGGAGCAGGTCAAAGAACTTTGCAATGCCGGCTTGAGTCAGAAGGCGGCCAAGGCGCCGTTGTGGAATTGCCTTGGCCAGGTGGCCTTCCTGGAGGGTAACCTCGGGTCGGCCTGGGATTTATTCGAAAGGGCTTATGCGGAAGCCCCAGAATACATCGACGCGCTTTTCAACCGCGCGAATACGGCTTATCGTCTCGGTCGGTCCCAGGAAGCCTTGGATGATTTCCAGATGTGCATCCGCAAAGACGAGAACTATGAACCGGCCTTGCTCAATGCCGCGGTCGTGCGACTGGAACGGGGAGAGCTCGCCGAAGGCAAAGCCGCCATCGCCAAGGTGCTGAAGCTGAATCCCAATAGCGTCGACGCCCACCATGCCTTGGGCCGCCTTTACCTGGCAGGGAAGGAATTCCGCAATGCCCGCAGCGCCTTCCGGGAGGCATTGCAGCGCGACGGGGAACATATTCCCACCTTATTGGCCTTGGCCAAACTCCATATCCAGGAGTCGGAGCCCCAAGCAGCGGGCTCGGTCTTGCATGGCCTCCTGGAAAAGCGCACGCTCGGCCCGGAGGAAATGCTAGCCACGCTCACCCTGCTGCTGGAGTTAGATGCTTATCCGCGCTGCGTCGAATATTTGCAAGCCCTGGAAAGTACCGACCTGACTCCCGAACTCGGCAAAATCCTGGTTGTGGGTCTCTGGAAATCCGGACGCAGTAGGGAAGCCATGGCGCAATTGGAGGCCATACTCTCCGTGGAAGGGGAAACCCCCGCGACTTTGATCCTGCTGGGACGTATGCTGAATCAAAGCGGCGCCTCCGCCCTGGCGAAAAAAAGATTCTTCCGGGCCCTGCAATTGGAACCGACCTGCCAAAGCGCGGCCTTCGAATTGGCCCGGATCCATTTGGAGCAAAACCAAGGCGCGGAAGCCTTGGCTATCCTGGAAAAATTGCTGTCCTCCTTGCCCGATAATCCCGACTGCCTCTATAACCTTGCCTGCTGCCACGCTAGAAACCGGAATTTCAAAGCCAGCCTCCATTACCTCAAGTCGGCCCTGGACAATGGCTTCCATGATTTCGAGAAGATAAACGCTGACGACGACCTGAACGGTATAAGAGAATTGGAGGAGTACAATCAACTCGCCAGCGAGACGGGCTTAATCTAGTAGGGGGGAGCCGGCATGAAAACGGTTCAAGACTGGGGATTCATCTCCAAAGAACAGGGCTTGGTGAAACCTAAGCTTCAGGACAATAAAATCTTCCATGCGCTGACCACCGCATACGAGAACAACCAGCAACAGGAAATCTACGGCGCCACCGAGAACATCGTGCGGCGCGAGAAGGAACTGTGCGAACTGGCATTGGGCGATCTCAGGAAGCTGGCCGGAGGCAAAAGCGATCCGGACGGCACCCTGAAACTGGTGATGGATCATTATCAGCAGCGCCTGGGCGTCGCCACGGAGAAGGAAGAACGCATCAACCATCTTTCCGAAGACTCCCGGAAAATGATGGAAGAGTACAAGAAGCGGACCCAGGAACTGGCGGATGTGAAGCG
>JAYUVP010000189.1:0-2694 GCA_043753995.1 Fibrobacterota bacterium
CCAAAGCCCTCATTCTTCACGCGAAAGCCATTGGATGGAAAGCTATGGGTCAGGTTGCGCTTGATTTCCAATTGCAAGCCAAAGCCGATGAACCGAAGGTTTTTGGTATTCGGCGTGGTCACCTTCGTCCTTAAATACCATGAACCGGGCTGAAGGCTATAAGACATGGCATTTAAGCCGATAGTCGCGTCGAACCAATCGGTGACGCCATAGTTCAACTCCCCATGCGGCAAAACCGGCGGTATTTTCTGAGCGGCGCGATTGTCCCACAAAAAGGTTCGGCCGAATAAATTCAAATGGACATTGCCCTCTCCCGCCGTAATGGAGGAAATACTGGCTTGCAGGCCGTCTTGCCGAGAACGTTTGGCCTGGGAAAAACTTTCGCCGCAGAACAGCAAAACCATGGCCAGGGCAACGCCGAATAGGCTTGTCCCCCGCTTCATGTTTTTGTTCCGCGCAAGGATCATTTCAAGATCTCCTCGATTTGCTGCAATTCCCGGCGCACGTTTTTGCGTTTGTCCGCCGCAACAGAATCTTGGTCCTCGAAAAGCGAACGCAAGGCAGCCGAGGCTGTGTCGACCTTGTGGCTTTTCAGTTCAAATTGATCGAGCTTGAAATCGGTGACGCCATGGGCTTTGCCCACACTCGAATCGGCAACTGATTTGTTTGCCGTATTTGGAGACAATGCCGCCTTACGTCGTGCCGCCTTGCGCATTTCTTCGGTATAAATCAGAGCACGTAAGGCTTCGGCCTGGGTTTCCTGAAACATGACCGGCAATTCCACACCCACAAAAAATTTGGGGGGACTATGGGTGGGGTCGGAATAAAACGCCAAAGGTTGAACCGGATCGAAACTGACTTCGGCACATCCCCATAAACGTTCCCCGAAAAACCATCGCGTGCCGAAACCAAATTCGACATGAGGCCCCGTCCATTCTGAATTGGGGAACGGGTCAAAACGTGTGGCCAGGGGCTTATACCAGGTCAGTCCGAATCGGCCAAAATATTCGCGGCGATATCCTTTCCATTGCAATGCCGTCGCTAGCCATTGCTGTTTGAAGGCATGCGCCAAACGATAATCGGCGAGATTATTCCAATTGAAAAAAAGCTTGAGGGGCAGGGTCGGCGTTTTTTTGATGAGGTCGATATCGACTGCGGCTCCGAAGTGAAAGAGGGGATCGAATCCCGGCGTGGTTTCGCCCCGGGAATAGATGTCCTCTTCGGTCGAGAGCGTGGCTTCAGCCATAATCGCCAATCCGAAAACGCGTAAGTCGTCATTGCCCGGCGTGGTGAGTTTGAGTCCGGCGCGGGAAGCCCCTATTTTCTCCCCGTCCCATGGCACATTCTCGACTTCGAATTGCAAAAACTCGGCCAAACCCAAGGTGGCTTTGAGCGATGGGATTAGCAGCATGTCCCTGCCCATCTTTTCTCCGCCGCCATATAAGGCCAACACGTCACTTCGGTAAATGGAATCCGCCAAACCTGTCAATCGCTCTTGTGGCAAAGGCTGTACGCGAAATTGTCCCGTCAAAGCCGATTGCACCCAGATATCACCGAGGCCTGCGGTATTCGAGGCCTGCATGCCTGGAACAGCATCCGAGCGCGATCGCTTGGGAGCGGCGTGCGTAGACAACGCCATCAGCGCCAAGGCGCCGAGCATGAGCACGGATTTATTCATCGATCGGCCTCAGCGTCGAGGGCTTGAACGTTCGACCCTCTCGCCTCTTGTGCCTTTGATGTTCACGCAATCGATTTATTTCATCGTCGGAAAAAAGTCTCCAGCCATTGGCATTGATCCGGTAATTCGCCAGATCGGGAGTTTCGTCTAACCATCGTTTGATAGTCGAAACCGAAACTCTTAAAGCCTTGGCCACTTGACCCGAAGTCCGAAAGGGGGGGACGGATGACAAGTCTTGGGGGCCTAACACGGGAACCTCCTGAAAAGGACATGCTGAAATCGATTGTACCGGGTGGCCGCAAAGTCTTGGAAATACAGGGACTTACCCTATCCGCTACCCTAACCGGTAGGGGATTCGCTTAACCGACAATTCAAACCGTTTTTTATCCGAGTTTTATCGCTTTCACCAAACCACCCGGGAATGCCTGATACCGGTTTCCGGTGGAATTCGCTTTATCCTCCAGAAACCCCAATTCCGATCTTGCCTCGGACCCAGAAATGACCGATGATTGGGCCATGATGGTATTCTCCCAAGCTCTCTCCGGTTTGGCTTCGCGCTCAGCCTTATGGTTTTTCCTGGCGCTCAGCTCGGTTTTCGCCTTGACATCGGAAACTCCGAGTCAAGGCCCATTCAAAGACCCCTTTGAATGGCCGACCTATTGGCTGGTGGAAAACTTGATTACGGGTCAAACCAAGGCGGCAGCGGTCGATCCTAAAGGAATGGCACGATTAAGGAGAGAAGAACCGGATCCCAACGATCCTCGAGTACAAAGATTCATGAATCGCTTGGGTGTTTTGTCTCCGACGCATTGGAATGCGCCTTTGCCTATGAATCCTTCGAATGGAACGATCAGCGACGGATTCGGAGGTATTCAAACACGACTTTGGCTAAAGGCCGATTTGTTGGCGCATGCTCCATTCCTCGGCGAAATGCATGGCGGTCATTTGCGAAAAGGTGAAGCACGAATTTCTTACCATGCCTCAAATGAAAGTGAAATTTTGCAGACCTATGACAA
>JAYUVP010000190.1:0-3791 GCA_043753995.1 Fibrobacterota bacterium
CTCGCCCGCATCCGCACCCGTCCCCGCACCGGTCTCGCCATGGCGCCAAAGCCTGGCGGCGGCCCGTGCCAATCTCGTGCCCGGCCTGGTATTGCAAGCCTTCGCCCTCTGCCTGTTCTTGGCCTATTATTTCCATGCCCCTTCCCACCGCGCCTTCGACGTGTTGGCGGGTTGGAAGGCGCATTTGGGCTGGCGCTACGGCTTTCTCGCCACCGCCCTGTTCGGCGGCCTCATCCCGTTCCTGGTCCTGCGCGCCAACCCGCGTACGCGCGCGGAAACGCCTTACTCCCATGGCCTGTTCTTAGTGCTGTTCTGGGGCTTTAAAGGCTTGGAAGTGGACCTCTTCTACCATCTGCAAACCTGGATGTTCGGCGACGTTCCCGATTTCCGCACCATCGCATGCAAGGTGGCGGTGGATCAGCTGCTCTACGCTCCCTGGTATTCCACCTCCATGATGTTGGTGCTGATGTATTGGAAGGACACGGGATTCAGCTTTTCCCGCCTGCGCCAGCTGGCCCTGATCCCGTTCCTGCGCGCCAACCTGCCCAAGGCCGTGGTCGGACTCTGGGCCGTATGGCTCCCGGCCTTGACCCTCATTTACGGTCTGCCTTCGGCCCTGCAATTGCCGCTTTTCAATATCGTTTTGTGCTTTTACGCCTTGCTCATCGCCACCCTGACGCGCAGGGATGCGGATAGCCGCTAGGCGTTTAAGCGAAAAAGCGAATGAGCTTATAGACCCCTTGCCCCGCATTTTTCCCGCCATCCCGTATACTGGAAACCATCATGTCCTCCCCCATTCCCTGGCGCCAGGCCGTAGCCGCCGCGCGCGCCAATCTCGTTCCCGGCCTTATCCTGCAAGCCTTCGCCCTCGCCCTGTTCCTGGCCTATTATTTCCACGCGCCTTCCCACCACGCCATGGACGCCTTGGCGGCCTTCAAAGCGCGCTGGGGCTGGCGCTATAGCTTCGTTTCCACGGCCGTGTTCGGCGGCCTCATACCGTTCCTGTTCCTGAAACTCAATCCCGGCACGCGGGCGGGCACGACCTTATCGCATGGCCTCTTTTACATGGCCTTCTGGGCGCAAAAGGGAGTGGAGGTGGATATGTTCTACCGGCTGCAAGGATGGATGTTCGGGAACGACAACGGTCTGGGCACGGTGGCTTGCAAGGTGGCGGTGGACCAGTTGGTGTACAGCGTATTCTGCTCCACACCCTTCGGGCTCCTTGCGTTCTATTGGAAGGATGCCGGATTCAGCCTGGCCCGCCTGCGCGAACTGAGGTGGATCCCGTTCCTGAAAACCAATCTGCCCAAGGGCCTCATCGGAGTGTGGTCGGTATGGGTGCCCGCGGTTATCATCATTTACGGGTTGCCGGCTACTTTGCAGATCCCGTTATACAATATCGTGTTGTGTTTTTATGCTCTGCTGTTCGCGACCTTGCATAAGGGCAATGCGGAGGCGCCGGGGTAGCGGATGCATATTCCTCGCTTTTTTTCCGCCGCGATTTAATCAGGCAAACAATTTAAGCACGGCGGTTTTCAAAACATCAAAATGCATCCATAAGTCGACATACCCCATGCCTACGGCAACGGATAGTAGGTTTCCCACCAGGTAATAGTCGTTGAACCTATCCTGCTCTCCCTTTACATCCTCGCGTTTCAATCGGGTCGCCAATTTTACGGCGCTGAAAAAGGTCAGGGCCTGGGAGTAATTGTGGGAGAGCGCTATCAACAAGAAGAGTCTCTCCGCGAATCCCTTGAAGATCGATTTGCGGTCCAGTCGCAGCTTTTTATAGAAGATTCCGGCTGCGGCATGGAAGACCATCGCCAGGATGATTTCCGTGATCAATACACAGACCATGAATGCCAAAAGCTTAATCATCGCCGTTACCCGTCCGCTATGTCCGTAATGAGGTTTTTGATGGCCTTGTACGGTTTTATGTTGAGGTTGATTTCCCGTTTCCAAATCAGGGATTTGTTTTTTCCCAACTTTTCGGCCACTTCCTTGTAATCATCGCTTCCCAAAAATTGTGCCACGATATAGTAGTCTTTTTCGATTTTCCAGGCATCCACGAAAGTTTGATAGACGAAAAAGGCGAGATTCAATCCGCGGGCCAGCTTTGCATTCTTCAATTGGAAATCGAACCTAGATGCATTCGATTTTTTGAGTGCTTGCAGCGACTCTCTCGCCCTGGTCAACCCCGGGCCCATCATTTCATAGGCAATCTTTCTGTTGAGAGGCGTTTCAATTCCGCCTTCCACCAAAACATATTTCAGCTTGAAACCTTTTCCCTCCTTGATAATCCTGTCCTCTATCGCGAAAAGGATCCGGATCGATTCCGGAAGACCCCGGGCTACGCATTGAAACTCATCCCCGAGGGTAATCGTAATGGGGGACAGAAACCAGTTCCCATGTTCCCTGCTGACGGATTTCGTGACGCTTTTAAAGTCCGCCATTAATATTCTTTGATCTTTGGATCGGCTTGCTATGATGTCGGCCATCAATATGAAATGATCGTCCTGCCGCATTTTTTCTCCCGTTTCACTGAATATGAAATAAATGGTAGCATTTCATTATAAATGAAACAAGTCCGGTTATTTCACTTAAAGTGATACATGGGGAAACAAGCTATTTTCCATACACGAGGGCTGGTAGCCTACGCTACCCTCCGGCTATGCTTCTTTTCCCAACTCGAACAAAATCGAATTCCCCCGCTTGCCCGCCGCCTTGATCAGCTCCATGCGCACTAGGCAATAGGTCATGCGCGCGATACGGAAGTAAGGCTGCTTGAGCGACTTCGCCAGCTCGCGGTTGGTAGAAGGCCCCGCCCATCCCTCCGGGAGCACCCGCAGAAAATCCCGCTTATGCTCGAACAGCGCGCGACCGGACACTTCCAGCAGCAGATGATCCTTGATGCTCACGCCTTTGCGGCGCCAGCTGCCCTTGCCGTCCTCGCAGCGCATCTCCTCTTCCTTCACCAGCACCACTTCCACGGAAAAATTCGGATGCAGCATCAGGTGGGGGAAACTCACCAGCTCGTCGAATAGGTCATACAGGCTGCCCCGCTTGGGGGATTTCCGCCGGCTCAGGAAAGTTTCCCCGTCGGCGCCGATGCGGGTGATCCACTTCTCCACCGCCACCGGATGCACGATGCGCACCGCCCGCTCCGGGAGCAGCGCTTCCAGCTTGCGTTTCATGCTGCCGAAGCTGCCGGTCTGGATTTCGATGACAGCGTCCCCGCGCCGGATGTCCACCCAATAGCCGCCCACCTTCTCCTCGACGAAGTCGCCGGGCTCGGAATACAGGCGTTTCAAATGGGCGTGCAGGGAACGCTCGGCCAGGGTCCCGATCAGCTGAGGCGATGGCGAGGGGGCCTTGTCGGGAGCGGAGAGTTCCCGGAGCGGACGCGGAGCCGGTTTTCCCATTAGGCCAATAGTAGCCAATATCGCCGGCCTACGATCAACGCAAGACCAGTCCCGTTCCCACCGCGGGCAAATCATAAACCCGTACCACTTCCGCGGGGCGGAAAGGCTTCCAGGCTTCAAAGGGCCGGGACTGGATTCTGTACTCCAGTCGCGCACCCGCTTTGGCAGCTGCGCTTTCATCCAGCCGGAGCGTGAAACTCCCTTTCACCACCTCCACCTTGGGGATCTGGATGGTCTGCAGCAATTTCGCCGCGCCCAGGGAATCCCGCTGCTGCCACACTTCGAGCAGCAAGTCATAGCTGGTCGTCTTGCGCTCCTCGCCGCTGATCCGGCCTTCCAGGACGCTCGCCGCCTGTGCGGACAACGCGG
>JAYUVP010000191.1:0-19307 GCA_043753995.1 Fibrobacterota bacterium
CGGGGCTGCTGGTACTCGGCTCGACATGCTCACCTTCCATGCCAAGGGCGGGGTGAATATGGCCGACAACCATATCCGCATGAATATGGGCGGCCAAATCGGCCAGCACCGGAATTTCTTCAACATTATCCGCGGCTTTCCAGAATACAAGAGCAAGCCCATCGTCATCGGCGAAGCGGACCCGGACGGTTGCGCCGCCTGCCCGACCAGCTCGAATGCGGCCCATGGCTACCGTAACATACCGGTATACGGCGCCTATGTCGCGTCCATGATGAAGCATACCCTTCAGTTGGCCGATAGCCTGGAGGTGAACCTGAAGGGCGTGGTCACCTGGGCCTGGACATTTCCTGGCAGCCCCTATTTTTCAGGCTATCGCGAACTTGCGAATAGCGGAATCCACAAGCCCGTACTTCAGGCCTTCAAGATGCTGGGAAGGTTGCAAGGCCGACGCATCCCCCTGAAGAGCGACGGGGCCCGAGGGTTGGCGAATATTCTGGCTAGCAGCGTCCGCAATGCGCCCGACATTGACGGATTAGCCTCCAAAACCGAGAAACAGGTCACCGTGCTGCTATGGAATTACCATGACGACGTGGTGCCCGCCTCCGCTGCGAGGATGCATTTGGAAATCACGGTTCCCGCCGGTTTTCCAGCCGAGGTGCGCCTGACCCATTACCGTATGGATAGCACGCGAAGCAATGCCTATTCCGCCTGGCAGAAAATGGGAAGCCCCCAGCCACCCACGGCGGCCCAAATCACCCAGTTGAAAACCGCCATGGCCCTGGAAACCCTGGAGCCACCCCGCCTAATCAAGGTGGATAGAGGCAAGGTCACCGTGGACTTCGATTTCCCCAGGCATGCCGTCTCTCTTATTCTAGTGGAAAACCCAGGGACAACCGGCATCCGGGCGGATGGCCAACCGCAGGGAAAGGCATCAGCAAACACAGCCTTGCCAGGGGGGAGTCGGCACCACGCCGGCCTATTACCCGTGCCTAAGGCCGGTGGGTGGAATGTTTTCGATGTTCGGGGGCGAGCCTTGGGGCATTTGAACGGCCCAGACCGAGAAGCAAAGCCGCCCGTAACCGGCGAATGACCTCTAGGGGTACCCAGAGGGTTTGCCTAGAAAGCCGCTTTTAATTTCGTTGTGACGGCTTTTGCACGATGACGCCATACCACCCAAGGCCGTCATATTCCTGATAACCTAAGGTGCGCGCAAAGGCGATACATTCACCCTGTTTGTTGGGGTAATACCCCTTGCTGCGGCCGCCAGCATTCAGTGAGAACGGTGTGAGCAAGTCCTTTCCATCCGATGCCGCGATAATTCTGAGATGGTGATCGAGTAGTAGAACGCGGGTGTATTGCCACTCTTCCGGGGAAAGGTTTGGTTCATTTTTTACGATGACCCGCGCTTGCTCATCCCAATCGAAATAAACGCCGAGAGCCCCAAGCACCTTGCCGTCGATTCGGCCCCCTTCGCGAACGGCCGTGGCATAGACGGCGACCAACTTTCCCTCATGGAAAGTATCGGCGAAAATCTCATCGACGACATATTGATCACCGCTACCGGTAGCCAAGCCACGAATCACCCAAGGAGATTGCGAGAGATTGGCCCCATTCACCTTGGCAAACTTCTCAGGTTGTGAGCTGGCGACCACCTTGCCTTGGGTATCGACCAAAACGAGGTTCAGGTAAACCGAATAGAAACGGTTGATTAGGGAAAGTCTCAAGGCCGCATGCTCTCTGCTAACCTTATCACAAGCTTCTAGGCAACGGTATAAAGAATCGTCGGTGGCCCACCAACGCACATCGGCGGTGCGCTCATATAGATTACGCACAATGAGTTGCACCAAGGTTTGAGCCATTTCCGTGAGTCGTTCAAATTCCTTGGTGTCGACCTGTTTTTTCAAGGTGTCGGTTTGATCTTTTAATTCGGTCAGAACCTTGGTGCGTAATTCCTTTGAATTGACTGCGGCTTGACTTGCGAGAAGCTTCACCTCGGCGGCCACAACCGAAAAACCCTTCCCCGCCTCCCCGGCGCGCGCGGCTTCGATGGAAGCGTTCAAAGCCAATAAATGCGTTTGGCTGGCGATTTTCTCATTGTTTTGGGCAAAACTCTCTACTCTTCCCTGAATGTTCTGAATAATATCGGAAATGCTCACCGCACTCATGATTGTCTCCCTGACCGCATGGATTATAGAGCTTGGGCGCAAGAAAGGGCAAAGAGAAATCAAATCCCCGTCCACTTAAGGCAGTATAGTGTTCCTTCCAACAAATACTGGGAATGTGATTACTGACTCATATCAGGGGTTTGTCCGCCATTGGCGCCCCCACTTAGGGGCCTTTGTCGTGCGTTATCGGATCGACTATTCTGGCCTATCCTTTAGGGCGCGCCCGTGCTGGAAGTACTAGACTTCAGATTTCGGCCCAAGATGTCATGCCTTTTTGAAAAATGCACCGAGTCCTATTCATCGTATTCGGGAGTGTTCTCTACGTCATAGTTTTCGCCATGACGATAAATAGAATGCTCATCCCATCGGCCCGAGGAGGTATAACTAACCATCCTATCCGACCATTGATAATCAATGATATTTCCATTTTCTTTGCCCTTGGGGAAGGCGAGGCCGACAGGAGCATCGGAGCAAGGCGGGCCGAGCCTGGGGGGCGTTTGGATGGCCCAGAACGAGAGGCTGAGCCCCCCGTAAAAAGGGTACACGAACAACGAAGAAAAAGAAGTCAGCGAGTCAGCGGCAAACGCCGTCCCGAGAGATCGACGATTCCGTTATGGCCAGGCCTCATGAGAAAAAAGGCTGCGTCCGCGGTCAAAGACAACTTGGGTTCTCGTCGATTCCTTCGGGTTCTTGGCAAGATGGCTAGCCTGCCGTGCGATGTCCAAAAAGCACCCGGGGGTATACCCACGGTTGCCATGTAAATATTGTCGCGATTGATGGCCATGGCTAGAATGGATTCCGGCGCTTCGGGGATTTCGCTCCAAGTCAATCCCCCATCGCCAGATAGGAATAGATAGTCGCCACCGAAAGAGCCCGATCGGGCCACCGCGAGAAGACCGTCGGAGCTAACCATGTCGCAGATGAAACCGTCCTTTTCAAAAACGATTTTCTGACCCGGGCTCTTGGACCATGTATTCCCAAGGTCGGGCGAAAAGTGTATGCTGTCATCACTCGCCAACAATAAATTCGTCCCAAGGATGACCAGGTCCTCGGCCTCTTCATTATCGCCGCTCTGATACGGGATGGCCTTCCAAGTAAGCCCACCGTCTTGGGAGCGAAACAAGGTGCTTGAGCTGAAGAGACCACCGCCCAGGGCAACAAAAATATTCAACCCAGAAACAGCCAAGCTTTTGACTTTGGACTGGGAAATTCCAGTGGGCCGCGACCATGTGACTCCCGCGTCGCCGGATATTTGCAGGCCTTCATCGGTACCGGCAAATAACTTTCCGCCATCATAAATTAAGGCATGTATCCATTGATTCTTCAGACCCGGTAATAAGCTCCAATTGGCGCCTTGATCGGAGGTGGCATAGATTCCATAGCCCGCGGCTAATACTCGGCTACCCTCGAAAGCAAAGGCATTCGTCGACTCGGTGGCGAGCGAGGCTGGCGTGGGTTTATAACCCGTTCCATCGGCAGAGAAGGTGTAAATGCCTTTGCCTTGGGTGCCCACATAGACGGTATTTCCGAATACGGCCATGCTATGGGAAGAGAGTCCACTGGTTCCTTGCACCGGACTCACAGCTCCCCATCCCTCCACTATCGCTAGGGCCATGACCGTGGTTGCGATCCAGGCTTGTGCAATCCGACTTCTCATGGGACCGTCCTTCGTTCAACAAGGTTAGATGATTGAGCCACGCCATTTGTCGCGAAATATTCAAGTAAGCCTGTATAGCCTTCGCACCCTCTCAGTCGCGGCGCCCGATTTTAAGCAGAGAGAGTGCTGGCCCCGTCATAGCCGTTGTTGCCAGAGCCATCAATACCATCATGGAGAAAAGTGCGGGCGTAAGGATGCCAAGATCGAGTCCGATATTGAGGACAATGAGCTCCATGAGGCCGCGGGTATTCATGAGGGCCCCCAAGGCAAAACTCTGTTTCCAAGGTGTCCCCATGAAGCGTGCCGCCAGGCATCCGCCTCCCATCTTCCCCACCACGGCTAAGACTAAAATCAAGGCCGCCAAGCCCCAGTCTTGCGCCCCATTCAAGAGGCTCAGCTCGGTTCTCAGGCCGGTGGCGGCGAAGAAAATGGGCAGCAAGTAAAGCGAGGCCGAGTATTCGAGCCGCTCTTTGAGAAAGGCCTTGAGGCCTATATGATCGGGGATGATGGCCCCCGCCAGGAAGGCACCGAATAAGGCATGAATGCCCAGAGTCTCGGTGGCCAGGGCGCTGAGGAAGAGGCCGATGAGGAGAAGGGTCGCCGTGCCTTTGCCGGGCAGGCCAGGATCCGAGAGCTTGAGCAGCCATCGGCTAAGCAAGGGTCGAATGATATAGAGCATGAAAACCACATAGAGAGCAGCGCCCGCCGCGATCCACAAGGCTGACAGGGGACTTTCGGCCCTGGCCACCGCGATGACGACGGCTAGGATGGACCAGGCGGTGACATCGTCCACGGCGGCGCAGCCCAAGGCCGTGATGCCAAGGGTGCTGCCAGTCAAGCCGCGCTCCTCAAGAATGCGGGCTAGCACGGGGAAAGCGGTGATGCTCATGGCGATGCCCATGAAGAGGGCGAAGGGCAGGAAGCGCACGCCCTGGGGAGCATGGGTGCGGTAGACCAGCAGGGCCGCGCAAAGTCCTAGGAAGAAAGGGATGACTATGCTGGCATGGCTTACGAAAAGGGTGGTGCGGGCATGCTTGCGGAGAGTTCCCAAATCCATGTCGAGGCCAACGCCGAACATGAAGAGCAGAATGCCCACCTTGCTGAGCAGGGAAAGGTTGGAGAGGCTGGCGGGAGGGAATAAAAAGGCTTCGGCAGCGGGCCAGGCCCAGCCCAGCAAGGAAGGGCCGAGGAGAATGCCGGCGGCCATTTGTCCCACCACGGCGGGCTGGCCAATCTTGCGGAAGAGATTGCCGCAGAGGAGACAGGCCATCATAATGGTGACGAGCTGAATGAGTAGGGTAGGCAGGGGTCCCAGGATCATTCCATGGGTGCCAGCTCCTGGTGCCGCAAGACCAGCAACGGAGGGGGTTGGCCCATTTCCTAGCTGAAGTATGGTCCAGCCGGCAAAACCGAAGACCAGGATCAAAAGGAGATAAGCTGTCATTCCGCGTGTTTTAGACATAATCGGGGTGGAAACTTAGAAAGGGGCCTTGCGGAGGGTCGGCCTTTTTGTTTGCCGACGGGAAACAGATTAAGTCTTTCCGATAGCCTGAAATGAATATTCTAATGCGATATTTGTATCAGTAAATCATTTTTCAAGAATGCGCCCGCGGGATCCCAACCCAACTTCACTTTGGGCGACCTGCTTTCGGGCCAGGTCATCGTGGCGAACAATCTGAGTCATTTCGGCAGCCCATTGATGGACCAAGGCAAACAGCATGCCATCCAGGCAGCCATCGAGACCGAGGGGCGCGGCTACCTCGGTTTTCACGCGACCGCCGACAACCAAAATGAGGGATGGTTTTGGTTGAACCATGTCCTATACCCCTTGAATTTCCGTGGCCACGGCCCGCGCGCGACCGTGCCGGTGTACAAGCATTTGGCCGAGGCCAAGCACATCCTCCTGGAGGGCGTCTTGGCGAAGGGGACCACTCTGGCCACCACTCCCGACGAAATAGGCACCGCCGGGAACGAAAAACTCTCCTACGTCCCGGTGCCCACTCGCATGATGAGAAATGAGTGTTACAGATTCGGACGCCAAATCGCCGACGACCCGGCCTTCAAGGACAAGGTGACCATCCTTCTCAAATTCGATCCGCGTAGCTTAAGCGAGGCTGAGCTGGAAACTCAGTACCGCCGCAAGGGTGGCAATCTATACAGCTACCTCTACAAGGTCGGCGCCGGAATGACTTCCTACATCTATGCTGGCCATGAAAATGATGAGCTATTGGATCCCAATACCGGCTTCGATGGCGGCGTAGGAGATTTTGACCGCTATGTAGCTCAGACTCTCTTTTTCCTGGCGGGTTATGACACCACCGCCTGTGACAATTCGTGCAATGGGCTGCCAGTGATCAATGCTCAGAACCACCTCCCCGACCCACCGCCCTTCGACCCTCCGCTTCTCACCCAAAACCCCAAGGCCATATTCTTGGCGAACCAGATCTCCTTCAACGCCCGCGGACTCCTGGCAGGGGTTTACTTCCCTCAAAACTTGTTTTTCTTCTTGGGTTTCTTCGGCGCGGTTTTCACCTCAACTAAATGGGCATCGAGCTGTGGGCGGCGCCCCTCCCAGAAATTCCGGTAATTCTCCAGCCACTCGTTAGCCTCCGCGAGAGGCTCGGCCTCAAGCTTTCGAGGGCGCCGCTGGGCGTCCCGGCCAATGGAAACCAAACCCGCTTTCTCCAAGACACGGAGGTGTTTGGAGATTGCCGGCTGGGTCATCGCGAAGGGGGCGGCCAATTCGGTGACAGTGGACTCGCCATCCGCCAAATGGGTTAAAATCGCGCGTCGGGTGGGATCCGCCAGGGCGGCAAAAATGGCGTCCAAGTGGGGTGACGCGAGAGCAAATCCATAACCTATTGGTTTCATAACTAAGTAGCAATATATAGCAGTATCATATTACCGTCAAAACGCCATCCAACCTGGTATGGCTGGGGTCGCCATGCCCTATGATTTGCGGTGAAACCCTAGCGCCTACTGTGAAACTACTGACCCGATACATAAACGTCGACTACGCCTTCTTTCAGAAAGCTATTCCGGTCATTGGCTGGCTGGGTTTGGTGGGCAATTCGTCTTTCTATGCGATATTGCGTTTCGGATTCAAGTATTGGGAGGCATGGGAGCTGCGTCTGCTGGCCATGCTCTTTTCGTTTTCCCTTGTCTTTTACCCCAAAGACAGGACCCTCAAGTCGTGGCAAAAGGCTTATTTCGAATGCGTGCTGGCGTTCATGCTACCTGGCATGTTCACCATCCTCTTCTTACGCAATGGCTGCAATACCTATTGGTTTGCTTCTCTGGTCTTCGCCGGGTTAACCCATGGCCTGATGTCGAAGCCCCAAATCTTTGCCTGGAGCTATTTGCTGGCCGCAGGCACCGCAACCCTGGAGCATCTCCAACAGTTTCCTGGCAATGGCCCCTTGGTCTTGACCAGCATGCAGGCCCAGCTTATCGCGTATTTCATGGGCATTATCGCCACCGGCGTCAAGACGACCATGGAGCTTTCGCATGTCAAAATCATGAGCGCGCAAATCGCCCTTGCCGAAGCCGAGAATAATCTCAAGCATGCTGAAGATATCCGCATGGCCTACGAAGAGCTGAAGAAGCGCGAAGAGCTCATTCGTGTTTTCGTGCGCCCTTCCTTGGTCGAGGAGATAAGAAGCGGAAAAGATCCTTCGGTGTTTCAGCCCACCATGCGCAATCTCGCCATTTTATTTTGTGATATACGTGACTTCACGAAATTAACCGAGATCTTGAACCCCTACGAAAAGCAGACCTATTTAAATCAGTATTTCACCATGATGACCCATCCCATCGTGGCGAATAAAGGCGAGGTCGACAAAATTATGGGGGATTGTGTCATGGGCATATTCCCTGATGGAGAGAGCGCCACCCGAGCGGCCATAGGCATGCGTTTGGAATTGCAGAAGTTCAATCAGAAGATGTATGCCACCGGCCAGCACCTCATCAAGAATGGCATAGGCATAGCGAAGGGCGAGGTGATGGTGGGCAATTTCGGGTCTTTCGAAAAACTCGATCGCACCGTTATTGGCGAAGCGGTGAACATTGCCGCCCGGCTGGAGTCAAAGACCAAGATGTACAACCTCGACACCATCGTCACCGAAGATGTCATTCGCGATATGGGCGAAGCTCCGGCCCACGTGCGCTGGATTGACTTGGTGCAGGTAAAAGGTTCGACCCGCCGTCTCAAGGTCTATGAAATTTACGGCCACCAACCCGAAGAGGTGCGGCGGTTCAAGGACGAGACGCGCGACTTATTCGAAAAGGCGCTTACCATTTATTTCCGCAAGGGATTCAAGGACGCATCCCGACTTTTCAAGGCCATGCTCGAACGCGTGCCACCGCATCGGCACCAGCCCGGCGAATTGATGGACACTCTCTTGCGATACTATATCGCCCATTGCGATGCCTGGATCAATGACAAGACCGGCTCGTGGGAGCAGATCGAAAAATGGGATGGCGTGCATGTCTTTTTCGAAAAGTGATTTACCACGACGGTACGCTCAAGACGGTTTGCCCTGAACCCAGGCCCACCCGGCAAATCCAGGGCTTTTTTCCAATGGCGGACGAGGTGCCGGGCGGAAATCTTATTGGAAGATCCATGCTACCAGAGCCGAGGGCCGGTCGACGGATAACCAGGATGCGTCGCCCCTCGGAATCGAAGATTTCCACGGAGAGAATGGCACTGCCGGAGGACTCCTCGGAATGTCGGGGGATTTCCACCCTGAGTAGGAGCTCCCTATCACCCGGAATGAAAGATCGGAAAGCAGCGCGGAAGTGCTTTAATTCTGCGGTTCTGGACTTCCCAGACACGGGGACGGGGTTCTGGGTGTCAGGGAGATAGGTCACGTCATCGAGTTGGATGAAAAAAACCTGGCGGTGGGTGAGGTCGGGGGCGAGTAGGGAGACCTTATTGGCGCCCGGCTGCCAGCGATGGTATTCCTGCCAATAGACATAGGGGAAGATATAGTCGTCGTCCCCAGTTAAAGTAGTAGGCGACCAGGCAACCCCCTTGCGAGAGCGGTGGAGTTGGTTGGGCGTAGCCGGGTAGGTGCGCCATAGGACTTCGGGAGCGCCCCCTGATGCGAGGTACAGAGAGGCATCGGCACCGGTTCCGCTGCTGATGAGTTCCCATGGGCTCCAGCTCACGGTCGTCCCCCGGGTCCGCGAAAGCACTATGGCCCGAGGCTCCGGGCTGATCTTCTGGCCGGTGACATAGACGGTGTCGTCACTTGCGGCTAATCGGCAATTCACCACCGACCAGGCTGCCGCGTTCTCAGGGGAGGACTCGGTCCAAGTTGCGCCACGGTTGTCCGAATAGGCAGACCGGAATCCCGGACTCGAGAAACCAACGAAGACCCGACCGCCTTGAGAGGTGGTCACCGAGGGGCGCAGGTTTCCACCTCCCAGATCCGAAACCTTGTTGGCATCCCAGGTATTTCCGCCATCGGCGGAAAAAGCATAATAGGGCTTATTGGCCGATTCGTCGACGAAGGCGACGTGCAGGCCATTGACTCGATCGACATGCAGGAAGGGGCCTCCCGCCGCCGTGGTCTGCCAGGTCACGACAGATTGCACCAGATGGCGCGCCTCGAACTTGGCCCCGTCGATCGAGACCTTGTGGACGAGATTGGGCGCAGGCCCGTCATAAAAGACGACGTGGATGTGATTATGTCCGTCAACGGCAATGGCGGCGCAGTCCCCTTCGCCCGTGGAGAGGGCGGTGTCGTTGATGGGGCCGAGATTCGCCCATTGCGCATTCGCGGCCGTCCGCTTCCAGACATTGATTTCATTGCCTCCCCGCATCACCATGTAATAGTTACCCAAGGAATCGCGCGTGAGCGTACGGCCATTGTAGCTGAGAGGATGCACGCGGGAGGTCGACCAGGTGGTGATGGGTTCGGGGGCGGCGGTCGCCTGCCCAAAGGAGGCTAAAATCAACAGTGTCGCCAGGAATAAACCGGCGCCCTGAAGGCAGACACTCAAGCCAAAGGCGCGGTCGATGGAGGGTATAGCAAACAGAGTGGATTGCTGCATTTTACCTCCTCTACGCTTCAAGGATGTGAGCCAGTTCGCGAATTCACTACGAATGGATCAAAAACGGAGGGCCACCCCATTTGGATGTGCCACCAAGGTCAGGTTGAGCCGTCGTTTTTGCCGTGCCTGTTGGTTCATTTTGACGGTTGACTTAATGAAAAAGACGGTTGAAATCGCGGTTATCGGAATTCCAATGAGCAATCCCAAAACGTTGACTCCGAAGGATGTTTGAACCGTGCCAGGCGAATCTTGGGCTCGTCTTTCCGCCTCTTCCTGCGCTTCTATTTGAGTCATCACCGCTCCCACTAGGGTAATCACCCCTCCCACCACGATTCCAGCAATGGCCACTCCGCGACGCTGCCTATGGAAGGCAATGGAAGAATCCAGTGACTTTGCCAATACACGATTTTTCTCTAAATCCACATTGGCTTGATTGGAAGGCTGAAGGGCGGAATCCAGAGGCGCCCCAGAAACTTGAGCGGCGGCGGCAGCTTCGGTACCCGCCCCCTTGGCGGAATCCACGCTCACCGTTGTATCCGCGGTACGGGTGGTATCTTGTCCGGTTTGGCCCGACGCCCATCCAACACTTAAGAATAGCACAATCATCACGAATCGAATATTCACCAATCATCTCCTTGGTTGCAATAATTGGGCATAGATAAATCAAAGACATCCCGTCATCAATATCTCGCGTATGCCAACAAAAAAAATGGGCCCCGAAAGGCCCATTTTAATCTCATTTCGGAAATGAAAAACTTAGACCTTCTTTTTTTTGCGGAACCCAACAGCAAGGCCCGTTAAACCGAGACCGAAAAGCGCCAAGGTGCCGGGTTCGGGAACGGCTTCAGTGCGTTCAACGGAATAGGTGAGGTCGCTGTAGTAAATATCGCCACCGCCATTGTAATCGCGAATAACCTTCAGATCATTACGAGCGAAAAATCCTTGATTGAAGGAATTCTTGATATCGGCAATCGTCGTGACATAGCCAGAAATGTTCTGGTCAACAAAAACACCGGTAGTCGTGTTGTATTCCAAGGAATGCCAAACCGTCGAACTGCCCGATTGAACGAAAGCCAAATCGTAAGTGTTCGTGGTGAGGGTATGAAATGAGAGCGAAAAAGCGCTCAAATCATTGAAGTCAATGGTCGTGCCATCAAGACCCGAGTCATAGGTTAGGAATCCGGAGGCAGCGGAGCCGAATTCGAAATTCACGGTAACGGGAGACGCGCTGATGCCGCTGACGAACATGGCGATTGCGGCTGCGGTCAACTTCAGTGTATTCATTTATAACTCCCTTGTTAGTCATCCCAAAAACCAAATCTTGAATTGAATCTGGCCTCTGTGGGTAACTTGAAAGCAAGAGTAGAGCCAAAGCGATTGCAGCGAATTTACACGAATTTAGCCATCCGTATTGAACTGACTGTCAAGTTTACCGTCGTCAAACCTTTTTTTATTACGCTAATTTCAAATACGGTAGACAAAAAAAAGAACCCGTTTCCAGGTTCCCGTTTCTTTGCTGAAAATGCAAACACCACCCAAATTGGATGGGAGGCATGCCTACATGGCGCAGCCACCCATTCCTTTGCAATCGTTATGGCCTTTACATTCATGCGCCTTACCGGCCACTTTTTCCGTAGGTATTCCCTTTTTCTTGGCCATCGCATCGAGACTGGCTTGAGTTGCTTTACAACCGCCCTGCCCCTTGCATTCGTTCAAGCCTTTGCAGGAATGCTTTCCGGCAGCCACAGGAGCCGCGGTTTTGGCCGCAGTCGAGTCTACTTTGACGGATTGAGCTGAGGCCTCAATCGCAGCGGGTTTTGATGTCACAGCGTGAGCCGAGTCCACCTTCTTCGCGTGCTTTTTATCATGCTTCTTCGCAGGCTTTGCGCTATCCGAGGTTGCGGCAGGAGCTGCAGCAGCCTTGATCTCTTCAGCTTGCGCGGATATCGCAACAAGTCCCGAAGCGAGTCCAGCTATAGCCAATTGAGTGAGCAGATTCTTTTTCATGAGGCCTCCGTGAATTATGGAATGAGGAAATTACTTAGCGGCAGGGGCGGCAGCGGGAGCTGCAGGAGCAGCAGCTGCAGGGGCGGCAGGGGCGGCAGGGGCGGCAGGGGCGGCAGGGGCGGCAGGGGCGGCGGCGGCAGCCTTCTTCACCTTCTTGCTCTTCTTCTTGGCCTTGGTCGTATCGGCAGGAGCGGCAGCAGCATCAGCGGTAGGTGCGGCGGCAACGGGAGCAGCAGCCACAGGAGCGGCAGCAGCGGCGGGAGCGGCAGCAGCAGCAGGAGCCTTGGCCTCTTCGGCTCCGACAATCATGGCGCCAACGAGCAAGGTGGTGGCAATAATCTTGATATTCATGGTATTCCCTTTGCCTTTGGTAGCTAAGGACCGTCCCCAGCTACACCAAAAGGCGGGGGAAAGCTAAATCGCCCTTGTTTTTTTGGTAAGACTTGTCAAGGTGAATATCCCAAATTAGGTGCCAGCCAACGTTCGGACTCCGCCAAAGAAAGGTCTTTCCGTCGGCTATACTCCTCCACCTGATCGCGGCCGAGTTTTCCGACACCGAAATAACGCGAGGCCGGATGGGCGAAATAAAGCCCGCTGACTGCCGCGGCTGGCCACATCGCAAAGCTTTCAGTCAACTTCAGGGTAATATGCTCCTCGACTCCGAGTTGGCGGAAAAGCAATCCCTTTTCCGTATGATCTGGACATGCTGGATATCCAGGAGCTGGGCGTATACCGTGATACTTTTCGCGAATCAAATCGCTTTTTGCCAATTGCTCGTCGGCGGCATGCCCCCAAAATTCTTTGCGCACTCGCTCGTGGAGGCGCTCAGCCAAGGCCTCGGCCAGCCTATCCGCGAGGGCTTTGGCCATAATGGCATTGTAATCGTCATTGGCTTTCTCATACCGGGCAACTATTGGATCCAGGCCAACACCCGCGGTGACCGCGAATCCGCCAACATAATCGGCGATGCCGCTTTCCTTGGTTGCAATAAAATCACTGAGGGCGAGGTAAGCGCCATCCCCTTCCTTTTCGACTTGCTGGCGCAAGGTGTGAAAAGTGGCCACGACCTGCTTACGCGTTTCGTCGGCATAGATTTCAATGTCATCGCCGACCGCATTCGCGGGGAAAATTCCAAATACCGCTTGCGCCTTGAGTTCGCCTCCCGCGACGATTTCCTGGAGCATGTGTTTCGCATCGGCGAATAGTTTACGCGCTTCTTCGCCCACCTTCGCATCTTCCAGGATTTTCGGATACATGCCATGCAATTCCCAGGTTTGGAAAAAGGGCGACCAGTCGATATAGTCGACAAGCTCTTGCAGGGGATAATCCGCAAAGACTTTAACTCCAATGTTTTTGGGCTTGGTGACGCGACCGCTTTTCGCCTCCTCCACCCAATTGAGACGCAATCCCTTAGCGCGCGCGTCGGCAAGAGGCAAGAGGCGGCGATCGTTTTGGCGGCTGAGATATTCCTCACGCACGGCATCATAGCGTTTCCGAATCCCTTGCACGAAATCCGGCTTCTGTTCCTTAGACAAAAGACTTGACACCGTGGGCACGCTGCGGGATGCATCAAGCACATGCACCACGGGATGCTTATAAGCGGGAGCGATTTTGACGGCGGTATGAGCCACGGAAGTGGTGGCCCCTCCGATGAGCAATGGGATGGTGAAACCCTGGCGCTGCATTTCCTGGGCCACATAAACCATTTCATCGAGCGAAGGCGTAATGAGTCCCGAAAGGCCGATGACATCGACTTTCTCTTCACGGGCCCTTTGTAATATGGTTTCGCAATTCACCATCACGCCCAAATCGATGACTTGATAATTATTGCAAGCCATCACCACGCCTACGATATTTTTTCCGATATCGTGCACGTCACCCTTCACCGTGGCCATGAGCACCTTGCCCACGGGACCTTGATTGGGATTCAGCAATTTGCGCGCTTCGATATAAGGCGTGAGCACGGCCACCGCTTTTTTCATGACGCGCGCGCTTTTCACCACTTGCGGCAAGAACATTTGCCCCGAGCCAAAAAGATCGCCGACCACATTCATGCCATTCATGAGCGGGCCTTCGATAATCTCGATGGGGTTCTCGTATTTTTGGCGGGCTTCTTCGACGTCGACATCGATATAGTCGGTGATGCCTTTCACCAAGGCATGGGAAAGCCTTTGTTCGACGCTTTCCTTGCGCCAAAGACCTTCTTCCTGCTTGCTGCTCCCGCCCTTGCTGCCCTTGAGGGTTTCGGCATGATTCACGAGTCGCTCGGTGGCGTCGGCACGACGATTGAGAAGCACGTCCTCAACCATTTCCCGCAAATTCGGTTCGACGGCTTCGTAAATCTGAATCAGGCCAGCATTGACTATGCCCATATCCAAACCGGCGCGAATGGCATGGAATAGAAAGCAGGTATGCATGGCTTCGCGCACGGGATTATTGCCGCGAAAGCTAAAGCTGATATTACTAATGCCGCCGCTAATCTTGGCGCCGGGCAAATTCGTTTTGATCCAGCGTACGGTTTCAATGAAGTCTTTGCCATAATTGGCATGCTCTTCTATGCCAGTCGCTACGGTGAGCACATTGGGATCGAAAATGATGTCTTGGGGCGGGAAACCGACCTTGTCGACCAGGATGCGATAACTCCTCTCGCAAATGGCGATGCGGCGTTCATAGCTGTCGGCCTGTCCCTTTTCGTCGAATGCCATGACCACCACGGCGGCTCCATAGCGTCGCACTCGATCGGCGCGGTGAATGAAGGCATCCTCACCTTCTTTAAGCGAAATCGAATTGACCACGCCCTTGCCTTGAATATTTTGCAAGCCCTTTTCGAGCACCGACCATTTGGAGGAGTCGATCATGATGGGACGCGCGGCAATATCCGGCTCGCCGGCGACTAAGCGCAAAAACTTCTCCATGGCCGCTTCGGAGTCGAGCATGCCTTCATCCATGTTCACGTCGAAAATTTGCGCGCCGCTATCGACTTGCTGCCGGGCTATGCTCACGCCCTGCTCGTAATCGCCAGCAAGAATGGCTTTGGAGAATTTGGGACTACCGGTGATATTGGTGCGCTCGCCCACATTCACGAAATTGGTTTCGGGGCGAATGATCATGGGCTCTAGGCCCGAGAGCTGGGTAAATTGCGGTACCAGGGGCATGGCGCGCGGAGGGTATTTGGCCACGGCAGTAGCAATGGCTCGAATATGATCGGGCGTGGTGCCGCAACATCCGCCGACAATATTGAGTAACCCGCTACTAGCGAATTCGTCTAGCAATCCTGCCATATAATCCGCCGAGTGATCGTAGCCACCGAAAGCATTGGGCAAGCCAGCATTGGGATGACAGGAAATCGGCACCGGTGCCATTTGCGCGAGTTGCGCGACATAGGGGCGCATGAGCTCAGCCCCGAGGGCGCAATTCACGCCCACGCTGAGAAGCTTGGCATGGCTGATGGAAATCCAAAAAGCCTCGACCGTTTGCCCCGACAAGGTGCGGCCCGACATGTCGACGATGGTGACGGATACCATGATGGGCACGCGCATTTTACGCTCAGCAAAGACATTCTCGACCGCGAATAAGGCGGCCTTGCAATTCAAGGTGTCGATAAAGGTTTCGAGCAATAGGGCATCCACCCCGCCATCGAGCAAACCTCGGGCTTGCTCCTCAAAAGCAGCCACCAATTCATCCCAGGACACAGCGCGAAAGCCCGGATCATTGACATCGGGTGACATCGACAAAGTCCGCGTCGAGGGGCCGATGGAACCCGTGACAAAACGGGGCTTGTCCGGCGTCTTTTGCGTCATGGCCACGGCTTCTCGCTTCGCCAGGGCTGCGCCCGCCTTATTGATTTCATAAACCAAATCACTCATGCCATAATCCGCCATGGAAATGGCATTGGCATTGAAGGTATTGGTCTCCAAAATATCGGCGCCGGCTTCAAGATAAGCGCGGTGTATGCCGCCAATGATTTCAGGCTGGGTGATAACAAGCAAATCATTATTGCCCTTTAAGTCATGAGGCCAATCCTTGAATCGATCGCCACGATAATCAGCATCTTGCAACTTATGCCGCTGTATCATGGTTCCCATGGCCCCATCCAGAATCAAAATGCGCTTCTGGATTTCAGCTTCAATCGGTGCCAAATTCGCTTGCTTCATACTATTCTCGCTCATGTTGACTTGTCGTACCCGGTTTTACCCAAAACTCATTTTTCACTTATCCACTTTTAACTTGGAACTTTTCCCTTTTGACTTGATCCCCCTTTTTCCGCCAAGAGCATCAAGCCTTCCATTTCAGGATAGTCCCGGCTCGCCGAAGTGATTTCGGCATGGGTGCATTGCAAGCCCGCCTGCTCGACCCATTCGCGTAGGGCAGCTTCGGTGAATCCCAGCCAGAAGTCGCCAAATTTGGCGCGCATCCACTCTTGATCGTGGGCAAGCAAATCGAGAACCAATAGGCGACCGCCCGGTGCCAAAAGTCGAGCGGCTTCCTTCACCGCATATTCGGGCTTGGCGGCATGATGTAAAGATTGGGAAAGCAAGGCCAAGCTGAACTGCCCGTCGGGCAAACCGGTTGCTTCCATCGAGGCATGTAAAAACGAAGGCCGCGATTTCATCCCCGCAGCATTCGCCGTCGCTAACTTGATTTGTTCTTCGCTATCGTCCAACCCGGTGACTTCATTACCGCCCTCGGCCAGCAAAATGGCTAGGCGACCATTGCCGCAGCCTAAATCCACGATGCGTTCCCCGCGCAAGAGCCGCGCAATTCCTAAAGCCAATGCCTTCCAGGTTTGTCCAGGCGAAGGCATGTTCTGAACAGCCTGTGAATTGAAAAAGGCTCGCGAGGTTTCGGCTCGGCCTTCGAGCACTTTCCGGAGACTCCGCAAATCACGCTCCAGCCACTTCGCCGCTCCTAAATGCGCCAGGGCTTGATCGATTAGGGTACGACGCGGTAAGTCGTGCAAGGCATCGGGTATGCGATAAAAAACTTTTTGGCCCTCTTTGCGACTTGACACCATGCCCGCATCCTTGAGTGCGCCTAATTGAGTCGAAAGTGTGCTTTGTCCGGCTCCAAGGATTTTTTGCAATTCACCGACAGCCAATTCGCTTTCACGCAAGAGTGCCAAAATTCTCAGCCGCGTTTCGTCGGAAAGCAATTTGTAAATGGTGGTCAGCTCGGCCACCGGCAAAACAGCTTCTTGAGGCGAAAAAGGCTCCATGACCTAATTATATCAATATATCGCGATAGATTGATATATAGTCCAAATTTCACCTTATTTTGCCCAGTTTCGTCTAAAAAGAGGAGGCGAACCTAGACCCCGAACCTATTCAAGACAGAGAGTAAACCGGCTTACCCAATAGGAGAAGAAACCTGATTTTCCGCTTTTTTTGGATTTTTCCACTCCTCCTTATTCGCTTAGCAGAAACCCGATAAATCCCTTTGCCTTTCCACGGGTGATTGCGTGAATTATGCCGCAGGTGGCGCTGAGTTGGTATCTCCTCCAGCGGATTCCCACGGATTAAGGCCTTGGTAATTGCCCGCAGTGACTCAGGCAGAACCTTCGCGATTTATCGAGTTAACTCAGACTCCATCCAACCGAAACCGAAACACTATATCCTGGAAATTCCTTCGGATTCCCGTCTAGGCCGCGAAATTCTAACCGAGAAAGGCGTCACAAAGCCCATCCTATTCCATGTTTGGCGACAAGCCAAAGGAGCCCCCCTGCTGTCTACCCTACCCCCTTGGACGCCCTATTTCGGCGCCCACCAATTCCCGGAAATGAGTAGCATGGATAGCAGCTCCAAAGCCTCGCCATAATAACTGGCTGGTTTACCGAGCATATCCCATCCGCGTGCCAGAAAATCGCCCGCCTCCGGGTCGGCAATGGACCCGGCAAGAAAAGGCGCCAAGAAAGCCATTCTCAGCTCTTGTGAAAGCGGCTGACCATCCAAGCTATAACCGGCTTTAATGGCGGCAGGATCATTGTTGGTCGCCCTACGCAGCCAGGCTGAAATTTTCTGCACTGCGGCAAGGGCTTGAGGCGAACCATAATGCGCGTAGTCGGCCACCAACCTCAGGGGAACACGGCAGGCATTCCAGGAATAGGCATGGTCATGCGCTCTTTCCAAAAAATTCGCCGGTGCCGGACAGGGTGGATCTCCCACCACGAAATCTGGCATCAAACCGGTTTCAGGCGCATGGCTGCGCGTTAGCGATTCAATTAAATCAAAAGTGGTGGCCCGGACCTTTAGCCAGGTTTCATCGGCTGTCGCGTCATAATAGGCCTGAAAATGGCCAGTCATCCAATCGGAAGAACGGGTATTCAAACCATTCTTATCCCAATCACCTAATAAAGTCCGATAAGTCGGCCCCAGGTTAGCGGCCTTAATCCCCAAGGTGATGATTCTTTTCGCCTCCGCCAAATAATTCACTTTGCCGGCCGAACCCCATTGCGCATGCGCCAGCAAGAGAGAATAAGCCACGTCCATATCGCCATCGGTCGCGGAATCATTCGCGAGTGGGCCTTCATCTTCCGGGACTAGCCAAGTCATCAAATGCGGATTGCTTCGGCTAGGATGGTGACGGAAAAAATTGAAAAATCCGTCGAATAAATCGCGAGCCTCCGCATCCCAGCCTGCCATGAGGGCGATGATGATCATGCCGTATCCATGGGCCTCGGATATGGTTTTGTAATTGCCCCCCTCATAATTGTCGGGTCTATCGAGATAATAGCCGCCTCCCGGCGTTCCGCCATTGGAGGCCTTAAAATATTTGGCGCGGTAATAGGCATAAAAGGACGTGATTTCGGCATTCAATGCGGCTTGGTCACGTCCGGCTGGTTTGATGCAACCAGGAAAAGTCAAGCTTTGGGGAAAGGGTTTGGCTGGAGCGGATCTGGCTTCGGTTGTCATAGAGGCATAGGTAAATTCAAACCGGCTAAACTTCGATGCCAAGCCTCCCCTTTGGGAATACTTTGCATGGGGTCGTAAGACCAAGGAGAAAAGTTCGCGCTCAGATTCGCCCTAATGATGGCCTATGCCGCCCCCAGTCTAGCCCTGGAGGATTTCCCGGTCTATCTCGATGCTGGATGCGCAGTAGGCACTACCAGAGGGCTTGGAAATGGTTATGCCCAAGGTCCCTCCGACATGTTCTTCGGGAAGAAGGCCAATGGCGAGTAGTGGGACTTCGGGGTCAAATTCGCCGATGACCGCGCGTGGTCGGTCAAACCCTATGTCGATTTGCGCCTGTGGATCAAGAATAAGGGGACGAGCGCGAATTGGGCAAGAGCACAAAGGCCCAACAAGCGGGCCTGGCTTATCGTTATCAATACGTGATGCCAGATATTAAAACGTATTACTCCCGCAGTGGCAAAGGCGATGTCTATGACTATTCCATGTTCTCAGACACCTTGGGTGTGAAGACTG
>JAYUVP010000192.1:0-10661 GCA_043753995.1 Fibrobacterota bacterium
AGAGTACGCGACGGCGCGAATAGGATCATTCATGGCACCGGGCAATTTCCGGATGAATTCACTTTTAAGTGTGATGGCCGGCTCGGATTCTTTGCGACCCATCACGCGTGCCTGAGGTAATTCCAAGGCTGATTCCGCAACGGAGGAGCTGTCGCTAGGAATTTGCGCCTCTGCCAGGTCAAAAGCCATGCAGAAGCCGATAAACCCAAGACAAGCGAGACCCTTACCCATGCCTTAAAATCCCCAGCCCAGGCCTAGGTGAAAGTCCCACTGTAAAGCAGGGATATCTTCGCGTTTGAATTTTTGTTCGCCAGAGGGAATTTGCGGCCAGGTCAAATTCAGGGCCGGAATGACATAGTCGGGAGCGAGTATCCAATTCGGCCATTCCCAGCGAAGTCCGGCTCCCGATTGAAATACCCAGCGAGGATGATAGGGCAAAGGCTGAGAAAAATTGCCTTCCAGCACTTCACCGATTTGAGTCGCCAAATAGGTTGCACGCATATTTCCAAAGGGACGCCATGAACCCCAATTTCGTGAGAGAGCATATTCCAAGGAATAAGAATTACCCGCCCAGGCGCCCACGCCCCAACCCAAACCCAAGGCATGGTGCCAAGAAACTGGCGCAGGCAAGGCGAGATTGAGGGCAAACTCCATGCTCAGGGGATTGGTCGGCACTTCCAGATGCCATTGCAATTCCACGCCAGGAAAAGGTCCAAAATGGTCGCGCAAGCCAAGGCGATAGTCTATGCCGCCTTTGAAAATAGCGAGGGAGGTCACCTTTTCCTGGCCGCTTGCATCCGCATTGCAAAGACGCTTTCCGGTGGCCGAATCGTTTTGATAATCGGCACAGCGCCATAAGGTCTGGTAACCACCACTCAGGGTGGCTTCACTTTTCCCTGCCGGTAATAGCAGGCCTGTATTCAAACGTTGAGTCGAGTAAAGGCAACCTGAAAGGACAGAAACCAAAAACAAGGCGATGACCGACCGAGTTCCAAGATTCTTTTGCCAGGAACTCAGGTTTGGCATCATGGGCAAATAAAAATGCGGCTAAGGTGAATGGAAACAGTTCACCTAAACTACAAGGTTGATGAAAGTTATGGTTCCGATTCTTGGAATCGTACCTAGCCATTCACCTTTTTTTAAGTCGCAAATCCTTCTCAGACATCAAAGCGGGCACATCTTCCATGGCCACCTCGACCTGCGCGCCTGGCCGGGAAAAGCGGTAAAGCCGTTGGGAGACCATTCCGGTGACACTCAGTTCAAACGGGCCAGTATACTCAAACCATTTTGAATCTCTCGTGGCAGCCAAGGCTGGGCTTACCGGAAAGGGAGCCAAGGCCTCGGTGTTCTGAACGGGGCGTGTCTGAACCGAAGGGCGGTTTTCCTGTTGCAGCAAGGCTCTTTTTTTTCCGCAGCAGCTCATATTCCATCCCCCTATTTTGCGGTTTTATCCGTGGCTTTAAATAGCAGGCAGGCGGCTCCAGAAAGGGCCATCCAAACCATAAAACCATTCAGCCAATCGTGACTTAGATAAAAGGCGAAGGGCAAAGCCACCCAGACGCTTAGGCAATAAAAACAATCGAGTAGGCTGCCTAAAAAGCCTTGACCCACCGATTTTCTGAGTTTGTATACAAGCTCAAAAGGACCATCTTCTTGAGACAGGAGATGGCTAATTCGCCATATGGCCAAGGTCGAAAGGAAAAAACCCGTCCAATTCATTCTCCCGAATAATAATCACCGCAAGCTGGGAAATCAGCGCGTCAATTGAAAGCCAAAGCGCATCGTATTGCGGTCTTCATAAGTGAAAACCCATTCATAAGCCATATTGGCTTCCAAGCAGAGACCACCGTATAAAACCTTGAGGCCCCCGCCTGTGGCAAGTCGATGAAAAGCCTCGGTGGTGAACATATTGCGGGCATAGCCCAGCCGTATGGCCACTAAGTCATGCACCCAGGCCTTGGCCTTGGAATCAGGCATCCATTCCATGGGAAAGGATTCGATGCCCGTAGCGAGGCGGCTGACCCCGTCATGATAAAAGGTCGGTTCGAAATCCAAATGAAATGCCATGGCGGGATCGGGATGGGCATAGAGCCCAAAGCGCATCACCATGGGAATATATTGCGCATAATCTCCGCGTGCCGTTCCTGCCTGATTTTCGCTGCTCCAGCTAATGCGTGATAGCAAATCATGCACCACCACACCCATGGCATAATTCGGTCCAAAAGGATGGGCGATAGCCCCGAAATCAAAACCGAAATACCCAAGGCCGGTGGCTTCGACGCGATGATTGAGTCCGGTTTCATTGTCGAAAAAGTCGCTGCCGCCACTACCGGTTCCGGCATAGCGCAAATTCCACGTACCGCCCACACTCATGTATTCGCGGCGATAGGCTCCGCCCAAACGCAATTCATTTTCGGCATAAATCTCATCGCCGTTTTGCTTCCAGGCGGCGCCTAGCCACCAAGGTGCTCCGGGCTTATGCCAAAGCCCATCCACTTCGTGATAGGGTAAAAGGCCATAAGCATTGGCATGATGATAACCCGTAGCCCAGGACGTCACTTGGGTGATACCGGCCGGATTCAAGAATAAGGCTGATGAAAGTTCAGGATCGGCCACTTGCGCTCCGGCCAAGGATGCGGCGCGAGCACCTACGGGCATGGGTGCGAAGGCTCCCACCTTGGCACCCACGGCGAAGGCCGCTTGCCAAGTCAGGATAAGCGAAACAAGTAAAAGGAACAAGGTGGTTCGAAGGCGGAGTTTCATTGTATCAACACCACCTTCCGCAAATACTCCTTACTGCTTTGGCCATCCCGCACGATGAGGCGCAAGAAATAACGGCCATTGCGGCAAAGTACCCCGCGATCGTCACGGCCATCCCAAACATAAGGGCCTAAGGCCTCGCGCCTATCCGGCGAATTGGGATTGGCCTTATACAATCCAGGTTTGATTTCCTCGCCCTTACTGACCAGGACTTCGCGGCTGGAATAAACCTTGTCGCCAATCAAGTTATAGACCTCGATTCGCACCCCCACCTGGCTCGACACCTCGGAGGACAAGGTGTAATGCAATTGCAAGCCCCAGGGATCGAGAGGTGAAAACGGATTTGGCGCCACCGACAAGTCATAGGCTCCCAGGGGTAGGCTACCCATTATGATGGCGTATTTGGAAAAGCCGGCTACCTTGGCCACGGCTACTGTATCGGCCTGGGCGCTGTCGACACGTTCCCATTGCAAGCGTGCCGAATTCCAATGCCCTACATAAACCTTGCGCAGCCGCGCTAAGCCTGGGGCTACAGGAAGCCGAAGGATAGCTCCGCTATCCGATTTGAAAGGCTGGCTTTCCGACAATTCGATTTCATGCACATCGCCGACGACTTCCTGACTGGGCGAAGCCCGCAGAAGCGGGTTGACTTGCGGACGCGCTATGCTTACGGTGAAAGCCTTGGCCAATCCATTCAGAGGAAAGGCCAATTCCAGGCCTTCGCCATCACCCAATCGCGCCACGCCTGTATCAGCAGGAATTAAGCGGGCTTGGGTCAAAATCGCACCCGCGGCGGAATAAGCCCGACGACCATCGATCGAAAGCAAGGTGTCTAAAATATTCAGCTTGGCTTCACGGGCCACACCAGCGGCTGGGATGAAAAGACCATCTTGATCCAAGGTGCCAGCCGCGCCATCGGCTCCTAAGCTCCACTTGGGTCGAATGCGGAACCGCTTGCCTTCGGCGGTGCGTGCAAAAGCTTCGAAGCGATAACCTTGCGGCGCTTGATTGGACAGAATCAAAGGCGCGCCACCCTCGGAGAGCTCAAGGCCTTCCTTGGCATAGCGTATTCCCAAAGCGACCGGAGTCAAATCTTCAACGCGTACATACCAGGCCTGGCGCATAGTCACGGCACCCAGCTTGACCGACACTTCCAGGCCCAAAGCCGAATTCGTGATTTTGCTGCTCGCCTGGAAACGGCAAAGGCGGGGCGTCGAATCCGAAGGCACCAGGGTCAATCCCGCCTGCCTGGCTTGAGCGGTATCCATAAATCGCCAGGCAATTTGCAGGGGATGGGCCGTATCGGGTTGGCGATGCAATTGATCGGCGAAACTATTCAGAAGCAACCCACCCTCGCCAAATAATTGCACGACAAAAACATCTCCGCCTTTCAAGTCATAGCGCAAGGTGTCAGTTTGTGCGGAGGCAGGTAAAAGCTGAATGGCATGCAGAATGCGGGGATCACGCAATTGAAAGGTCAAGGGTAAGTGGCGATTGCTAAAGGCCAGGTTGCGCCGAGAATTCCAACGTTGGCCTTGGGATTCCAAACCGGTTTTCAAGCCTTGATATTTGATAACCTGATAATAGGCCTCATAAGCGCCGACCTTACCAGTTGGGCTCCAAACGCCGGAGAATTGCCTGCGTCCGTTTTTCAAGGCGACCTTTTGCCAGGCTTCATTGGCAGCGCGCACGAATAAGGTGCAGGCATCGCTTTCATGAAATTCCAGAGAATCCAGGCGACTCACTTGCAGGGGAATTTCACTTTCCAAGGTCGTGTCCCTCAAAGTCAGGGCTGTGAAGGCTAAGGCTACGGTATCGGTGCGCACGGTGTCCTCCCCCACCGAAAGAGTCATGACTTCAGGATTGAGCCTCAGGGCCTCTCCGCTCTGAACTTGCACGGTATGCGAGGAAGCACCCAAACGCTTGTTCAGGGTATAAAGACCCGCCGTATCGCTTTCCTGCAAAGCTTCGCCGTTCACCGAAACCGCAGCGGAAAGTGAGATGCGACCATCCCGAGTGACCTGTACCCGCAAACGGCTATTGGGATAGCTGAAGTGAACTTGAGCCTCCTTGGCTTGGCGAGTCAAACTCACCACGCGTTTCAATTCAGCGAAACCCGTGCGGCGAATGGTGATGCGATATTCCGCGGGTTCGCGCAAGCCAGTAAAGAGATTGGCGGCGGGTCCGGTAATGGAGAGTACGGGATTGTCGCTCCCGCTCAGGGGGGCCACTTCGACCACCGCTCCTGCCACAGGTAAGCCTTGATCGCGCAAGGTCACTTGCACGCTACCATCGAGCCGCGTGTCGGGAAGCAAGGAAAAGGACATTAAACCCGGGGTCAAACTATCGCGTTGCACCGCCACATTGGAAATCCGGATATAGTCGTCGGAAATGGAACTTAGGCGACCGTCCTGGCTTTGCGACCAGAATAATGAAACCAAACCCAGACTGTCGCTGAAAGCGCTATCGAGACCGGAGTCGGTTTCTAATTTCCAAAGGAGGCCTGGAATGGCCTTTTGCGTTGTGGCATCGAATGCTTTTACCACCAAGCTATCCGCAGAAGCCTTGAGGCTCAAGGTTGCAAAATATCCTCCGTCACCTGCATAGTCGAATAGCGAAGTCGTCGCACTCACAAAGCCGGGAAACGATGCGGTCAAGACATAACGGCCAGCCTGAGGCGAAGCGAATTGAAAGCGCCCTTGATCGTCGGCGCGCATCGCTTCGGAGGTGCCGCCTTGACGCGCCAGGGTGACTATCGCCGACAGTCCCAATCCTTTGGCGTCGCTCACTCGTCCACCCAAAATTGCCCCGTTGTCTTTCAGTCGAGTCGTGATAGCAAGGGTATCGTTTGCGCTACGTATTGGCCAATTCACCGTGGTATCCGAGGCGAAGCCGGGCAAGGAAGCAATCAAGTCATAATTCCCAGGTGCCAGGCCACCGAATTGTCCCAGTCCAAGGGCATCGCTTCGCGTCACCGCCAACAGTTTATTTCCTTGCCACAGGCATAAGGCCGCACCCGACAAAGACCGGCCCTGGCGACTATCGGCCACCGTCACCTGCATGCGACCCCCTTGGATAAGGGTTAAATCCAGGCCCATGGCCTTGTCGGACGAGCCCGTCATCGACAACGGCGCCGAAGCCATAGCATTTTTTTGCTGACTGAATGCCGATAAAAAAACTTCTTCATTGGCTTTTAAACCCGTCAGGGCGTACCAACCCTCTGAATTGGCCTCGACAAGGCCGATCACCTCCCCCTCGGAGGTGAAAGCCTTTACGCCGCATTTCTCGCCGCCGATGATTCGGCCGGAAATCGTGCCGCGTATCGCCTCCAATTTCAAATCATGGTTTTGCAATCCTGAGGCATAGGCCAGGCTAAAACTCAAGGCGGCATGCCCTGGCGCATTCACGGTTAAGGTCACATTGCCCGCAGCCAAGGTGCCAGTGGCATAGCGGCCCGAGGCATCCGTGCGCAAGGTCTTATTCCCCTGCGCATTTTGCATGCGCAGAGCTAACCCCGACATGGGTCTTTTTTGCCAAGTTCCATTCGTGGCAAACACACTGTCATAAATCAAGCCGGTCAGTCCTTCGGACAAGGCCGTCAAGGTCAAGGTTACCGTCGTCACGGTATCCCCTGATAGCGACAGGGCAGAACTCTCATCCCCTTGATAACCGCTTTTCGAGGCCGAGACGCGATAATTTCCTGTGGGTAATTTGCTGATCACTAGGGTGCCATTACGACTTAGCCCCTGAAGTTTTCCATCCAACCAGATCTGCGCATCGTCGAGAGACTTGGCGGCATTGTCTTTGACCTGCACCGTGATTTGACTGCGATGGGCTAATACGGAAAGGTTGATTTGGGTGTCGATCTCTCCCATGCGAAACGAAAGCGAGGACGCGTCATATTCTTCGGCATTCACAATCGGACGAAGGGTGCCTTGGGCATAAGCTGGCCTATTGGCAAAATCGGCCAAGCCTTGATCATTGGTTTTCACCGTATCCGTCACGGCTCCCAATTGCATGGCCACGGCCACCCCCGACAAGGCCTTGCCTTGGGAATTACGAAGTCGCACCGTCACAGTTTTGCGAATGGCTTGCAATTCCATGGGAGGGAAATTCACCGAGGTCGCGATGGCCGGGCTGAGTACCGTATCCTTGCGGCCAAAGCCGGTGGCTTCAAGGGTCACACGCAGGCTACTCCCGAAGGCCAGGCCCGTCATTTGCCATTTGCCATCGCCTGAACTGAAAACGGTTTGCTCGTTTTTTCCACCCGAAACGCGTATCGAGGCACCGGAAAGTTCTTTGCCATTTTGCAGCACCGATCCGGAAAGCAAGCCACGCCTATCCAGCCCAATTAAATTCACCTTCACCGACATTCCCGGTGTGGTGGCGGAGCTAATCGTTGTGTCGGCGCATTCACGCAGTCTAGCTTGGGTAAGACAACCTAGGGAAACCATGGTTCCGGCGGGCGCATCAGAAAAGGTGAATAACCCTTGCGCATCGGTAATAACTTGGGCCGTCCAAGTTCCTCCGCGCGCCATCACCGGAGCTGAGACTAAAACATTACCCCCTTGATCCTTCAGCGTTCCGGACAAGGCGTAACGCGCCGCCGCGACGGTAATGTCCATCTTGGTGGGACTATGGATATCCAAACCAGACTTGCCTATATCGCCCAAGACATTCCAACCTGGCTCCTGGGCGAGGACGGTATAGCGATCGACCGGCAAGGCATTGAATTGATAAAGCCCGTCGGCAGCAAGATCCATGGTACGGCGCAAGCCCAGCGTGCCCTGCAAGGCAAGGGTGAATCCAGCGGGATTGTCCGCGCCAATTAATTTGCCTTGCAAACCCGCCGTCAAGGCCGTAAGGGTCAAGCCTAGAGCATTTCGGTTCTCCCCAACGCCTAATCGCAAACTGTCGAAAGTCACTCCGGAGGCATAGCCATCGGCATAAGCGGAGAGGCGATATAAGCCAGGAGGCAAACTATCTAAGCTAAAACCGCCATCGATTCCGGAAACCGTAAAGCGATTGACGCCGGCACCCGTGAGCAAAACCGATGCGCCGGAAAAGGCCTTGCTCGATGCCGTCACCCCTCCGGTCACCTTGGCCGAAGAAAGCATCAAAGCCAATTGAACTTGAACTGCCCCATCAGCCGTCATGATTAAGGACTGGGATTTGGCGGCATATCCCGGCTTGCTCGCTGTGACTTGATAGGAGCCAGCGGAAATCAAACCAAATTCGGCGCGACCGTCGCCGTCGGTGCTTAGGCTCTTAGCCGTGCCTCCGTCTTGGGGACTCAATTGCAAAGAAACACCGGACAAACCCAAATTGCCATCGGTGATTTTGGCAGTAAGCCGACCCACAGCGGCGGTCAGGGTGTCTTTCCAATTCTGACTTTGACTGGAGGCGACGGTAATTAGGCGAGATTTAGAGGCATATCCTGCTTTTGAAATCTTCAGGGTCCAATTTCCCGCACCAAGGTCGAGCAGAAAAAAACCGTCGATGCCGCTTTGGGACTGCGCCTGGGCCAAGCCATTGACAGCATCCAACTTTACCTCCGCGATCGGCTCACCTTTGCCATTCACGACTTGCCCTTTGACGCGGGCCATGGCTGGCACCAAGTCAAATTTCAAGTTCAGTTCTTGCCCATTGGCCAGAGCTGCCAAAGTTTGCGATGTGTTTTGATATCCATCACATAATGCAGATACTCGTAAGGCGGTATTAGGTGGAACTTGCAGGGCATAATTTCCCGAGACATCGCTTTGACTTTGTCCATTGGGCGTGCCGGAAGGTTGGGCGGCATAGTTCAAAATGCAACTCGCCAATCCCTGGGTGCCATTGCGCACTTGTCCGGCGACTTTGGCTCCGTAGGGAAGCAAATTCAAATTCAGACCACCCGAGAGAATGCCGGCTTGCACTTGCAGACTCAGTGTGTCGCCGGCCTTAAAGCCTTCTTTTTCCGCCCACAAGCGATAGGTTCCGGGTTGCAAGGCCAAATTGAAATTGCCGTCCAAACCGGCTAGGGTCGACTGTTGCCCACCGAAGGTATTGTCGATTTTCACGAGCGCTTGAGCCACAACCTGACCTAAGGATCGAGCTTGGCCTGCCACGCCACCCGCATTCGCCGAGGCCGAAAAAACCAGGCCGACGGCGCTATCGCCCACGCCCAAATTAACGGTCAGGGGTGAAGAGAAGAGATAACCCGTTTTTGCGGCGGTCACAGTTTGTGAACCTTCGGCTACCGCCATGCGGAAATATCCTCCGCCATCGCTGAGCACGGTAGCGGCCCCGGAAGCCAATGTGACTCCGGCCAAGCCATTACCCGATAAGGTCACGCGTCCGGAAAGCAAGCAGGGATTGGGCTGCAAGGTCAAATCCATGTCTTGCAAGGTCCGACCGGATTCCAAGACAAAGGAGATGCGATTGGAGGAAGTGAACCCTGGTTTGGCGGCTTCAAGCACCCAATTGCCCGCACCCAGGCTCATTTCATAATAGCCTTGATTATCGGTGACGGCATTCACGGCCAAACCCTTGGCGGGAATGGCTCGAATGGTCGCTTGCGCCAATGCCGTCTTTTGCGGGTTACGTACGCGGCCTGAAACCAAGCTAGCGCCGGGGTCCAAGGCAAGCTGAATTGCCTTATCACCGCTCAAGGTCAGAACGGTGGGATTCGCAGCAGAAAAACCCGGCATGGTGGCCAAAATCGAAATGGCCCCAGAAGCGGCGGCGAATCGCGTCGATCCTTGGCCATCCGTAAACGCGTCGGTGACCGCCCCAGCCTGAGTGATGGATACCTTGGAACCCAGCAAAGGCATTTGCGTATAGTTATTGATTACAGTGACGGTTAAGGCATGAGGTTGCGCCGTCAAGGCCTCATTCACGGTGGCTTCGGGCGTGGCCGCACCAAGAGTCGCGGAGCGGTTGGCTGGGTTATATCCCGTCGCGGTAATGGCCAAGTTATAGGTGCCTAATGCCAAGGACAGTTGATAATCGCCTTGGGAATTGCTTTGCGCCGTGGTGATAGTGCCATCCGAAGCCGTCGCGGTAATTTTTGCGGCTTGCAAACCTTGGCCTTGTGGCGAGGTGATGCGCCCGTAAATACGGCCCGAAGCGGGACTTAAGGCGACAAGGGCCGAGGTCGCTCCCGGACCCGTATGACGCACAGTATCGATGAGCGGTAAATAGCCCGTCACATTTTCGCAGCGGACTTCGTAGGTTCCCAATACCGCACCGGCTATGTCCAAAATGCCGGTGGCATCGGTCGATCCGCTTTGATACACCGACGATGCCGCGGATCCAATGCGCGACAGGCGTACGGGTGCATAGGGTATGGCGACCCCAGCCTTAGATTGCAAGCGCACCTGTAAGGAAGCCACATCGATGGCATAGAAAAAGCTCCACTTCGGAGAAATAGAAGCTGATCCTTGATTGTCTAAGGCATAAACTCGCCACTTATACTTGTAACGACGAAGCAGGGCCGTAGCACCGGAGAGACGGGCCTTATCACTGGTGACGGCGGTTTTCCAAATGATGAGATCGGCTTGACTGCCGGATATCAAATTCTCTTCCAGCAATTCGACCTTATAGCTTGCCGCTTCCGGGACGGGATTCCAACTGAATTCAATAATATCAGGTGCCTTCAAAGTGTCGCTGTTTTTAGGCGTCTGTAAAACTGGCGACTCCAAGACGGTCAGGGGCGAATAAGTGAAGGATTGCGGCGTCGAGGCAACCTTGGAGGTACCCGCCGAGGTCCCGGTATAATTATTCAAGACCAACCAGTTATAGGTTTTACCCGCAATCAAGGGCGGGGCCTGAATACCACTTAACCCCGAAGGATCGGCCTCGCCATAGCGCGCGGAAGTATAAGGCGTTAGCATTTGCCAAATGGCGCTAATGCCGGTGAC
>JAYUVP010000193.1:0-2046 GCA_043753995.1 Fibrobacterota bacterium
CGCGAACCTGTTCAAGCGAACGCGCTACCGCTTGGTAAAGGATATGACTTTTGCTTCCCGCTTAATCAAAGTCACGCTACAAAACCTTTCCCCGCGCCGGGTTTATTTCATGGACTCGTGCGCGTTCTATGCCGGTTCCCTCTCAAGCCTGGGCGACCTTATCGGCATGCCGAAAGGGGAAGGCTCACCCTTTGACGTGGAATATTCCAAGCAAGATGCCCGTATCGTTTACACGTTTATGGACATGATTCAGAATCGACTCAACGCCGATGGCCTTAATCTATGCTTGACGCTTGGCAGTATGGCCATGGCGGATTTCAGAACAAACTTTATGAAAGGGCCTGTCATTGTTACATACAATTCTCCTCTTTGCCTATCCGCTTATTACGGCGGGCGCGTTGAGCTATTTTATAAGGGTACGATTGAAGAACCGGTTTTCAGCGCCGATATCAATTCCAGTTACCCGACGGAAATGTTTCATCGCGAATACCCCGATACCACCGTCATCGAACCGTCTGCGCTTGCGACCCATGAATTCGGAATCGGCCGTTTTAAAATCCGTGTCCCTGAATCCTTATTTATTCCCCCCTTACCCTATCATAGTCCCGAGGGACGGTTATTTTTTCCCGTTGGCGATATCGAGGGGGCCTGGACCTATGCCGAGGTTCGTTTTGCGGTTTCTAGGGGATGCACCGTCTTATCTGAGACGCATGGAGAAGGAACTCGTTACGGATGCCGCCCTTTTCGGGATTTCATCGACGTAAATTATAATGCCCGCCTGGACAAAAAATCTATTGCCAAGCGCAAGGCCGCGAACGGTGAACCGACCTACGCGGAAGATTTTGAAATCCTGTATTATAAACTGAAGATGAATAATTTATACGGCAAATTCAGCCAGCATAAAGATAAAACCGAAATGACGCGGGACAAAAAAACCCCGCGCCAATGTGAGAAATTGGGCGAGTATGTGGAAGGGCAGGTTGGCCCATTTTGGCGCTATCGCGTCAAACGGCAAAAGGCCCCGAACACGGCTAATTATATGTGGGGGACGTATGTTACAAGTTATGCCCGTATTTCTTTAATGGAAAAAATCTATGCCGTGCATGAAGCGGGCGGCAAGCTCCTGTACTGCGATACGGATTCGGTTATGTTCACGGGCGCGGACGCCTTAAAAGCCCTTTCGGTCGGGTCCGACTTGGGGCAAATGTCCGTGGAAACCTTTGACATGGCCCATTTTGAAATGGCGAAGGGGTATCTACTCGCTAAGAAAATCGGCCCCTCGGAGTATCAAGCGGTCAAGCTCGCTTGTAAAGGCGTGCATCAGGAATATGGCCTGGCGTATTTGCAGGGTGAAAAAGTCCAGTACGAGCAACCCGTTAAAATGAAAGCGGGCCTGATTGCGCAGCATGCCAAGGTTAACGCCAAAAAAGGCGACGATTTCATGAAAGAGCATTCTGAAAATGCTTGGCGCTTGATCGAGAAAACCCAGCGCACGGTTTATTTTAAACGGAAGGGCGACTTCGACGTTACCCAGCCTATTCATATCGAAGAAATAGAAATCTTGGAGCATACGGATTTTTCCGCTTTTACGCAAAAATCCAATATTAAAAAAGGGCTGGTTGTCATTCCGCCCAAGTTCAAGAAACCGAAGTTCCATAAAGCGGATATGCCGGACGGTTGGGAAAAAGCCTGGTTTTCGACCGATGAAGCGGAAGTTCAAACCCATTTTGAACGGCGCGGGGTGGATTATCTGAATCCTCAAAGGTGCATGAGCCTTGAACCGGGCGACAGTTGGTTTTCGGGAACCGTTTTCAGCCTGGAAAAAGGGAAATGGAACCGATACTGCTATATGGTCGGATTGGATACCTACGACGGGGTTTTGGCCGAAAGCGCGGGAATCGTAGTCGCGGTTCCAGCTTACCAATTCAGCCCCTCGAATTTTGCTGGAATTTCCGCTGATTTTAATTTCATCGGAAAAAAAGTTGAATTTTTTTTAGTGGAAAAATACCTTGCAAAATACGACGGGCGAAAGTATCTTGAAAATAC
>JAYUVP010000194.1:0-6855 GCA_043753995.1 Fibrobacterota bacterium
CTCGAAGAAGCATGCCCTTCCTGTGCGCGAGCCCTTCAATGCCGAGGGCGAGGCGAATTTCGACCCCAGCTATGAGACCAAGACTTTCGGCTACTTGCAATGCTATGACGCTCGCACACGCATCGCGACTCTGAAGAATCGCCGCCGTTACATTCTTTTCGGCACCCGCTATCAAGGTTTGGAAGAAGCCTTTCGCGGCAAATTCCTAATCATTGGCTTCATGCGCCTCGATCAAATTCTCGAAGTGCGCAAGCGCCATGTGCATAAGTGGATGGAAAAGAAAACCGGCCAGCCCCCCGAATGCATGGACCTCGAAACCTGCAATGCCTATCGCTCCGGGGAAATGCATTTCTACGCCCCAGAGGATTGCTTCGAGCTCGGCGAAAAGCTGATGAAGGAATGGGGCTATAAGGGCAAAATCACCAAGCAGATGAAGTTGACCTTCGTCGAAGACAAGCTGGAAATCATTCTCACCCACCTGCGCTCACGCACCCCGATTAACGAAGAATACGTCACCGCCGCCAAGCAAATCGAAGCCGAAGCCATCGCCGCCAAAGCCGAATCCGCTGCTAAAGCGGAGGAAGCGTGGTGAGATCAAGTAAAAAGGAAAAAGTTCAAAATTCAAAGTGAAGGCTGAACCAAGAGAAGAGGGTTGTCGCCCTCTGTTCAGCTTGAGTCTTCTTCAAATTTCAGCTTTTTTTCTTGCTCTACTTTTTCCTTTGAACTTTTTTACTTGCCTAACTTGCTCCGTGCTTATTCAGCAGGGAGTTGACGCGGTCTAGGAGTTCCTGTTTGCCGAAGGGTTTGGTGATATAGTCTTCGGCTTTCATGACGTGCAGGCCGACCATTAAATCCACGGATTTGTTATTGCTGGTGAGGAAGGCGACAGGAATATTTTTCAATTCCTCTTGGCCCTTGAGTTCATGAAAGACATCGTAGCCGTCGATGCCGGGCATGACTACATCGAGTAAAATCAAGTCGGGGCGATATTCCAAGGCCACGGCCACGGCGGTGTCGGGCTCATTGCATTGACGCACTTCATGTCCGCCCAATTTCAAAACCAATTGCACGATTTCGGCAATGTCCTTTTCGTCGTCGATGACTAGCACTTTGGCCATGGGACACCTCCTTGCGAAACCTAGGCGGACTTCTCGCTCTTGGCCAGTTCTCGCGGCAACCATTCCCAATAAAACCATGTCACCCACGCCCCAAGGGCCAGGGCGATGACATCGCAAGCTCCTGCGGCGAAGGCGACGGCGGGAAGGTCCAAGCCGAGCAGGCTGAGCAGCATGCCTAGGGCCAGCAATAAACTGCTGGCATAGAAAAGCGGATATAGGGGCTTTTTGCGGCGAGCGGCGCCGAAAATCTTGCTTAGGGCGGCGACGACCAAAAAGGTCACGATGCAGGTCAAGTGCATCACCACCAGGGAAAAGGCATTGAGAGAGACCACCATTACCTCATTGCGGCGTCATCATGCTGCGATACAGCATATAGGTCGCTCCGGAAAAAACCAGACCGCCCACGGTTAATAACCCTTGCGAAACCGTGGATGCCCAGGCGGCAAACCATGGCAAACGCAATAGCAGGCCACCAAACATGAGCACCAAGCCCGCCTGCATCCAAATCGGCTTAGGCCCGCGCGAAAACTTGAGGCGGTAAAAACGGGCGATAAGCACCAAGAAATAACCCGCCACGCCCCAGAAGAGCAAGGACAACAGAGTTGCTGTGGCGAGAAAAAGGGTCATCAGTTTTTACGGCGGGAAAAGGCCGAAAAGGCCTCGACAAAAGCATCAGCGTCGGTTTTCACGGGCGAACCGCTCATTATTCCCTGGCGCCCCTGGAATTTATCGGAGAGCTCAATCCCCTGGGTGCCAATGCGGAATTGGCGGATTTCCTTGTCATGCTTGCTACCGCGCATTTTCAAAACCAAGAGAGCCTTGGCAATGGCGCTGTCGATCTCGACATAGCGAAGAATGAGAAAGGCGTCAGCGATGAAGGGCGCTTGCGAAAGGGAGCTGGTATCGCCCAGCAAATTGCTGTTCTCGCGCAAAAGCAGGGACGTGATGCCTTCGCGCTTGAGGCTGGAAATGAAATTGAATTCCATTTCGCGCAGCTCATCGTCTTCTTCGGCGGCGTATTCGAAGTGGGTTAAGGAGTCGACCAGGCAGCGTTTAATGCCCATTTCATCGATGAGGATTTCAATTTGGCCACCCACTTCCTCGACGCCGTCGAGCACGGTTTGCGGGTCGGAGAAAATGATTTTGAGCAAACCCTGGTCTTCGTATTTATGCAAATCCCAGCCGAAATTCATGGCATCGTGATAATACTGGGCGGGAAATTCCTCGAAGGTGATGATGAGTCCGGGCTCACCGAATTTCTCAATTCCATTCACGATGAATTGCAAACCCAAGGTGGTTTTGCCGGTTCCAGGAGCGCCTTCGATGACCGTGGCGCTGCCTTTGACCAGGCCGCCATCCATCATGCGGTCCAATCCTTCGATTCCAAATGGGGCACGGGGCAGCATGGATTATCCTCCGGGGCTAGCGCCCGAGCAAGGTGAGCAGCACGGCCTTTTGGGCGTGCAATCGGTTTTCCGCTTCGTCGAAGCAGACATTCACGGCGGAGTCCATCACCTCTTGGGTGATTTCTTCGCCGACATGGGCGGGTAGGCAATGCGAAACCAAGACATGCTTTGGAGCCTTTTCAAGCAAGGCCTCATTGACTTGATAGCCTTGGAATTGGGCCTTTTTCTGATCGGCCACAGCTTCTTCACCCATACTAACCCAGACATCGGTGTAAATGCAATCGGCATCGCTCACGGCCTCGAGGGGGCTCCGCACTTGCTTATAGGTTCCGCCCGAAGCGGCAGCCAAGTCCTGCAACTGCGAAACCAGAAAAGCAGGCTGCTCGAAGCCTTGCGGGCAAGCCAAGGTGAAATGCATTCCCAATTTGACGCAGAGTATGGCGATATCGTTAGCGACATTATTACCATCGCCGACAAAAACGACCTTGAGACCTTTCAAGGAGCCACGTCGTTCCAACAGGGTTTGCCCTAAGGCCAGGGCCTGGCAAGGGTGGTACAGATCGGTGAGCGCATTGATCACCGGCACTTCGGCATACTTCGCCAATTGCTCCACCAGGGAATGGCTGAAAGTGCGCGCTACAATACCGTCGACCCAGCGCGACAAATTGCGGGTGACGTCTTGCACGGATTCGCGCTTGCCCATCGAGATGCTGGCAGGATCAAGAATGATGGCCGCGCCGCCCGTTTGCACCATGGCCACTTCAAAGGTGACGCGGGTGCGCAGCGAGGGCTTTTCGAAAATCATGGCGATGGTTCGGCCCTTGAGCGCATCGCTGGCGCCCTTTTCCTTTTGCTCGCGTTTCACCTTTTGGGCCAGGCCCAAGACGGCTTCAATGCGGTCTTGACTCCAATCGAGCAAGGTCAGTAAGTGTTGTGGACGAGATGGATTCATAGTTGGCCACGATCCTGCGGAAACCCCCGGACCATGAGTTCCAGAAGTCCCCATTATAAGGTTCCGGGAAACCGGGAACAATAGCAAACCGTCATGATTGATTTCGTTCTTGGTCGGGGATTTGCCGAGAAGCGGGTTCTGGCAGCGCTATCTTTGCACAACATATTGAGAAAGCCATGACTGAGATGTCCTCCTCTTCGATTTTCTGTCCCGCCAAGGTGAATCTCTTTCTGGAGGTTCATGACATGAGGCCGGATGGCTATCACAATCTGGGAACCTTATTTCAAACTCTCGACATAGGCGACACGCTTTATGCCGAACTGGACGACCATCTCAGCCTTACCGGCGCTGAGGCCGTCACGCCCGACCCAGAATCCAATTTGGTGATTCGCGCCGCCCGCCTTGTTTTGGCTGAGGCCTCAATGCAAGCCGAACCTCGACGCCCCTCAGCCCCAGGGTTGCGCTTTCGGCTCGACAAAACCTTACCCGCCGGCGCAGGCCTCGGCGGGGGAAGCTCGGATGCAGCCGGAGCCCTGCAATTGGCCAATCAATTATGGGATTTAGGCATACCTACGGCCCGCCTTGCCGAATTGGCCATTCAACTTGGGGCCGATATTCCGTTTTTCCTGCTGGGTGGCTGCGCCTTCGGCGAGGGCAAGGGTGAAAGGCTCAAACCTGCGCCAGAACCTTATCCCTTTCATATTGTAGTTGCCACGCCAAAAGCTGCCGTGGAAACAGCTTGGGCCTATCGCAATCTGGAGGCCAATCGCAAGCGCGAATGGGAACGCTTCAAAGCCATGTACCACTTCATGAATGAAGACCCAGGATTTTACCGCATGCTGCGCAATGATTTTGAGGCTCCCATGCTGCGCCATTTCGCCCCGATCGCCGAACTTCATTCTCGCCTGGAAACCCATGGCCCGGTCAAGGTTATGCTCTCGGGAAGCGGCGCCAGCCTTTTCGCTCTCTTTACCCAGGCTGAACAAGCTCAAAACGCCCTAGCCGATGTCCTTCCCCTCACGCGATATCAGTCCATGGCTCATTTTCTGACTTAAAGGCGAGACAAAGTCGGGCATCCCCGTCAAAATCATTGAAAGGCCAGGTTAGCCTTCATACCTTTGCCTTCCCGGTTTGCTGGGGTGTCGTCAAGTGGTAAGACAACGGTTTTTGGCACCGTCATTCGTAGGTTCGAATCCTGCCACCCCAACCACCGGTTCTCTCTGAACTTCCGCGCAATCGCTAAAGCAGAGGGATTTCGCTGGGCTTATGCCTCCTATTGAGGCCGTCCTTACTTCATCACAATCACCGAGAAGGCGAATCGCAAGCCCCGATTCGTGTACCGGAAAAGGAAGCCTCATGGCCACCATCAAAGCCGTTATCCCCGCTAAATTGCGAAGCAAAACCACCAAGGGCGGCCTCGCCACCTTGCGTCGCGAAGGCAATGTGCCCGCCGTTCTTTATGGCCTGAAAACTGAACCCACCCTTATTCAATTGAAGGCAACCGATTTGCGCGAAGCTCTAAGCATGCGCAATGCCGTCTTCAGTCTCGATATCGAAGGCAAGGTCGAAGCGGCCATGCTCAAGCAGGTCGAACGCGACGCCATTCGCCGCGACCTCATTCACATCGACTTTTTGCGCGTCAATGACACCCATCCCGTGGTCGTGTCGGTACCGATTGCCACTCATGGCATTCCCGTGGGCGTGAAGCAACAGGGCGGTGTTTTCTCCGTCATGAAAAAGTCCGTGCGCGTCAAGGCCAGCATCGGCCATATTCCCGAAGCTCTCGACCTCGACGTCTCCGAGTTGACTGCCGGAAAAATCTTTTACGTGCGCGATTTGAAAATCGACAATGTCGTCTTTCTGACTCCTCCCAAAACGGCCTTGTTCGGCGTGACCTCCGGCCGCGCTGAAGAAGAAGTCCCCGGGGCCAAACCTGCGGCCGCTGCCGCTCCTGCCGCTGCGGCTAAGCCTGCTGCAGCCAAGCCTGCCGCCGGCGCTAAGGCTCCTGCAGCCGCTCCCGCTGCTAAGCCTGCCGCTAAGAAGAAGTAGTCCCCACTCAGGCGACGGATATCTCTGGGTATCCGTCGCCTCTCCTCTCTCAAGGTGCTTGTCATGCATCTGATTCTGGGCCTCGGCAATCCCGGTCCCAAATACGCCGAAACCCGACACAATGTTGGCTTTGTGCTTGTGGATCGCCTAGCGCAAGACGCGCGCGCCTCAACTTGGAAAAACGAATACAAAGCCCTCACCGCCCGAATTGATATCGGGGGGCAAGCCGCCCTTTTGGTCAAACCGCAAACCTTCATGAATTTATCCGGTGAAGCGGCCCAGTCCCTCATGGCATTTTACAAGGTGAAGCCCGAGCAGGTCGTGGTCTTGGTCGATGAGGTTTATTTGCCCGTGGGTTCGGTGCGCATTCGGCAAGGCGGGAGCGCGGGCGGGCACAATGGGCTGAAAAGTCTTATTGCCCATATTGGCGAAGCCTTTGTGCGCATTCGCGTCGGTGTCGGACCTTGCCCTGAGAATTGGGATAGGGCGGATTTCGTCTTGGGCCAATATCCCGCCGCGGAAAAGGCGACCTATGCCAAGATCGGCGACAGCATTACCCAGCTCCTCGCGACAGGCATGCAATCCGGCTGGGAAAAAGCAGGCAACCAATTCAATCGCCGCAGCGACGACAAGCCATCCCAAGGGTAAGCTTCGTCGCAATTGCCAATCCTGGAGGTTAGCGTCTCGGTGACGTCACGTCCAAGCGTAGTTGCATACCGTGGTCGCTGGTTCTACCTTGGACAAAAACAGTCAGGTAGGCAGCATGATCGAGGATTTAAACAACCTTCTGGAACTCTCCGCGATGGACAAGAAAGTCCACGAGCTGAGGCTCAGCAAGCGTGATCTGCCTTTGCGGATACAGAATTTGCGCGCCGACATTGATGCCGAGAAGAAAAAACTCGATACCTTGATGGCTTCGATCGAGGAAACCCGCAAGAAAATCCAGGAAAACCAGGATCATCAACAGCAGGAAGAGGCCTTGCTCACTGAGAGCAATCACCGCCTCAATGAGATTAAGACCAATCGCGAATACGACGCCATCCATTCTGAAATCGCGACGCATCGCAAGAATATCGAGACCGCCAAGGCCAATGTGCTGCATTTCCAGCAAATCCTGGAAAACCACATGAAGGAAGTGGAAGGCGTGGAATCGGCTTATAAGGAAGTCTTGTCCGTCAATCAGCCGGTTTTAGACAAGTTGACGGATGAATTAGGCGGTATCGAGGATCGTATTTCGGACCAGCAGAAGTTGGCCGAAGGCCCTCGCAATACCATTCATAAGCGCGTGCTTACGGTCTATGACCGTATCGTGGCTCGACGCGGCACACCC
>JAYUVP010000195.1:0-3673 GCA_043753995.1 Fibrobacterota bacterium
GCACGTCCGGCATCATGCCCGGTCGCATTTCACCAAGGGTCAATTGAATGGTGTCGCCTGGAATCAAGCGATTCCCTGGTGCAGGGTATTGCGCCAAAACGCGACTACCCACCCCGTTTTCATAGACCGCAAAATTCAAAGCATGCAGGGCAGAAACGGCTTGAGTCGCATCACTTCCGCGCACATCGGGCAAGGTCAAAGAATCTATTGGCAATGGCCTTTCGGTGAATCCAACCGGAAGGATACCCGCAACATTCAACTCGCCACCCCCTGGCTTGGCGCGAGCGTCGCGGATCGTTGCAGGCACATTGCCATGAGTTTGCAAGGCAACCACGGGATCTGGCATCACTAAAAGCCGGTCAATGATTTCCCGGAAAATCGGCGCCGCGCTTTGTCCACCGTATTTGAATTGCGTGGGTTCATCCACCATCACGAGCGCAACCAAGGTGGGATGGTCGACGGGAGCCATGCCCAAGAAAGAGGAATGAAAAGAACCCTGAACGTATTTCCCTGTCTCCGGATCGATTTTTTCTGAGGTTCCGGTTTTGCCGGCCATGGCTAAATCGGGACGACGAATTTCAGCGGCGGTTCCGTAGTCGACGACGGCCTGCAGCATATTCCTCAACTTGGCTGCGGTGCCAGTCGAAATGACTTGCCGAACTTTGCGCGGGGGGTTTTCTTCCAAGGCATTCTCGACTCCATGGCGATAAGCTTTCACGATGCGAGGCCGCATGAGCACACCGTCATTCGCAATCGCAGAGGCGGCCATCACCAATTGCAAAGGCGTCACGCTTAATTCGTGACCAAAAGCAATAGTTTGTTGGGTTCTACCGCTCCAGTCCGCGACCGATTTCAATAAGCCACCCTCCTCAGCCGGCAGGCCCACTCCGGTTTTCATTCCGAATCCGAAAGAGCGCAAATAGCGGTAAAAGGTTGCGGAAGGGATATGGCTGCCGGCCTTGGCAAAGCAAATATTGCTTGAATAGGCCATGGCTTCGCGAAATGTGATGCGCCCGTAGGGATGGGTGTCGCGAATAAGTTGCCCGGCAAGGGACCAATTGCCGTTTTCACCGTCGAGGGTATCGTCGGGTGAAATGGATTTTTCTTCCAATAAAGCCGCGGCCGTGATGATTTTAAAAGTGGAGCCGGGTTCATAAACCATGCTCACCGCTAAATTTCTCCACGCATCATTCGCGCCGCGATCGCGGGAATTGGGATTGTAAAAGGGATAATTCGCCACCGCTAGTAAATCGCCGCTGCGGGGGTCCACCACAATGGCCGTGCCGCGCTTGGCGCCCACGCGCAGAACCCCTCGCTCCAAGGCTTGTTCTACGATGGCCTGCAAGCGAGAATCTAAGGTCAAGATGACATCATGCCCATCGACGGCATGCTCGGCGCGGGGATCGAATTCCGGATAATAGCGATTCTTCACATCATGGCGCGCATAGCGCCAGCCATCGCTTCCTCGCAATTCCTGATCGTAAGAAAGCTCCAGGCCCGCTTGGCCGAAACCCTCGCGACCCACATTACCAATGACTTGTCCCGCCAAAGCCCCGTTCGGGCATACCCGTGATAAGGTCCAGTCGCGGCCCTCATTGCTTGAGGCAACTTTCAAATCGGCATTCACCGCCAGGCGATTCATTTGTCGATCGAGAATTTCGCCGCGGTGGGGCGTTAGTATATCGCGACGTGTACTTTGGCTTGCCGCTAAATTGCGATAGTCTTTGCCTTCCAATACTTGGACATGGAAAACCCGCCCCAGCATGAAAAGCCAAAACATGGCGAAGACCAAGGCTAGGGTTATAATCCGTCGGTTAGCCAACGCATTGCTCCCGTTACCCAATGTCCAGTCGTCGCATTCTCCGAAGTTGCCGCCATAGCCATCGCGACATGGCCCTCTTCAGTGACATCCTCCAGGCGCGTCACGACTTCGGGTGCGCCGGTGTACACCAAGCCGAATCGATGGATGGCCAATTGTTCTAAACGCTGGCGGCGCATCAACTCCTTGACATCCAACTCAAGTCCGGCCAACTCATTTTGCTTCAACCTATGGACTTGATCGAGCTTGACCGATTCTCGCGATAGGCGGATGTAGAGATTTTGCTTATACACATGGGCGGAAAGCAGGCTAGCGCCCAGCAAGGCGGCTCCCATCCACAGCACCACCCGACGCAATTTCACTCCCGTGGCGCTCATACCACTTTCTCCAGCACCCGCAACTTGGCGCTACGTGAACGGGGATTGCGACGGATTTCCTTTTCATCAGCCGTTCCCGGCTTTCGCAAAACCTTGCGCAATTGCCGGCAATGGCCACCGCAAACGCAAACGGGGAGATGGGTAGGACAAATGCAGTCGCGCTCAAAAGCCGTGACCGCTTCTTTCACGGCACGATCTTCGACCGAGTGGTAGCTGAGCACCACCAGACGTCCGCCTTTTTTCAAAGCTGCCACGGCCGCCGCCATACCCTCGGCAATTTCCGTCAACTCTCCATTGACTTCCATGCGTATGGCTTGAAATACCCGGGCGAAAAGCCCGTTCCGCTCCATGGCGTGGGGACGATAAATCGTCTCGACCACGGCGCGCAAATCATCGCTGGTCAAACTTTCACGCGTGGCCGCCAATTCCTTCAGCGCGCGTGCCAGCGATCGTGAACGCTGCAAATCCGAATTACGGTAAAAGGCGTCGGCCAATTCTTTTTCTTCCACTGTGCGCAACCAGGCAGCGGCATCCAATCCCTCTTCTGGATTCATGCGCATGTCGAGGGCGGTGCCCGCCTCGAAGCTGAAGCCGCGATGGCGGGCATCGAGTTGCCGGGAGCTCACGCCAAGGTCGAATAGTACGCCGTCCAGGCTGGCCGGTCCGGTGACCTTGGCCAATTCCGCGAAGCGCGCGGCCACCAGGGTCACACGCGTGTCACCTTGCAAAAGGTTTCGTCCGCGAGCCAAGGCCTCGGGATCGCGATCGATGCCGATGAGACGGCCTTCGGTATTGAGGCGGGAAAGGATAAGACGCGAGTGACCAGCGCCGCCAAGGGTTGCGTCGAGGTAGACACCATCCGGCCTCAGCACCAATTGACTCACCGTTTCCTCCGGCATCACGCTTTCGTGATAACCCTCCAGTTTTTCCATCTCAGAACCACTGCTCGAAGCGCGACTCCTCATCGGGGGTCACCTTCTCAATCTGTTCGCCAAATTTGGCGGGCGACCACAAACGCACGCGCTTGCCGTCTCCGACGAAGGTGACCTCACCGGCAATACCGGCATAGTTCATTTGCTCAGGTGTCAGGGAAATTCGGTTTTGTCCATCCAGCACCGACAGCTTGGCATTGGATGTGATCCGCGTCTTGAATTTGGAAACTTCCGGGCCTTTACCCAGCAATTCAAGCTGCGCCATGTAGGCATTCCATGCGGGCAGAGGATAAAGCGCCAGGGTATGGCCTTCGGCTAGGGTCACGACCACCTGGCCTTCCGCCTCGTCGGGCATCACCTTGCGAAAATCTTTGGGAAAATTCGTGCGTCCCGCCGTGTCAATTGCCACGGTTGCCTTGCCGATAAAGGATTCAAGACGCAGGGTTTTCATGCCTTATTTAAGATCCATTTCTACCCAAAAGCTACCATTTCTACCCAAACAAGGACAAGAGTTTATTGCTTTTCTTTAGGGGACCCATTAGCAT
>JAYUVP010000196.1:0-2272 GCA_043753995.1 Fibrobacterota bacterium
GATCGGTGAAGGTGACGCCGATGCGGCTGGTGAGTTTCTGGTTCACCGCGTTGGGCTGGGGATTGACCATGTTGACCACGGGCGGGGTGTTATCGGGACCGGTCTGATGCGGAATCAGGCTGCTCCCGATGGAGTGGTCGTCCGTGACCAGGATCAGGTTCCCCAGCGGGTTGGCGAAGCCTTCCTGGGCATGTTCCGCGGAGCCGGACGGGTCGGCCAGGGTGAAGGTATTGTGGACGATGCCGAAGGTATTGATATCGATTTTCGCGTAGCGGTCCTCCACCCCCATATGGGCGAAGCCATCCTGCACGGAAACATATTCGCCCCGGCCGCCCGCCTTGGGCGATTGGCCCACTTTCTTGATATTCGTCGGATCGCTGAAATCATGGACCACGAGAATGCCGGTGATGTCGTCGACGCCGGCGCAATACAGCCGGTTGCCGTTGAAGAAAGTGGCGTAGCAGGAGGAGGAGTTGTCCGTGTCCAGAAGCCTGGGATTCTTCGGATCGGAGACGTCTATGGCGCTGAAACCCGGATTGCGGCCGGTTCCCATATTGGTCGTGACGAGCAGGTTACCCACCACGAACAGGGGCCCGAGTTTGAATCCCCCGGTTTTCGAGATGGGGAAAGCCTGCTTGGCCTGACCGTCGACCATGATATCGACCAATTTCGGATTGGCGAGATCGGTCGCGTCCACGACGCTGAATCCGTCCTGGCCGCGGGCGACGAACAAATAGGGCGCCTGCCAATGCACCCACCATGCGCCTTGGTCGTAGTCGCTGGCCGACACCCCGGGAATGCGGAAATCCTTCACCATGAAGGGCTTGGTGACATCGGTGATGTCCCATATATGCACGCCATAAATCGATTGCATGGCGACATAGTCCTTGCCGCCCTCGCTATGGAAGCCGAATCCATGCGATTCCCGCAAATCGGGGATGTCCTTCGAATAGACGAGTTTCGGGGCCCGGGGGTTGGAAACGTCGTAAAAGGAAATGCCGCCGCCCGGCTTCCCGGAGTCTTCCCCGTATATGAAGAACAGGTATCCCTTAATCATCGCCACGGCGTTCATGCCCTTGGCATCGGAGGGGTTGGCCGTCGAAACCGGGTGGAAGGTGTAGATGCTTTTGAAAAGCTCGGCGCTGGTATAGGTGAGATTGCCCAGTCCGGGTCCCTTCAGGGATTGCGAGGCGGCGGACGACGCCAAGAAAGCCAGCAAGGCCAGGGAAGCCGAAATAGTCGAGGCAAGGGATTCCGCCCCAACTCCGACGCTCGATTTTTTTAGTCGGAATGAGGAGCTAATTCTCTTTAGGGGATTCACCATTTCGTTTGCTCCTCCGGCAATTTTTGTTACTGTAAGTATATCCCCAACCCCTTTTTTTCGCAGCAAATAGCCCATGCTTCTGCTCGCAAACCGACCCTGGCGGCCGGTCCCCGTCCGCATTTGGGAAGTTCTCGGGAAACAAAAGCACGCTTCTCAACAAACTCAACGCTTTCTGCCGCTTACCAAAACGAAACCGAAACAGGCCGTAGGAATCCCCTCAGCCCTGGAACACGGAACTTATGCAGAGAATGATAGGCGAACTTCGTTTCTAGCGCGGTGAAGCCTCGATTTGACTGCTGAAATCGAAATCCCAAGTCGCCTACTGACCTCGTGAGCACTTAAGCCTTCGACATCCCTGAAAATGAAGACTTCCCGATACATCGGCTCAAGCCTTGAAAAAGCCGTTTGGATTTGAGCAAGCGTCTGACGTTCACTCAGCGCGCTTTCAGCGTCGATAGTCGGATCAACAAGATATTCATCAGCTTCAACATGAGAATTTCTCTTTTTACTGAACTTAAGGCACTCATTTTTAATAATCGTAAAAAGCCATGAGGATAGTTTCGCAGCCTGTCTAAAAAGCGACATCTTTGTCGACATAACAAGAAGAGTATGTTGTACCGCGTCTTCTGCATCTTCAGATGACTGGCAAACGCCATGAGCGAATTTCTTTAAATCAGGTTGGTAATGGTTGATCAATAGCCCTATCGAGCCCGGATCTCCTTTACACGCTGATGCTAGAATTAGATCTTCATTTTCAAGCTTCATTTTAGCCGGCATCTTTTGAATTTAAATTCAAATTTTTTTCAAGCTGTCCTCGTCCCTCAAATAGCCTGTTTTCACTCACGACCTATTTGAAGGCTTTAAGGAGCAGCTTCCGTCAACACACATATGCTTTTTATCGCGTTTAACTATCGTCTCGATGAGTCCCGTCAACCAGCAGAGCGGGCA
>JAYUVP010000197.1:0-2715 GCA_043753995.1 Fibrobacterota bacterium
ATTTTATCTTCCCGGCCGCATCTTTAGGCGAAACAACCAGGCTTAAATCCTTCAAGGACTGCAAGCCCGTTCCGGTATTGTTCAGTACCACCACCAATGACGGTCCCGCGGAATCCTCCCGCGCATAGGCGGAATCCACGATCACTTTGGGCTTTACGCCCGAAGGCCGCACCACTATAATCCCTTCATAGCGGGTCTGGACTTCCACCTTGCCGATCGCCTTGGAAGGCTTCTCCGCCGGAGCCTTGAATTTCAACGGCAATTGGGTGGAAATGAAGCCCAGGCTCACCTCCTTTTCCGGGATGACCGCGCCTACCCATTGTACCTGGACTTTCTTCGTATCCCCCGGATAGAGGATGAACTGGGAGGGATAAACCACGAAATCATCCGCCCCCTGGTTGGAAGGATAGGTCACGTTCCCTTCGGGAGTGATTACCCGGGCGCTGATATTGATTTCCACCGGAACAGGGACATTCTGCGGGTCATCGGGAGTGGGTAGGTCTACCTTGCCTCCGGTACCGGATCCCTCATATTGATAAGCGAAAGTCACCACCTGGGTAATTGTCTTCTTTTGGGGTTCGAACACCAGGATCCAGGGATTCAAGGTGAAGCTGGAACCGAATGCTCCGGCGGCAAGGGTGAAAAAGGAAGCCGCCAGAGAAAACCTCGAAATCATGAACACTCCTTTATGACATAAATCCGCAGTATAGCGTTTCTAGGGACCATGCGCAATCGTGCACGTGATCCTCTCCAAGTAGAATCCCGCGATCCCGGAAGACGGATCGGGCCAGTTCGCATCTATTTCCACCAGATAGGCATCCGTTTCCGAGCTAGGCACGCCCGGGCTCCAGGTCCACGAGCCTGAGCCATCCAGGACGATGGGATCGTTCGCGGGTTCGGTCAGGCCACCGCCCAGGGTTCCGCTGATTTTATTGAGGACCAGGTTGGTCATGGTGAAAGATCGGGTCCCCACTTTGAAGGCGCCTTTGTTGGCGAATGTGAAGGTGACATGGAAACCGGCGGGGTCATTGCTGCTGATGACGAAAATGCCGATTTGCTGATGCGTCCCGGAGCTCGAAAAATTCAAGTTGATATTGCTGGTCCCTTGGATGGTATTCACCAGGGGCGAATCGCCTAAAGCCGCCGACGCCTGGGACGCTCCCAGGGTAATCGCCAGGAAAAGGCAAATCGGTACCGCTTTGCGCACGCGGATTCTCATGGCTAAGGGTTCTTGCCGGGGAGGTTTGCCATACTATCAAGGATCATACCATTCAAGAAAAGGGGAAAACAGCCCATTTACGGGGGGAAAACCTATGGTAAAATAAGGGCGGAAATAAAAAGAAGAGGCTAAGTAGCCCCTTCTTTTAAATCAAAGCGTAAAAGCGCCGACTATTACATCAACGCGACGAGGGACACGACCAGCTTTTCCGAATAGAATCCGGCCAAGAGGGTGGTGGTAGCGGACCAACCGGCTTCCACATCCACGGTATAGTCGCTGGTGGCGGCGGTTTGCGCGCCGGGAGCGAATGTGCCCGTGCTCGTGGCTACGAAGCCCGTGAAAGCTACGGCAGCGGCGACGTTCACGAATCCCTGCACGGCATCGGCCAGGGGGGTGCGGCCGTTGGTGTAGAGCTGCGCGCCCGTGAAGGCATTATAAGTACCCGCGGCGCCGGCGCCGGCGGCCAGACCCTGTTGCAGGAATCCGCCGTTGGTCAACGTGACCACCAGGCTGAACGAGTTCGGGGCATTATTGCTGATGATGATGGAAGCGAGATGTCCAGCCGAGCCCAGGACCTTCGTGCCCTGGATGTCGATGCCCTGGTTCGGGACCGCGACGAAGCTGTTGATCAGGGGCACGGCGCCGCCTGCGACAACATCGGCCTTGGCCGGTACGGCGCTAACCATGGCTGCCAGCATCGCTGCCGCCAAACCCTTCTTCAAATTCTTGTTGACTATGTTCATGCTTATCATCTCGACCTCCTTGTTAATGTGAGACTGAGCACTACTGTAACTATCGGACGTTTTTTTTCGGAACTTTAGGAAATCCGTTTCCTTTGTTTTCCGAAGGACCTTTAGCGTGCAATCCATGCTCAAGCTCCGTAATCAATTATGCGGGGTGGCGGAATAAAAAACAATTATTTGTTTTCAATCCGTATTTATGGTATTGAAAACGCTTTTCCGTATTTACCAAGCGTAAAATTATCGCCCCTTTCCAGAATCTTCTTGGCAGGGTGGATCGGTTTACGGCGTGATGGCCAGAGGGATTGCGCGGGCCCGCAACGGCACTACCGTACCGCACGCGTTACTAGTGGGATGCGTTCTTAAAATTCATGGGGCGTGCCAAGCATGCGCGGCGGCCCGCTTCCCGCATTGACGGCAACGCTCCGCGAAGTTACCCCGATGGGTGCCGTCTGCGCCGGTTAGCGAAGCCGGGAAGCCGCGCCTCCCGGGGTGGTTTCCCCAAGCATTCGCCGTTTCGGACCCGTGGCCCGCTTCTGCCGGGATCCGGGGATGGAATCTATCGGCACCGGCCCGTTTTGTTAGTTAGTTTAAGGGCAGCGGTTGGGGATAAGGGAAGCGCTAGCGGACCGAAGGGTCGGGGGAGCCGTCTCATGCAGATCAGCCACATCAAATATTTCCAGAACTGGATTCCCATCATCGGGAAATGGATGTACGAGGAATGGTCCTACGCATTCCCGTCCCGCACCTTGCAGG
>JAYUVP010000198.1:0-6282 GCA_043753995.1 Fibrobacterota bacterium
CCCTGACCTTGGATAATTTGAAAAAATACCAGGTCATCATTTGGAATAACAATGTGAATGGCGCCGGATCGGTCAATGATGCCGCGGCCCGTAAAGCCGTCATGGACTATGTCAATCAAGGTGGCGGCTGGCTGCTCATTCATGGCGCTGGCGATCATGGTGATTCCTGGAAGGAATTGCGTGATGTTGTCGGCACCAAGTTCACCACCCATGGCAATCAAGGTCAAGCTGACGCTACCATTGATCCTGCAGCGAAGGCACATGCCGCCCTCAAATTTGTCGTCGAAGGCATTCCCGATAAGTTCCGTCTGCATGACGAATGGTATAGCTTTGAAAATACCGTTCGAAAACTGCCCAATACGACGGTCTTGGTGACCGCCAGCAATGGCGCCTCGGGTGTTTTGAAGCCCATGGCCGACAATAGCAATGACTACACCTATGTCTGGGCACGCACCATTGGCCAAGGCAAGTCGATTTACAATGCCATTGGCCATGGCGGAAATGAATTGATGTCCCAAGTCGACAGCACCGTACCCAAGCTCTATTGGAAATGCATACGTTATCTCGCCGGCGACTTTGACGTTGCCGTCAGCATCAATTCCGGATTGAAGCACAATGACATTTCCGCATCTAAGAGCGGCAATACCATTCGCGTGAATATTTCTCAACCGGGTGAAACCCAAGTTGTGGTGCGCGATCTCCGTGGTTCCGTCGTGATGAAGCAGAGCGTAAACCCGACGAACAATGAAATCACCTTGGGCTCTTCGGTTCGCCCAGGCGTCTATCAAGTTGAAGCGCACAATGGCGCCAATGTGACGCGGCAACGCGTCATCCTTCAATAAGTTAGAGCTCAACATTTCGCAAAAAGCCTTTGGGATTTATCCCGAAGGCTTTTTTTATGGTCTCCAGAACCCCATACTTCTTTCTTTTCCTTGCTTTCAATCCTGGGGGCCTAACCCCGTGCCTATGTACTTTGCCCTGGCTATGACTGGACGCCTCTCGCATTTCCTAACGCCCTTCCTCCCCTTGGCCGAGTTGCGAATGAAAAACCTCCACCGATTCGGATGGCTTTTACTGCTGGTGTGCGCCGTCACCTTTTCGCCCGTCCATGCCCATCCCAATGGCGCATCCAAAATCACCTTGGAATTGCGAGACCCGGATTCGCTTTGGTTTCATGTCGACGTAAACAAGGACGATGTATTAAATGCGATTCGAGAATATGTCGTAGTGGATACATCGGGTAATTCCGACTATGTGCGCGTCCTCAAAAAATCGGCCTATTACATGCAAAGCCGCCTCCGGCTGGAGGCCGATGGCCGCGGACTTTCGGACTTGCAAGTGGTGGCCTGGAACAAGAATGGCAAATCCGATACCGCAGCCCTCGACAGCGCGGACTATAACGCTTCAACCTATGTCGTTACCTATAGCACAAAGGTACCCGCGGACGCCAAACAACTCACTCTGGGTGTGCAGCTATTCCTCGAATTCGGCGTTCAGCCCTTAAGCGAGGTTTCGGTCATGTGGCATGGTCAATTGGTACAAAAGTCTTGGTTGACGCCCGATAAAGTTTTGCGCTTGCCCTTGAGCCGTGATAGCCTGGCCGCTCGCATTGCTCGGGATGCAGGGGATTCGGCTTCGCCCAAAGCCGAAAATGTCGACTCTGGGTTTTGGCGTTTCGTCAGCCTAGGATTCACCCACATTCTTCCTCACGGATTGGATCACATCCTCTTCGTTCTTGGACTGTTTTTCTTCTCGATCCGCTTACGACCCCTGCTATGGCAAATCACGGCTTTTACGGTGGCGCATTCGCTCACCTTGGCGCTATCGATTTTGGGAGTGTTCACCCTGCCATCACGCGTCGTGGAACCGCTTATCGCCCTCTCCATCGCCGTGGTCGCCCTGGAAAACATTTTCTTTCGAAAGATGAGGCCTTCACGATGGCTTATCGTCTTCGCCTTTGGCTTGGTGCATGGTCTCGGCTTTGCGGGCGTCTTGAGCAATCTGGGCATACCGAAATCCGAATTCTGGTCCACCTTGATCGGCTTCAATCTGGGAGTGGAATTCGGGCAATTGGCCGTCATTAGCCTTGCCGCTGCCCTGACCGTTTGGTTTTGGCGACGCCCCTGGTATTTCAAGGCTGTGGTGGTACCGATTTCCCTTGCCATTGCCGGGGTGGGATTGTTCTGGGCCATTCAGCGAACTTTTTGGCCTTAGAGCGCCGGAGCCCTTAGCAGGGTGTTGAAACCCTGGCGCGGAAGGCGCAACATAGGTTGGGGCCTGGAGTTTAGATTCCTTTCCATGCGCCCCAAAAAGCCCCGTCCTCTCCTGAGCGAAATCCCGCATTCGGCTCCGGCTCTGTTTTTCATTCTGTCACTAAACTCTATTCTTTTTGCCATGCCCCCACTCTCCTTGCTGGCAACCGATACAGCCAAGGGCTGGTATCGCGAAACGATGTTGCCGGCGGATATCGATGGAGACGGCGATAAGGATTTTTTCAGTGGCGAAGGCCGGGGTGGTCCGGTTTGGTGGTTTGAAAAAACGGGCGACGGCTGGTTAAGGCATAAGGCCAGCGATTCCAATTTGACCGACGTGGGCACCACCCTCATCGATGCCGATGGAGATGGCCGCATCGACAAAGCCTCTTCGAGCTATTGGTATCGCAATCCGGGCTTTGATTCCACCGGGAAAGATCGCCGCTTCACCCTTTGCCGTTATTCCGAGCAGCAATACATTCATGACATTTATACCCAGGATATGGACCGCGATGGCCGCGATGACATCGTCTCCATTGATTTTGATGGCATAACATGGTTCCGGTCTCCCCGACCCGACTCGGCATGCGGACCCTGGGAAAAGGTGCAGGTCAATGGGAAGACCGAGGACCCACCCCAACATGGCGGCATAGCCGTCGGGGATCTCGATGGTGACGGGGATCCGGATATTTCGCGAATCGATCGCTGGTTTGAAAATACCGATGGCCAAGGGAGAACTTGGACCGAGCACCTCAATATCAAATTCGGCAATTGGGATCCGTCAGCATGGGGCCTATCGGGCCGCGCCCTCATCACCGATATCAATGGGGATGGTCGCAAGGATATTTTGCAAACCGAATGTGACTTACCCAATGGGCGCGTCGCCTGGATCGAAAATGGCGATGGTAAGGGTGGAAATTGGATTACCCATCTCATCAAGGATTCCACTGAGAAACAAGACTTTCACTCCTTGATCTATGCGGACTTCGACGGCGACGGCGATAAGGACGTTTTCTCAGCGGGCTCCGCGCATTCCACCGGGGCAAAGAAGGCTTATATCTGGGAAAACCTGGACAGCAAGGGCGGTTCCTGGAAAGAGCATGTCGTGTTGACCGGGGACTATGCCATTCACGATGCCGCGGCGGCCGACATGGACGACGATGGCGATATCGATGTCCTGGCGAAAATCTTCGGAGAAGGCGGACACTTCCTGCTTATCAACCAAAAGGTGCCGAATGCCCTGGGCCAGGAGCCTCAGCGGCGGAATCGGAATGCAGCCCACCGAGCCTCGGCGAAAGGATGGCCTCAATTCCAAATACTCCCTGGGGCCTTTTCACCCGCGAAGAAAGGCAAAGCCTTTACCCTCGACGGCCGCTGCCATGCCAGGCCCAAGTAATCGAAATTCGAGCAAGCCCTCCCCTTGCCGCGGGGCTTGATTTTGCGTTCTTTTCCCCCCATGGCCGAAATGACTCAGACCTCCGCAAATACCTCAAGCATTGCCGTCGACAAGAATGTCTTGAAGGGCAAACCCCATTTGACCGGCACGGTCTTATCCGTCGATTTCATTCAAGGCTTGATAGCCACTGGCTGGAGCCGCCAGGAATTGTTGGTGGTCTATCCCTATATCACCGCTGCCGATCTCGACGCCGCTTTGCAATACAAGGGTCAGTGAACCCTAGGACTTTGGCCGCGACTCCAATCCCCTAACACCGACTCTCACCTCTTCGCCGGAGGGGAGGGTGAGGCCGACCGCGCCTCAGGGCAGGACGGGCCGAGGTCGGGGGAGGCGGGCCACCCCCGTTCGATTTGTGTTGAAAGTCGGATTGTATACCCCCCACTGGGTGGGATCCTAGTGTTCCACACGTATTATGTTTTCATCCATGAAAATCGCTACCATCGTCGTCCGCGTCTTGCTTGGGGCCCTCTTTTTATTCGCCTCGGTGAGCTATTTCCTCAAGTTGATGCCAGAACCACCCATGGAAGGCGCCATGAAAGTCTTCAATGACGGAATGACGGCCTCGGGGTATATCATGCCCATCGTGAAAGCCATTGAGCTGATTTGCGGCCTCGCCTTGGTGGCAGGGCGCTTCGTGCCCTTGGCCTTGATTTTATTGGCTCCCATTGTGGTCAATATTTTCTGCCTGATCCTCATTCACCAACGCAGTGGCTTACCCATGGCCATCGCCATCTCAGCAGCAACCTTGTTCTTGGCTTATGTGCATCGCGAACGCTATAAGGGCCTATTCGCAAGTAAATAAGCCCACCGCCCGCACGGTCTATGCGGGCGTAAGGATTGGCTCATCGACCTAGCAAGGCCACCTTCCGGACCAACTGGTTCCCGGCCCCTTCCACCCGTAGCACGAATATCCCGCGGCCGACGGCTCCTAAGGAGTATTCCGCGGGTCGCGACCCGGCCAGGGAAAGCCGCACTTTTCCGGAGGGATCGATCAGCTCTACTCGATGTGATCCGGGTGATTCTATGGCCAGGATGGCCTCGCGCTCATGGAAAAACACACTCCGCTCCAGGAGAGGTCGCCAGCGCGGCAATTTTTCAGTCGATGTGGAGGGCGTGGGGAAAGGTGCTTTTTGCAGCAGGACATTAGCCCCGTCCTGATTGCCTTCGACAATATCCAAATGCCCGTCACCGTCCATATCGCCCATCTCGAATTGGGTTCCCACACCTGAAGCGCTGTCCACCAGGTGAGGGATATAAGAGACCTGTCCCGCTTCGCGCTTGAGCTCGAACCAATAGATTACGCCCGGAGCCGCCGCTTCCGGATCATTGCCGGCTTTGGCCGTATCGGGACCAATCGCATCACGGCCATGCGCCCATTTGCGTTTGCCGGTAACAATATCGAGCAGCCCGTCTTCATTCACATCTCGCAATAAAACAGCATGCATTTGGGACAAAGCTGCGGGATATTTGCCCGCTTCAAATTCCTTGCGGGTATTGATGATCATGTGCTTCTGAAAATCCGGCGACCCATCGGCCAGCTTGGTAGTCAATTGCTCATACCAGGCAAGGCCCCAACCATGGGCATCGACGGAGGTGACGATATCATTCCTTCCGTCTTTATTCACGTCATAGGTATACATGTGCGCGGGACCATAGAGCAGGAAATCCTCATAAGGGAAATACTTGATGCCATTCCGGTATCCGAAGACATAGGCATGAAAGGTCCAGATTTCCTTGGGTTGGGGAGGATTTTCCCACCAACCCTCCGCTTCAAGCACATCGGGACGGCCATCCATATTGACGTCACCGAAGCCATAGCCATGGCACCACATAATCTTGGGCTTGAGAGTCGGGCTGATGGAAACGAATTTCCAGGCTGCCGTGGGATTGGACCAATCCGCCTCATACCAACCCAGCTTGCGGTTTTGATAAACGAAGGCTTCTGGTTTTCCATCACCGGTGACGTCGAGAAAATCCGGGTTTTCGCCGTCGGTGCGCGCTAAAACCTTGGTCGCGGTCCAGGTTCCCGTGGTCTTGGGATTGATATACATGTACCCTTCGCCACCCTGACCCGAATACATCATCAAGTCAGTCCAACCATCGCCATTGAAGTCATAAGGGTAGAGGGCGGTACCGGTGCGGGTCCCAAAATCATGCTTCACGGTGAAAGCAGGTCCCTCCCACCACCACTTGCCTGCGGCTACATCCATCTTCCCATCATGGTTGAAATCACCATAGGTACCGGCCTCTCCATTGCCCCCGTCATATAGCTTGATGCGTTGCCACTTTTCCGCTTGCACGCCGGTCGCCCCAAGCACGAGGCCTATGGCGAGCAGCATGCAACCCTGCTTAGCGATTCGAAAAAAGGTCATGGAGGCTCCGATGGGCGTCTTTGTTAGGCCGAATCCTGAATCTAATCTCGCTAGGGGATTCCTACTCCATGCATTTAGCCGAACCCCGTTTCGAGGTAAACAAATTCGCCGACGCTCGCCGCGAAGTTAAGAGGTCCGGCGTAAAAAAGATTGTCATCCCTTCGGCCGGAATGCGGCCCGCATGGCAAGGCGCGAGGAGCGA
>JAYUVP010000199.1:0-6628 GCA_043753995.1 Fibrobacterota bacterium
CGCAGCCACCGAGTGGACCTTGATTTCACTTAAATGGTCCGACTTTGCCCAAGCTATTTGGGCGAAAAAGGCCGACTTTGATTTGACTAAGGCCACCAAGATTGCTTGGCAAACCACCGACCTCGGCAAAACGGGGGACATTGGCGAAATCAATATTGATGACATTCACTTACCCGGGTTTGTGGTTCCTGCCCTCACCGGCCTGAAGTCGCAACATCAAGGCAAGGCCATCAAATCCACCGCGAAAAAATCCCCTGGATTCATCCGCGATGCGAATACCTTGCGAGATTCTAAGCAGTTCAACCTCTCCGGACAAAGAATTCCAGTATCTAAATAGTTCCACCCCCTCGCTTTGAAGGTTGGGTTACTTAAAAAGGGCCAAGGGATATCAGACTTCCTTGGCCCTTTTTTCAGCATTGTCCCACAGTGTCCCAAAAGGTGCAGAAGAAGGGACAACCTGAAAACCCATTGCGGGTTATTTTGAAGGCCTATGCTCGCCTTCTTACAATCCTCACGCCTATCCCTATCGGTATTTCCAGCCTTGCTAATCCTCCTTATCGGCGGATTGAAATCGAGCCAAGCCCAAGATAAAGGCACTTGGTCCACCACGGCAGCAGTTTTGCCTGTCATTCAGAGCGAATGGGATGGCGCGGCCATTGGTGATTCCATTTTCTGCATGGGCGGAGAAATGAAGCGCATGCCAACCACGGATGAAACCAGGGCTTCGGATGAATTGTGGATTTATAATGCCAAAACCGATAAGTGGACCCAAGGGGCGAATATGCCCGAGTCGCGCAATCATATTTCGGTCGTAGCATTAAATGGCTTGATCTATGCTTTTGGCGGCTATCCACCTCCTTGCTGCAAAAGCTATCCGTGGCCAGCAGGAACCAATTCCGCTTGGAGCTATAATCCGAAAACCAATACCTGGACTACCTTGGCTTCCATTCCAAGAAAATTTGGAGCCGGTATTGCGGTAGCTGCTGGACAAAAAATTTATGTGATGGCCGGCACGGATTCCGGAGGTTATCACTCTATTACGGCCGTGCATGAATACAATCCTGCTACCAATGCCTGGACAGCTAAAGCCAATATGAAAAATGCCCGCGAGCACACTCGTGGCATCCTAGTCGATTCCATGATCTATGTGTTCGGTGGTCATCAAAAGCCCGGAAATACCCGAAGCAATCAGGGATTAGTAGAAGCCTATTCCCCCACCAGTAATACCTGGATAGACAAGGGGACCATGCCTACACCTCGGGGCGCCATCGGTGGCGCTTATATCGATGGAAAGGTTTACCTCTTTGGTGGCGAAGGTGCCGATTTTACTTTGTTCAATGTTGTGGATCAATACGATCCAGCAACGGGCAAGTGGGCTGTTATGACCAATACACCTGGAACGGGCGGCATTCATGGCATGGCCACCGTAACTCACAATGGCAAGGTTCATCTCATCGCCGGAAGCAATCCTTCAGGATTTAATCCCAAGAATTATCATAGCGTATTTACCCCGCCTCCACAGGCCCAGGTATCCGTGAAATCAATCATGAAGCGCAGCAGCCGAAATCACCGGAAGCAACCAGCCGATAATCGAAACCTGTCTGGTCGAATGCATTCTTCCGGGCGTTAATCGGCCGTTGTCGAGCCGGTTTCCCTGGGGTCCAAGCCCTATGTGATGCAACACCCTTCCGATCTATATCAGGAATAGAAACGGAAGGAAATCACCATGAATACTCTGAAAATCCAAGGCGATTGGAATATTGCCAAAGGCAAATTAAAGCAAAAGTGGGCGAACTTGACCGACGATGATTTGACCTATAAGGAAGGTCAAATCGATGAATTGGTGGGTCGGATTCAAAAGAAAACCGGGGAGACCCGTGCCGATATTCAACATGTGGTGAAAGAGGCCTTTCGCTAAATAGGCGAAATTGAAAACAGTGGAGCCATTTGACTTCTCAAAGGAAATGGCTATGAAATTTTCCTATTGGAACCGATTGCATTTGTTGTGTTGAAAAGCAATTTGCTTTTATGCGACTCTTGCAAATTCGGTGCTAACCGCCCCGAGTAAAACGATTCCAGCCTCATCCCCCAAGCCAAATCAAACCCAACCTTCCATTCAGGTGGCATCACCACCCTTCGTGGTTTTACAGGTCGATTCCGGAAAAATTTTCGTCGACACCTTGCAATTGCCTGATCAAATGCATGCCAACGATGCCGACAAGACCAAGATTCCTCACACGTATTTGGCGGATTCCAATTGGGTGGTTTTCCTTGGTTGGTTCATCATGCGCAAAAAGAAATAAGCCTCGGCCTCTTCCCGGCTTTTGAGCACGGAAGCCCCTTGTTAATTTCCGTAGATGAAAGCTCTCGCCTTTTCCCTGCTGGTATTTGCATTTATTTTCAATGGGTGTAAGCAAGCAGTGCATAGCCATCCTTGGTGGGCCATGGAAACAAATATGGCTGTAAACCTGTATGGTCCAACGGGATTGGCCCCTGATTCGGTTTTCGCTCTCCTCGAAATGGAAACCCAACGCCTCGCCGACATTTTTACCAATTTCTCCGATCATAGCGAATTGTCCCAAGTCACCGGAAAAGCGGGAGATACCTTGGACATTCACCCTGAAGTCGAAGGCGTTCTATCTTCGGCTCTCGACATGGCAAGGGCAAGCCATGGCACCTTTGACATGACCCTCCATGATTTGAAAATGTTATGGCATTTGGGTGATGGTCAAAATGGGCACGTGCCCAGTGATTCGGCGCTGGATAGTTTGCTGGCTGAAAATCCTACCTACAAGTCAGTCGATGGCACCGCACTCGTCCCACCTCTCACCTTGTTGTCGCAACACCGAGCCTTATTACATCGTTCGCATGCCCGGCTGGATTTGGGAGGTATAGCCAAGGGTTATATCGTGGACCGCTTACATCATCTGCTGGATTCGCTCGGCTGTCCCACCCATTTGATTCAGGCAGGTGGAGAAATACGCGTAAGCGGAAGTAAATCCGGAAATAAGCCCTGGATGATAGCCATTCGCCATCCCCGTATCCCAGATTCGACTTGCGGAATGTTGACCAGCAGCAAAGCCATTTCGGTTTCGACTTCAGGCGATTATGAGCGCTTCTTTATGCAAGGCGGAAGGCGCTATCATCATATTTTCGATCCTCGCACTGGACGTCCATCTACCACATCCATTGCCGTTACCGTTGTGGCCGACTCCAGCCTTCGCACAGATGCCCTGACCAAGCCCTTATTCATTTTAGGCCCTAAGCGAGGAGCCGAACTGGCGCGCCAGTATGGAGCGGCAGCCGTGTGGTTCCGCGAAACCGATCAAGGCATTTGCGCCATACCCATGCCTGAATTAAAAGAAATATTGACCCTGCAAGACATGAAAACCTGCGGGAATTCCCAAAACTGAAACCCCTCCCAAAGAAAGGCAAGGATTAATACTTGAATTCCTGGGCCTTGATGCTATAACGCTGCAAGGCATAACGCAATTGTCGTAATGAAACACCGAGCACTCGGGCGGCATGGGTTTGAATGCCTCCCGCATTGTGCAAAGCTTCACGCAAATCTTTTTCACGTAATGGCACGCGCTCATACAATTGTCGCTCGCGAGTGCGGCCCGTCACCGGGGCTATTGTCACAACACCTAAAGGTTGAGGGGCTTGAGTGATGAGGGGTGGCGGCGATTCCACCATGGTATTGAGAACGGGAATATCCTTAACCGTGAGAGCCTCATTGCCCGCCAAAACCACGGTGCGTTCAATGGTGTTTTCCAATTCACGCACATTGCCCGGCCAGGGATAATTTTCCAGGAATTCCATCACTTCTCGCGACAAAGAAATGCGCTTATTGTACTTGGTGGTGAAGCGCTTGAAGAAATAAGAGGCCAACGGAAGAATGTCCTCTTTGCGCGATCTCAAAGGCGGCACATTCACAGGCACGACCATGAGGCGATAATACAAGTCCTCTCGAAATTTCCTTTCGCGAATCATTTGCTCCAAGTTGGCATTGGTCGCGCAAATAAGACGAACCTCGACACTGATGGTTTTCGAACTGCCAACGCGTTCGAAAGTGCCATCCTGAATCACGCGCAATAACTTGGCCTGGGTTTCCAACGGCAATTCCGCGATTTCATCGAGGAAGAGCGTGCCACGATCGGCGGCTTCAAAGCGTCCAATGCGCTGAGACACGGCTCCGGTGAAGGCGCCTTTTTCGTGGCCGAACAATTCGCTTTCGATAATGCTGGCCGGCAATGCGGCGCAATTCACAATGACAAAAGGGCCTTTTTTATGCCCGCTGCTGTAATGGATGGCGCGGGCTAAAAGGGTTTTACCAGTGCCGCTTTCACCGCGTAAAAGTACGGTGGCGTCAGTTTCCGCCACACGACCTACCATGGCCAAGGTTTTTGCCATGGATGAGGAATTGGAAATCATGTTTTCAGGATTGAAACGGTCTTCCAATTCCGCATGTAATTCGCGATTCTCTTGCACCAACCTTTCATTTTCTTCGCGCACCATATCGGCAATACGAAGCGTTTGGGAAAGTAAGGAGGCCACGATTTTCATCACACGTATATCTTCGTCCACCATGGTGGTGCTGCGAGACGTACGATGGGCGGTAATGACACCAATGGGGCGATTGTCCAAAATCACGGGCACGGCGATAAAACCAATGCGATAAAGCTGAAAGTCATCACCTTCCTGCTTGGGCGTGGGTACGCCTTCCAATACTTCATCGCCCGGCAAGGCCATGGCTAACGAATTGCTGAAAACCTTGCCGACAAAGTCTTGACCGATTTTGTAAACCGCGGACCTTGCTTCTTCAGGGGCAAAACCGACGCTGGCCTTGATGACCAGGAATTTCCGATCGGAAGTCGGCATCAATAAGGTGCCCTTTTCCAGGTCCAAGACCTCGGAAAGGGTCCAAAGGCAGCGAGTTGCAACCTCGGTATAGTCCAGGGAGGAACTAAATAGCTTGCTGATTTCGGTAATTGCGGCCAGGGTTCGACCCTGGTGTACCATGAAGTCTTTCATTCGGCCTCTGACCTCAGCGTATGGGAATTATGTGTCCATATTTGGCAATATTTTTGCGACAAAAACACCATATTGTCATTTTTTTGCTTCAGTGTTTTCACTATAGGCTCCATTCTTTAACAAAAGCAAAATTAGCGCCAAAGACCAAGGCTATGGAAATAGGGTTGTAACTTTGCCAAAATCCCTTTGTCAGGTCGAATCCCAAGGAAATACCGAATGCAATGGTTGGTGGAGACTTCCGAAAAAACCGGCAATAAGCGCCCGGTTCAGCTTTTTGTAATCCCGGTCGAAAAAGAATCGCTCTTGGGCTCGCTGCCCGAGGCCTCCCCCGCCTTGCTTGCCAAGGTGATGGAGACGGTGCGCAAGCAAAGTGAAAGGGTGTTGACCTCGACCTGGGAAATCCTTTCTCACCAAGACTATTCCTTAGCCATTGGCCAAGTTCCGACGCGTAAGGGCCTCGACCGTGCCGATAATTTGCGCCTATTCGCCTGCGCGGCCATCGATCTGGCTAAGGCGCGCTCCTCGGAATCGCTTACCCTTGCTCTCGACAAAGGCAATGATTCGGATTTGAAGGCCATAGCCGAAGGCCTGGCCTTATGGAGCTATGAGTTCAAGCGCTACAAATCAGCTAAAGAAGACAATAAGAAAATCGATCCCGTCATTGTCTTTCGCGTCGCTTCGGCCCTTCAAGAGCCCTGCGTTAAGGCCCTGAAAGCCGTAGAAATCGTCACGCATCGCATTTCCCAATGTCGCGACTTCATCAATGAGCCCGGCTCGGTTTTGACGCCTTCGGTCTTTGCCGATCGTATGCGCAAACAGGGCAAGGAAGCCGGTTTGCAGGTGGAAGTCCTCGACGAAAAAGGTTTGCAAAAACAAGGTTTTCAAGGGCTTTGGTCGGTGGGCAAGGGCTCCGATCATCCGCCGCGCTTGGTTTGGGCCACCTATGAAGGCGGCAAGCGCAAGAAAAACGCGCCCCACTTGGTCCTAGTCGGCAAGGGCGTCACCTTTGACACGGGAGGCATCAGTCTCAAGCCCAGCGCTGGCATGTGGGAAATGAAATGCGACATGTCAGGCGCAGCCACGACCTGGGCAGCCTTTTTGGCCATAGCCGATCTTAAATTGCCCATCAAGGTTTCCGTCGTGCTTTGCCTAGCCGAAAACCGGCCCGGCAATGCCGCCATTTTGCCCGGCGATATTTTCACGGCCAAGAACGGCAAAACCGTCATGGTCGACAATACTGATGCCGAAGGTCGCCTGGTCTTGTCCGACGGACTTTGGCAAGCTGGTAACCTGGGTGCTACCCATATTATTGATTTGGCCACCTTGACGGGAGCCATAGTCCGCGCCTTGGGCCCATCTATCGCCGGGGCTTTCGCCAATGACCTTGCTTTAGGCGACATTTTGGTCAACTCGGGCCGCGAGGAAAGCGAAAAGTTTTGCCTTCTACCCCTGGAAGCCGAATACCGCGAGTGGCTGGACGACCCTGTGGCGGACATGAAAAATGTGGGCAAGGCCGAGGCTGGCGCCATCACCGCCGCCTTGTTTTTGCAGGAATTCGTGCCGGAAAAAACGGCATGGGCCCACCTCGATATTG
>JAYUVP010000200.1:0-20376 GCA_043753995.1 Fibrobacterota bacterium
ATGGGGAATGTAGGCCAAGTCGCTCCAGGGCTTTTCCTTGAATTTCCACAAAGCTTTTGGAACCTTCGCGCAAAGTCCACTGGGTTCCATCGCGATAGCGCAAGAATTTGGAACTATCACCACTGCAGCCATCCCCCCCAAACATTGAGTCGAGCACAACTGTATCGGTTTTGATTTTATTTAGCAGGATAAGGATTGAGTCCGTAGAAAAGAGATTTGATCCATCGATCAGGGAGTCGGTGTTGAATTTTGCAATCGCTTGATTCCATGCTTGATTGAGATTCGCATCCCCTGGAGTAATGCTAGTCTGATGCGAAGTCGAGACTGCGATCGAATCGCTCCGGGAAATTTCGTCTGTGGCTGGCTTTTTTTCCTGACAAGCCATCAGCAAAAAGCTCGAAAAGAAAACCATGGTGACAAAGGAAATGGCCTTAGGCATGCAATAAATCCTTGGCGCTACCGCCCTTGAGGCCGGCAAGGGTTTGGGTAAAGAAGGAGTCGGCAAGGTAATTGGCCGCATATTGCCTCACATCGAAATGCACCCAGGTCGGGGCAATGTCTCCGGGCTCCAAAGATAGGCGATTGCTACCGCTCCATCCGATTTGCGCCGCCATGTGATCTTTGAAAAAGTTGCGCGCCAGGTCGCAGGATTGCCTCATGGTTTTTCCCGAGACAATCTTGATATGCAAATCGCAAGCTTTTCCCATGTGATTGGTGGTTTTGCGCCCATGGGCTTCATTATCATGCCAGCAGCGATATCCAGAGAAAATATTATCCAATTGCAAGCCATATTCGGTGTGCTTGGTGATGCGGAAAGCGAAAGCAGCGATAGACCAAAGCAAACCGCGATGCATGCCGGGATATTCGTATTTGTGGCGAGCCTCGGAAGGCGTTGATCCGAAATATTCACCTTTGTATTTGCCACTACCAAAGCCGGCACATTTTCCGCAGGGGCAGCGCAAATGGTTTTTCCCATTGGGTGTTTCGGGTGAAATCAAATGCGTGCCGGCGAATTCATCTAAGGCTGTCGCGGTTTCTTCATCGAATATGCCTGAAGGCGCGGCCTTGCCCAAGTACTCCTTTTGAAAGGTCTTGACGCGAGTTTCGGTTTTAGAATCGAATAATAGGGAAGGCTCGCCTTCACCGAAACCGGTAAGCCGAATATTGAGTTCTTGCACCCGCGTTCCCGTCGCTCCTTTTTTGAGCTGATTCGTCGCGGGCGCGGGTGAGGCGCCAGTGTTGGAGCTGGCCGGCGTTGCCGCATTTGATGGCGCCACCGCTGGAGTTTTTTCCTTGGCCACGGGCTTGATTTCCGAGATCAGGAAAAGTTTGTCCCAACTGACGGCATCCGAATTGGCCAAATGTTGCATGCGTGCCTTCACCGAGTCCTTCAAATCGGCAATGGTGTCTTTCCAGAATTTTTTTTCATCCTGAACTTTGGCTAAGCCGGCGACCAGCTTACGCGCCCGGCCCACACCATTGTTGACCGAGCGGTCGTAAAGCAGGGCCAAGCCTTTTTGCGAAATCGAGGGAATGCCCGATTCATGCAGGGCTTTCAGGCAAGGATCCAAATATTGGGTCACGGCCTTCTCGTCTTGGCATTCTTGAAAAGGCTTGTGCGACCCCGCGAGCTTGAACTTTTCCGTCCAATAAGATTGCCACAATTCGTGGCCACCCACCGGCTGGACGCTGGGGCGTCGGCGCACTTTTTTCAAACCAAGAGACTCTCCGTGATTGTCGAGGATCTCCTCGTTCTCAGAAACGAAGTCGCCTTTCTTCGTCAGAGTCTTTACCAAATCATCGCTGTGCTCGCCGAAGACTTCCTTGAACTTGCCCCCATCCTTGGCCTGCATGGCTTTGACGACTTCACCCAGCGGTCCTTCCTGAGTGAATTGTATGGTGCCATAGGAAAGTCCGACATGGCGGGGCTTGTCAGAATATTTGGAATACGGCACATTCGGATCGCTTTTGTCGGGTTTGGAAGCCGATTTTCCGTCCTTACCTTTTTTCCACCAGCCCTTGGGCAAATCCCATCGACCTTCGAATTCATAGTCGAGATTCATAGCCCAATAGGCCGACTCGCCTTTGCCACCTTCGGAGAGGGTGATGAGGCGCACCAATTCGATTTTATCTTCTTTGGTGATGGCCGAGTTGGTGGCTTCCGAAACAGGATGCGCAGCCTTCTCGGTGTAAGCGAGCTTTTTAATCCCCTCGCCCGTGATTTTGTGTTTGCCAGGTTTGGTTTTATCCAGGAGCACGACACCGTTTTTGGGAATGGTTTTCTGCTGGGTTTTACCGTCCGGCGTCGTGATGGTGATTTTTTTGCCTTCAAGTTTTCCCGCATGGCCCGGGCTCTCTTCGAAATGCAAAGACAGTTTAGAAATGAGAGGAATGTCGCTGGATTCGGCCTGCACCCCTTTGGCGCGAATTTGAAAGGCAAGTGAGGGTTGATGGTATTTGCCTCCCTCCTTATCCAATTCGCTTTGCGTGCGGACCTTTCGCGCTTTTTCCGTCATTTGCACGCGGGTCGATATTTCAATTTTTCCGCTTTTTACGGGAGCTTCAGCATCGAGCAAAACCGGCGATCCGAATTTTTTCGCATGCACATGCATCATCAGCCGTATGTGGGCCATATCGCCCTCGCTCAGGCCTTTGACCTTGGCCTGCAGGCGAAGGAGTTGCCCTTCTTCGGCGGCTTCGGGAGCGCTTTCTTCCGTTGCCTTCAGCCACTTTAAATCGCTGAATTCGACCGGCATACCGACCTTTGCCCCACCGCCGACAAGCTTGAGACCGTGGGCCGGCAGGGACGCTTCAAGTGTCATGCCTCCGGTTCTGTTGCCCGGAGCGATACGGTAACGTGCCCGATACATATTGGAATAAATGCTGCCTTTAAGCGTCTCCAGGGTTTTGCCCTGCAAGTCCTTGATGGCGACTTCAACCTTTGCGCCGTCTCCGACATAGGCGGTGATGACTTCGAGAACAGCCTCGCCATTTCCGGCGATGTCATTTTCAAGCCAGCGGGCGAGCAGCAAATAAGACTGCAATTTTATTTTGACGACTTGGTCGGTTTGTCCTTGGTGGGTAGGCATGGGCTGTTCTTAGGCCTTAGGAAATGGTGATGGCGGCGGTTGGCGTATTCACGGCTCCGGAAAGAGCCCGTAAGACAAGAGTGCCGATATTGTTGGGCCTCACAAAAAAGGTGAATTGCCCATTGTCGGCGGCTATGAAGGCATGCGAATTCACGGCAATGGTAGAGGCCGGTCCCGACACGACGGAGAGGGTGACATTCCCGGCGAAATTTGGCACTCGATTGCCACCCGTATCGCGAGGAATGACGGTGACCGGAAAGCTGACGCCGCGGTTTTGATTTGGGCCCACTTCAAAGCCGAAAGCTGTCACGGCCGCAGGCGCATTGACGGTGATGGCCGCCGAGTCGCTGGTCACTCCACCTTGGACCGCTCGGATTTGGAAATTCCCCGCCGTATAGGCGACCAAGGCCAAGGGCTTGACGCCGCGATCGGCATCGCTGAAATCCAAGTGATCGTTGGGATTGCTGGGTTGGTTATTGAAGAAGACGCCGCGATTCGCACCACCCACCCCCGAACCCGCCATGGCGCCGGGTTGGGTGGAGATGAGGACTCGATTGGAATAGTCATGCTTCAAATTGCCGAAGGCATCACGCGCACGCACTTCATAATTCACATTCGCACCGGCGGCTATGGCATTCACGCCCGTGATGTCGAAATGATGCAAAGCGCCTGGCAAGAGGTTCAGGCTGGAGCTTTCCCCGGAAACCGCCTCGCGCACGGCCTGTAATTTCGTTGCTCCCGCGGTATAAACGAAAACGGAGAATTCGAATTTTCCGCGATCACCGGCGACGAAATTATGCTTGAACTTTTGAATGTCGAAGGCATCGGCCTGGGCATCAGCAACATGCACACCGCGCTTGGTGGCGGGCGGATTGGCGCCTTCCTGACCCATTTGTCCCTCGATCACGCGCAAGTCCACTTGTCCGGTGAAGTTCGTTTTGACGCGGTCGTGGGTGTCTAATACCGTGACTGTGAATTTCAGTCTGTCTCCCACTCGCGGCGGAGTCGCAGTCACACTCGCGCCATTGAAATGCGTCACTTCGACACGCAAGCCGCCTAAAGGCCCCGGCGGTCCCACATGAATAATGGGCGAGGCGGAATCGTCATTGTGCCCGGCTCCATCGGTAGCCGTTAGCCGGAAATTTTCCACGGTATGATTGCGCACGGTGAAGGTGGCCATGCCATTCGCGACCGCGATTGCGGTGGAAGCGCCTGCGATATTGCCGTTGATGTGAACGCCGGTAGAATTGACTCCGACGAGCGCTCCTGCCGTGCCATTGTGGCCGATATTGACATTGCCGTTGAAGTCGGTTTTCAAATTGCCCATGGCGTCGGCTGCGAATAAGGTCACGGTCAAATCCTCCGCGACCGAGGCACCTTCCCCGTGAACGAGGACGAAGTGATGCAAGGCCTGGGGGCGAATAGTCCAATGAAACACGAAGTCATCGAATTCCTCGACATGCGCCACAATTTGGGCCAAGTCGGCATTGCCTGTGGCCTCGGGACCGGTAATGCCCGCCTTATTGCGCATGCGCGTGATTTGATCCAAGGGCATGAAGCTCAGGGTCGGCGCGCGCGCGAAAAGAGGATTGCTCGGATCAATGGTATTGGGGTAGATGCACAAGCGGCTGTAGCGCGCCAATTCCTCGCGCTTGGCGCTGAACTGGCACAGGAACCAAAGCGTTACGCCATTGGCTGCGACGGTGAAAGGGAAATTGGGTAGAAGGGTTCCCGCCAGGGGTCCGGCAGGCATGCGTAAATCCTGCGCGCGCGCCCAGGTGGTGGCCCGGCGATTGGCCTGGGGCAAAGCGGCGGCGCCATCTTCTACGGGCAAAAAACTCCCGTCGGCGCGCTTGAAATAAATCTGGGCATCGGCAATAGGCGAGCGAATTTCAAAGCCATACCAAGTGGTGGCGGCATGATCGCGCCCCGTCAATTGATCGAAATGCGCGGTGGCCAGGATATTGGCCCCGCCTGCCGGATTGGGAATGCGCTGCTCGCTGGGCAAACCGTCATTCACCGCCGCCAAAACCGCTTTCCAAAAATGCACGCGGCGGAAACCGGCGAGATCCGAAGGCACCAATTGTGGGTCGGGATTGACTGCCGCACCCGGCAAATACCGTCCTCGCTGAGCGGCGGGCGCCAATGCCAAGGATGGCAATAAATCGGCGGTCGCTTCGAGCATTTCGATGATGCGCGGCATATTCGCGCCTTGCTGCAAAATCGGATTCGCCAACATCATTTCTGCCGCGACTCCGGCTGTCATGGGTGTGGAGAAGGATGTGCCGCTGATAGGGGCTATGGTCACGGCATTGGGCGTGGTCGTGGTCGACTGTAAGGCGCGGACATTTTGGCCGGGCATGGCGATAGAGACTTCATCGCCTAGGAAGGTGAAACTAGTGGGGAATTCGGTAATGCCAGAAGTATGTGCGGCGCCACTCAAAGCCTGAGTTGATGCTCCGACAGCCATGACGCTGCGGCGATAAAGATTATTGCCGGTGAGGCTACTACGCTTTTGCGCTCGACGCGGGGCATGGTTTCCGCTTTCGGTGTGCAGGACGTCGCGACGAGCCAATTGCGAGGGTGAGGTTTGGACATTGGCTGCAGCTAGGAAAAACAACTTGCCAGCCGTCACCATGGTGCGTGCGGCTTGGCGTATGGCATTTTGTTGATTCACTGACAACGTATCGAAAAAGCGGACATCGAAAGAAGTGGAGACGACTTTCACTTCCGGATCGTTTTGCATGATACGGTAGCGGGCAAGGGAGCCGAGAAAATCCGTATCGCTAGTGCCGGAAAAAGACTTGACTGGACGAAATTTCACATCCTTGCCTGTGCCTAAAACGACTTGGCGAGCATTTCTCGACGCGCCGCCGATTTCATCTCCCACCCCGTCGGCAGCCATGGTGGTCATCACCGAGGTCCCATGGGGCGTGGCTTCATCAGTCATGACGAGATTCTGAGCCGGGCTCAACTGCACGAAGAGAAAGTTCGAAGCGTTTTTTCCGACTATGGTTCCACTCAAGTCCCCATCCCGAAAAACGCGATGGGTGGTGACTCCGGAATCACCGATCAAGGTGGGCCGGACAAGACGGCGCCCACGCACGAAAAGCCGATTGGAAATATCACGTCGATCACCACTGAAATCATCATTGTGGCCGAAACCCGAATCCCAGCACCCCACGGCGACAGGGGGATTATCGCCGCCTTGGGCGGGAGCATCCGGCTCCGGGGCAATCCAGGCAGGGTAGGGGGCAAGGGCGCCGCGCTGCGTGATGTCCACTGGCAGCGGAGGTGCGGTGCGCAAGACAAAGGTGATGCGTCGGTTTTGCGCATTGGTCGGGTCGGAGGGAATGAGGGGAAAGGCTTCGCCTGCCGCAAATAAGGCCGGTTGCCCGGCGCCGTCGCGATGAAAATCCGTGGCCTGCAAAGGGGTCGGCACCAAATCATCCATATAATCCGAAATCAGTTGGCGGCGCGCAGCGCGATTCAATTGACCGGAACCATTGTCGGGCAAACCTTTTTTCTGAAGGAATTTACGCGAGGCGGCACGAGTGGAGGGATCGGAAACACCATTCACGGGACCCTGATAAAAATCCAGGTGCTTGAGCATGAATTGCAATTCCGACGTACCCCAAGGTGTTTCCACGATCAGCGGTGTGCCATCGATGCGCGTCAGCCAGGTGTCTGGATTTTTGATGAGCAGGGCATGGGCGATTTCAGCCCGGAACTGGGAGAGCGTGGTATTATGCGCATCCTCGCCGCTGGCGTCCGCATGTCCGAATATGGCCATTTTGCGGCTGGGATTATCGCTCTGCGCTTGCAGGGCCGCCCTCACCGAGGGTTTGCAAGAAGGCAGAATAAAGGTCTTGTTCAAAAAATGGCTGCCTTCGAGAATGACTGAGGGCGGAGCCGTGGTGCCGAAGCGAATATGGTCGATCAGTCTATGCGCGGGAAAGGTGTGAATGTAAAAGTGATGGAAATAATCGGTGGCGGCATTGGTGAAGGAATGATTGCCGGCGGTAAAATCACGACGAAAAGCTTCCGCCAATTTTTCGGTCACCACTTCCGGGCCGCCGGTTGCGACATCCAAGCCGAAACTCTCGATGCCAGGCAAATGCGCTTCATTGGCAAAAGCCACATAGGACGCCAGGGCATTGCCGGCTACGTAAATCGCGGTAGAGGCCTGAACAATGCGGTATTGCGGTGCTATGCCTTGCGGTATCAAATGCAAAGCATGTAGAGTTTGCGACAGCTCTTTCCATTTCGTGCCGTCTTTGAAATCAAGCAAAACGTGATTGGCGGAAATGTCGATGACTTTTTCGCCTTCCTTCGTTTCGTCCATGCCGTAATTCCAACCGACGACAATATCCTCGTCATCCTCGTAAATCAGGAAATGCGCTTCATAAACCGTTTCCCCGCTACTCGTATCTTGGATGAGAATGCGATTTTCGCCGAGCAAAAGCATGCCCAGAAATTGGGACTCCTGTTCCGGATCGTCATAGATTCGCGTGCGGGGAGTGGGGGAAGTCCAAGTTCCGGTGATCGCGTTTTCTTCTGGGTTTACGGCCTTCGGCATTGCAGCTTTGTCCGTCACCGCCCCGGCGGGATTCAAAAAGCGCGTGATATCCAATTGATCGGGCGTTTCATTTTGTCCGTCATCGAGCAATACGCGTAAATTGTTGGCGCCGATTTGCGGACAAATAAGCTTAATCCCCGAAGCTCGGTCTTTGAATATTCCGAATCGTATCGAGCGAAATTTACCGTCGTCACTGTCTTTCAATTGCACGTCCAGGCAGCCGAATTTGCGCTTATGAGTCCCGACTTCAAGCGTGCCTTCGACTTCAAAGCCCACCGCATCGCCCTTGGAAATGTCGATGGCCAGCACGTCCTCGAACGGCGCGGCATCGGCGCTGCCATCGCCGTAGGTGAGCAAAACGAACTTTTCCGATACCCAAACATTGCCTTTTAATTCCAGGGGAATCTCTTTTGTTACGCTACCTGCTTTTAACGTGGCCTTCACCGGTGCGCTTTGCCCTTGCACCTCGCTGGCATCGATTTCAATTTGCGCCAAAGACGCCGGCTCTGGGCGGCGATTCAGTTTTTTCAACAAAGCGACGACGGCTTTGGGCACGGGACAAAACACGGCGCTGGAACCAAGCTCGCTTGCCGTGTTTTCCGCGCTATCGGAATAGGGCGTGAAATAATCTTTTCCCCGCAAGATCCGGATTTTGGGAATTCCCCGCAAACGGATTTGCGCGGTTTCTCCGGTGAATAGGCCATTCTCTTCTTGGCCATCAAGCACGATTTGCCGTAATTCGCCCATGATTTCACCTCAATTCAGAATGTGCCAATTGCAGGCAGTGTCTTTGCCGTCGATATTCAAGACGGGGTGCAATTCGCCAACCGGCGCATCAATCCGGAATAAAGTCGCGGGGTGGGTGAGAGCCTCACCCACCGATCCCTTGGGCTCGACATGCTGTATCGAAATGCGAAGGGTATCGCCTTGAATTTCTACGCCCTGCAAGCGAATCGCATGTCCCGTTGTGCCTTGCACCCCCAAAGTGACTAGGAAGGCGTGGTGCCGTTTCCAATCGGGGGCACTTGACGCGACCTTGGCCCCAAGGTGCAGGCGTGTCAAGGCACCCTCGCTGCGAAGCCAATAACCCTGTGGACCTACTTCGATATCCGTCATGGGAATGAGATCAGGCTCTTCGTCAATGGGGTTCAAAGTGAGAATATCGTTCATCACAACAAAGGGGACTTTTTTCATTGCGGACATGGCGTCCTCCTTATGGCCGGCGCAGCCGGCTTGCAATGTCAGCATGGCGAATGCCGTGGTGATGGATAGCGGACGAAAGAGTTGACGGCATGGGAATGTCATTCTATAGCCTCCACTTTGAGCGCTTCAAGTTGCGGCTTAACCAGAATTTCCCATTGCTTTTGAATTAAGCGACGTATCTCCGGCGAAGCCTTGGAATTATTCGCGTCAGGCTTACTTTCGTATAAACTCAAGTCGCCCCCCAATTTGGGGATTCGTCCGCGATTACCGTATTTTATTCCATTCACATACAGAAAAAGTTTTAATGTATCGGGATCGAGGCCATCAGATACCTTGGAGTACCAAAGAAAAACATCGGTTTGCCCGTTGCTGTCGACATCCAACAGGCGATATTGATTGTGGGAATACTCAATGGTTTCCAAGGGATTAGAGTTGAAGTCGCGCAATTTCCAAATGGATTGGGAGGTTGTTTTTTGAACTGAATAAAACCCGGCTTGTATTTCAGAACGGTAGGGGGACGATCCAAATTCGCCATGATTGATTCTGCGAATAACTAACCCACATTTGTCGTTTTTGTCGATGAAAGGAATGGAATTAAGTACGATGTTTGAGTCCAATTGCAAGTGTGCATTGGGTGATTCAGAATAAGAAGGGAACGCGAAAATCAAGAAAGAAAAATAATAGTAGGTAACCATGAATTGTGAATTAATGTTGGGAGACATAGGTAGTCAAAATCCCGCAGCCATCTTCCAAATTGCTTCTAGGTGGGTACTGAAATTTGGATGCTTTTCTAAAATGTTGTCCTTGGTTAAGATCCCACCTTCAGGTGGAAAACGATCTGATTTCACAATGGAAATTCCACGAATGGCGGCTTTCATTTGGCCCTCCCTCAATATCGCTATTAGCACTTCTGGCCCTATGTCGCCCGAACAAGCGAGCCTGTAGGCTGCAGAGGACTCCGAAATATGGTTTGAATCCAAATCAGAAATGGATGTTAACTCCGGGATGAAATACCCGGCGTGATCCAGCCGATGACAACTTTGTCTGTCTTTGATTTCCCATTCACGAATCCAAGTCGGTCCCTCTTGGCGGAATTGGCTTGCTTTGAGGGTGATGACATCTTCCCTCTGGCTTGAGCGCGAAGAATCTTTTGAAAGCACAAGGAAATGTTGGCCTGGTTTGTCGGAACATTCAAATTTCGCTTGAATCCGCGGTAGAACCTGTTTGCTTATATAGGACGTTTCATTGCGAACCTGCTGCTTAACCTTTGGCTGCCGAGGCTTTGGTTTATGTTCATTACTATTCAATGACATGCTCCTCGCCCTTAATGCAATAACCACGCATATAGTCGCCGACCTCTGAGGTTGTTCGAATATAAACGCCTATTTTTTTGGCTTGAAACACTCCAATCCAATTCGCTAAGGAGTCACCACTGACAACATTTGGGTCATACTGTTGATAAACCACGCAGGAATCGGCATGCACGGGCCCGCAGTCGGTTAAAAACGCCTTCAAACTATCTGGTACAGTCGAACCTATCTGTGGTCTGGTGTGGGCGATAAACAGCCAGGAATCAGAAGAACCTATTCTCTGTATCACAAGACCGGATGGGTCGATACGCCATTCTCGAGTAACAGGTGTATCGGTCTTGTGGGTGATGACTTTCAGGTATGTTTGCCTGCCTTTCTTTTCCACCGAAACGATGGAATCCCGATATTCGGTGCCCTCCACCCATTCTCCTTCCATTTTTGTCTGGTAACTCCACCAGTCTCCAGGAGAGGGAGAGTACCAAGTAGTTGAGTCGATGGTCAGGTTCGAATCGACATTGGAGTATGATTTGTAATCTTGTGGCGCTGGGTCAATTTTTTTAATGCAGGCGCTCAATGCCAAACAGGTTAGTGACAAAATAAAGAGTTTCAAAATTCCGCAATTGAAGTCAATGCGTGCGATGGGATTCATTCCAAGAAACGTTTTGACAGAAATCAAATTTATACCAAAAAAAATCCTTGCGGTTTGAACTTCGGCGCCCATATTCAAGTGCTTAGTTTTCATTCTGGGTACCGGTGTTGCTCAATTAAACTCTGCCTTCAAATTCTTCTTCGGTGCTGCATTTGACTGTATTTATTGGAACTTGAATGCATTCCACTGCCGTGTTTGAAACTTTCAAAGCCGCTGTGACAATCGGATTTTTTAAGTCTGTGTAATCAACCCACGCTAAAACAGACGTATTATCCCCTGACCTCCAGAATTCTGAGTCAAAAGGGGGTTCGGTTACTTTCTTGGTGTCACGTATGACCATCACTGGCTCTGATGAGTTTGCTCTTAATGTGAAATAGGTGCCCATGGGATCTTTATCCTCGGGTGTCTACTATTTCACCATTTCAGCGATTTCGGAAAATCCACTATCAGACGCAATGGATGTGGCCGTGGCACCTGAATTCTCAGCCACTTCCTTTCTCGCCCCTTTTTCGATCAAGGCCTTAGTCAGCGCCACGTTGTTCCGTTTGGCTGCAATTAATAGTGGGTATTTGGTTTCTTCGCCCCCACTTGGGCCAGACCCGTCTACTTTAGCCCCTTTCGTTATTAAGAGCAGCGCAATTTGCAGCGCTTCGTCTTTGTCCTGCATATTGCAGGCCAGGGTTAGCGGGGATTCGGCATCCTCAGAATAGGTCTTGTTTATGTCTGAGTATTGATTGTTCTCGACGATATATTTGATTAAATCCACCCTGCCAAAAACTAGGGCCGTATATAAGGCATCATAAATATAGGTCTCGTCGGTGAGGCACTTCTCGATGGATGCGCCTTTTCCTATCAGGTCCCTAAACTTCATGAGCGAATCTTGGTAGATGGCCTCGCCCAGATCCGAAGCCGTGTACCCTTCAATGGCATGGGAGAATGTGGGCTGCGAGGAATCTTGTTTAGGGGCGAGTGGGGCTGGTGTACTGACACTGTGTGATACAGGCGCTTCGGGCTTCACATTTGGCTGACCCTCTGCCGCCTTTTGACGATTACATCCAGCCAGCAAGGCGAGGATGAGAATAGGGGCGGCCGAAAGCCTATTGTTTAATTTCAACATGGATGCATGGCTCCTTTGCCAATCGCGATACCTTCCCGGTGTTGGCGATGTCTTTAATGTCATGGAACACCTTTTCGACACTTTTGTCTTTGGCGAGTTCGAGGATAAATTCTTTAGTTTGCTTGGCAGGTATTCCAATATCGACAATATTCAGTTTGTTGTATTCCTCTGTGCTGACACAATGTTTTGAAACCCGCTTCTTTTCCTTGGAAAGCGATTCAATTTTTTCGGTCATCTGCTTGATGGTTTCCTGCTTAGCGAGATTCTTTTTAGTGCACTGGTCGTATACGTCCGTCACCTCCATACCCGGTGCTGCATAGGCTAGTCGCTTATTATTAGCGAGATTGTTATACATCGCTTCAGCTTGTTGGTGCGGGTAACGAATCGTGCTTGTAATAGTCACGCTTTCAAGGCCAACGGCCTTTGCCGCTTTCCCGATGATCTCGGTACTCTTACTTGATAGGATTTTCTTTCGGTCGGCATCCAAGCCGCTTGAAAAATTAACGTGTTTCGAATGGGACTCTAGTTCGGATCTGGAATCCGAATTGCCATCTTCTCCAGCATCCCCAGGCTCTTCTATCTTCGCCTTTTGCTTTTCTTGACTCGGCTTTAATCTCGTCTTCGCCTTGCCTTGCGAGCCTCCCGCCGGCCCCACCCCTGGCTTCTCTGCCTTCGTGACGCGACCATGAATCACAATCTCCGGCAGCACAATCGTATACGGCCCGGCGGGTATGTCTTTCTGCTCGGCCTTCCCCTGCTTGTCCACCTGGCCCGTGCGCACGCTGCCGTCGCGCAAATGCAATTCATACTTGGCTGCAGCTAAAGGTTTTTCGTCGGGGTCGAGTATTTCGATTTTGGCATCATCGAGGCATTGCATGCGGTCGCTGACACCCACTATGCCTTCGGCCACTAGGATGAAGAAATATTCGACCTTGCCCTTGGGGCCGTCGGCTTCCACCTTGGCCAATTCTTCTTTGGTTAAGGCCCATTCGCCGGTAACCTTATTGCCTTGAATCTGGGTGGGTAAGGTTTTCAATAGTCTTTGATTGCCATTGCCCAAAGCTTCGAAAATCATGATAGGGCAAGCCACGCCATTCTCAAAACCTTCGGCATCGGCCTTCAGCGTCAGCATTTCGCCGGGCTTGCACTTGGCCTTGGACCATTTCACATTCACCAAGCAAGCGAATTCGACTTTGAAAGAACCCGCTTGTGAATACCCGTCATGGCGTATGCGCCCGCCAGTGGCTACCGCCCCGGCGATTTTCTGGCCATCGGGATCGGTGAGTTTGTAACGCAAGCCTTGCAAAGGCAAATCGGCCGAATCGACCACGGTGCATTCGACATAGTGATTTTCGGTGCGTGGCTCGGCGGGCTCTATGGGCACATAGGGCTTGATGGCCTTGGGACCATTTTGCTTGGCCGCTGCTGCTGCCGCTGCCGCCGCTGCCGCTCCACCTCCACCTGCACCACCGGCTTCCCCAATGAGCACGGTCATGCAGCCCATGGCCAGCATGTCGGGTGGGCCAACGCAAGGGGAAAGATCGGACACACGTGCGGCGGGCTTTTTCCCCAGCAGTACACCCATGCTTCCAAGAGCAACCGGGCCACCCACATGCGGTACCACGCCGGTGACCATTGGACAAACGTGCATGTCACCCAGGGTGCCTGCGGGCATTTTGCCGATGAGCACCGTGGGTGCACCTAATATCAGGGTGCCGCCATGAGTCGACACATCGCCTAAGCGGCCAGCTGGCTTACCCATAGCGAACTCCGTAATCAAGCATAGGGATTTTTTTCAAAGCCTCAGGACCATCATAATAGGCCGAGCCGCGCCAGGTGACGCAGAGCTGATTGGTCTCTTTGAAAATGACGACAGTCTGCAAAACCGTTTTCAATTCGCTGGCGCCTTGGCCGACGTCGAGAAATAGAATGGGACGGTCACCAGCCAATTGAAGTGCGAATTGGGGATGGTCGGGATCGAGGTGAGCGAGCACAAGGCTCTCTTTGCCTGAGAGATAGGGAAAGCACAAACCGGGCGATGCTCCATTGAAGAATTGAGCATTCAAAATGGGAGCGGGTGGGGGAGGTTGATTCGAAGTGCCCTGGCCGATGGCCGGCATTTCCTGCATGGCGCGTTGACGCTCCATTTCGGCGCCAGTGGCTGAGTCGGGAGGCAAGCCCGCCATAGTATAGCGCGGGAAAAAATTCTTGCCATAATACCCGAGTCCTTGGGGATCGGGATACAAGGGCCATTTTTCATAATCGCCTAAAGCAATATTCGCGGGCGTCAGCAATTTCAGGGGATCTTCGATATTGGGCAAAATCAAATCTTGAATGGCCTTGGCGTGATTCTTCACCACAAAGCCAGTACCCACCGGATTTTTCGCGTAAGTGAAAGGCACACCTTCGACGCTTTTTTCGTCTTTGCCGCCATAGGCGAGAGCATAGGTCAATGGCATGCGTTCGAAGGGCGCGGGATCGGAAAAGGCGGGGCCGCTCGGGGTAATGTAGGCGCGGCGATCGCCGATGACTCGGATGATTTTGCGCGCCGTCCCGATTTGTATGCCAACATCTAAATGATAGGCTTGTCGTCCTTTCGGGCTCTGCGCCATGCCGATGAGTACGACATCGGTCATGGGCTTATACGCCACCAAGTCCGATTCCAGTTTGACGGCATCGATGGTGGGATTGCCTGCGCCCCAGTATTCATCGGCCTCGACGAAGGGCATTTGCTCGCTCTCGTCAGTCCAGGCGGTTTTCCCTTGGGCGAACTTGTAGGTGCGCTTGGCGAGTATGGAAAGAATCGGCGCCCCGTCGGGAGCATTGCCGGGAATCAGTTTTGTAATCCAAGTCACAATAGCCTCTGATTTAATTGATCATGACCATGGGTCCCTTGACCTCAGCCATGGCTTGACCTTCAACGCTTACCTGTAGTCCGCCAATCTTGGTTTGGCCTTTCGAGGAAATATCCATCTTGGCCTTGGCCTCCAAGGTGACTTGAGCCCCCTTCAAATTAGCGGCCGCCGTGCCTTCCAGATTGACGTTTTGCTTGCCCTTGGCGCTGAAATTCATGCCCTCGATCACGAAATCTTGCTTGGCCTTGGCATTGAAAGCTCCTGACTTGGCTTCCATGGTGATTTCCTTGGCGGAAATATTCAATGAGCCTTTGGCCGTCAACTCCATGTCGCCTTCGGTGGTGAGCGATACCTTGCTGCCGCCTATGTCGAATTGCAGGACATGCTTGCCATCGCCATCTTGCAAGGCAATCATTTTGTCTTCGTCGCTGATTTTCAGGATATGGCCATTTTTTGTTTGTATCGCTAGCGTTTTTTTGCTGTCGTCCAAGGTGATGACATGGCCGTATTTCGTCTGCAAGGTCATGATCGTGTTTTTATTGTCAAGCTTGATAAGATGGCCGCCATCCGTAGTGGCAATGCGGATATTTTCGTTCTTGTCATCGAAGACCATCTCGTTTAAATCGGTGGTCTTGACGTGAATTTCCTTGTGCTCTTTATCGTCATTCATGGCGAGCTGATGCTTACCAGAGGAAGTCAATTCGACTATGGTTTTGTCCTTGAGATCGTCGAGTTTGAGCTCATGTCCCGAAGCACTGCGTAACAGGCTTTGGGTATGATTGCGGCTCGTTACTGGGCTGGGATTCATCGGGTTAGGAATAGCTCCGACCGCCACTGGCCTATCGACATTGCCATCGATGAAGGCGAGAATCATGTCATTGCCGCTATGTATGGGAGCGTGCAGGCCATAACCTGGTCCCGCATAGGGCTGAGCCATGCGTATGGGTAGGCTGGCCTTGCCGTCTTTCAAATCCGATAAATCGAAGGGCAGCTTCACATGGTAGCGGCCTTCCTCATCCAGGGAGGCATAGTCGCTCTTCGGGCCATCGACACGGGCCGTAATGACGCCATTGATTTTTGGGCGTTTCGCATTGGCCGTCGGTCGATAATGAATTTCGGCGGGGATGCAGACAAAGGTATTGTGATAGATCACATGGGTTTGATCCGTCTCAAAGCCTTCCCGTTGATCGCCTTGATGTTGCACGCCTACGATTAAATATTTGCCTTCAAAAGGGCTATGGGCCCCGTCTTCGAGTTCGAATCGATAACCTGAACGCATTCCTCGGGCAATTCCGGTTCCGCGCAGAACCACTTTTTCGTTTTGCAATTGGCCGATGCGGTGCGCGGCCCATTGGGTTGCCGCTGTCACGTCAAGGGTTCCGGGAGAAAAAGTTTGCATTTCACCCTTGCCTCCTTGTCCCGTGGCGCGGGCGAAGAGGTTCACGTCGGGAGTGCGTTCGTTATAGTCTTTCACCACCGATTTGGCTGAAACGAAGCGGGTTTGTCGTACCAGGCTGGTGACATGATCCTGCTGCATATGCGATAAGCCTGCCTCTTGCTGATAAATCAGATTCGGCGTATGAGGCATGGAAGGATAAGTGCCGGCAGAATCGAAGAAAACAATTTTTTCTTTACTGCCTTCGTGATTGAAGTGAAAACAAATGCCTTCGTCCTCCAGCAGGCGAAGGATGAAATTCAGATCGGTTTCATTGTATTGCACCGTGAATTCACGCTTAGCATAGGTGCCGGTCAATTGAAATAGAAGGTCATCACCACTGGAAAGCGTATGGCTTTCCAGGACTTCCTTCACGATATCCTTCACGTCCTTGTTCTGGAAGACGCGGTTTTGTCCAGCAAATTCGAGGGCTTTGACGCGAGCCTCAATGTGAAATTCATAGAGATAGGCTTCGCGACCGAAGTCGGCGCTATGGTCGGGATGCTGGAGAAAGGTGGTCACCATGCCATGATGCGAAACAGAAAAATCGTCGCCGGACACCGTGAGGGTGGCCGGTTTGCCAATCAAATCCTCATAGGTGAGATTCGGCTCTTCCGTCACGGCCGTGAGTCGCAGCTTGAAGATTTCCGAGATATGTTCGTCCAAGGAAAAGGTCTGAACCCGGAAGCGGTCGGCAGGTTGACCTTGAATGCTCAAAGAGAATCTCTGTAGGGTGGACGAGGCCATGAAACCGTCCTTTCAGGCTAATGCCAAGGCACGCAACGCGTGAGACTGGCAAAAGATATCACACCGGGTGTCCAGAGTTTGTGCGCAAGATCACAATCCGGCCTTTGGTCAGAATGGATAGCCGGCATGACAGGCCAGAAGGAGTGGGTTAAATGGTCCCGGTTGCGGCAGCCGGGGGCAGAGAATCCACTGGAAGGGCGGATTCACTTCTTGATTCGGGCTTTGGCAATTGGCTCAAAGCTTCCAAAACAATATTGGCAGACAAAATTTCGGGCAATAACCGATAGTCCGAAGCCGACTTTCCGGAATAAAGCACATAAACCGGCACACTCTGGCGCCCATAGCCTGCCAGTGCCGCCGTGATGGCGCCATCAGAGCGGGTCCAGTCGCCACGTAAAGCGGCGACACCGAGTTCGCGCAACTTGGCCACCACCTTGGGGTCTTGCAAGGCGATTTTTTCATTCACCTTGCAGCTCAGGCACCAGTCGGCGGTGAAATCGAGTAAAACGGGTTGCCCCTGCGCGACCAGGCTGTCCAATAGAGTTTGTCTGAAAGGCTGCCAAGGGATTTCATGCAGACCGACTCCAGCTTTGTTTATTGGCGACCCGTTCTGGCTATGGGCGGGCATATTGTGGATGAAAAGCAAAACAAGTACAAAGGCGGGAATGAAAATGGCGAGGGCCACGGATACCGCAATAATACGGGTAGATATTTCGTGATGTAGAGCCGCCCATTTCCCTAATATCCAGGCACTTAGACCGCCCAAAAGCAAAACGGCCAAAAGGGCGATCAGGGCATCCAATCCGGCTTGGCGACCAAGAATCCAAGCCAGCCATATAGCCGTCGCCAGCAGGGGAAAGCCCATGAATTGTTTGAGATGTTCCATCCACTCGCCCGGCTTGGGCAAGACGCGCATGAGGCCAGGAAATCCTGACAGCAGCAAATAAGGCGAGGCCATTCCGAGACCCACAAAGGTGAATATGGCCAAAGCCACCGCCGCACTTTGGGTAAAGGCAAATCCCATAGCTGAGCCCATGAAAGGAGCAGTACAGGGCGTGGCCACCACCGTGGCGGTGACGCCCGCCATAAAGGAAGCCAGATGTCCACCGGGACCTTTTTCGCTGCGCTGGCCCAAACGGGTGAACAAATAACCCATTTCAAAAACACCGAAAAGATTGAGGCTGAAAAAGAAAAACAAGGCGCAAAGCACTACCAGAAAAGGAGGCGACTGCAATTGATAGCCCCAGCCCAATTGCTCTCCGCCCTGGCGCAATATCAACAGCAGGCCGGCCAGCAACCAAAACGAGACGAGCACGCCTGCGGTAAAGGTGAGCCCATGCATAAAGACCTTGAGCCGGGCATGTCCGGCGCGCTGGACGAAGTCGAAAATCTTGAGCGATAAAACCGGTAGAACGCATGGCATGAGATTCAGAATGAGGCCACCTGCGAATGCCAGCACAAGCTTGAGCAGTAATTCCCAGGCGCTACCTGAAACCGGTGCCGAGCTTACGGGCAAGGTCACCCCAGCCTTCGGATCAAGCTCAGACGCATCGGGCGGGGTGGTCGTTTCCAGGGTCGACAAGGCCGGCAAAATCGCTTGCGTGTCTAGCAGGGGAATATCGATTTCAAAAGACGTCTGAGGTTTTCCGACGGCTATCGAGTTCCGCGCGGCCACCACTCCTTGCAAGCGTTCCGGCAAGGCTGCTGTGGGATCGAAGAGCTTCAACTTCAAGGTGAGCGCCCCGCCGCTTCTTGAAAGCGATTCAGGAGCGGCATGTTCCATCCAGTCGCCTTGGCTGGGGAAAAACCACAAGCTGTCCGGAGTTTTCAATCCTGCCGGCGAATTCAGGCTCAAGAGGACATGGTCGCCAACTCGGCTCGCGCTCGCTTGCCAGTCCGATTGGGCGAGAGGCAATTCAGCCTGAAATCGCGTGATCAAGCTCTTGGAATGGGGGGTAGGTAGGAGGCTGCCCATGGCTCCAGGCCAAGCCAAGGTGAGCGATAAATCGGCTTCTTCTGGAAGGCAAATGTCTTTGCAAACCAGCCACTTCGCTTTTGCCTTCAGTGTGATTTGACCCTGGCCTTGAGACTTTGGCGCATGGATAGCGAAAGGCAAAACCACTTCCTCGCTATAGCCATAATTCATCATCGGTTCGACGGCAATACGCTCCGGTGTCGGCCATTGCAGGCTGTCAACGCTGAAGCCCGGCGGCATGGTCCAGGTGAGGCGAACGGGCAATCCCGCATCTCCTGGATTTTTCCAATAGACATGCCAGCCCGGTTCCAAAGTCATATGCAAGCCCGCCGAAAGCGCGACACCTGGTTTCAATTCCAGGGATTCGGCAATCAAGGTGGTCACGGCATGCTTGGCCTTTTTCTTGGGGGCCGAAGATATTTCGGTATCGGTAGGGTTGCCGAAAACCCAATTCCCGCTGAGGGTGGCAAGGCTCAAGCCGAGGCAAAACGCCGATGAAAAAAGGGAGCGGGGGGAAGTGGGGGAATAATGCATGGGTCCTTCAATATACCGAGGTGTAGGGAGGGAAAAACTATGCTTGCCTTGATGTTAGAACTCTTCCGGGGTGAAATCGCCACCCGCTACCTCCTTGTGGCCTTGGGTGGAGCCTTGGGGTCCATGGCGCGCGTCGCGGCGCAGGCCGCCCTGGCCTCGCGCTCAACCCTGTTCCCCTGGGGAACCTTGGGTGTCAATGTCCTCGGTTCCCTCATTATCGGCTTTTTAGCTGGCCTTTGGCTGCATTTACCCACCCAATCCCCCTGGCGCCTTTTCGCCATGGCTGGTTTTTTAGGGGGCTTTACCACCTTCTCCAGCTTTAGCCTGGAAAATTTGAATCTCTTGCGAGCGGGCCGTGTCTGGTCGGCCTTCGGCTATATCGCCTTTAGCTTAGCCCTGGGCCTGGCGGCGACCGCTTTGGGATATTGGGTAAGCAAGTTTTTTCACCGCCTCAGTTGAGCTTTTATTCCATCGAAGGAGAGTTTGAGCATGAAGTTTTCAAATCTTTTTTACGGCTTTCCTGTGGTGTTTGCCATAGCCTTGGCTGCGCAGGCCGATGTACTCATCACCACCTTACAACAAGATGTCGCCGGCAAATCTGCACCACGTCATACCGAGGTTTTGCTTGCCAAGGACAAGCTGCGCCTCGACATTCAAGGCGATAAGCCTATCACTTTGATCTATCGCAAAGACAAAGACGCTTTTTGGATGATAGATGCCGCAGCCAAGACCTATACCGAAATGACATCGAAAGATCTCGAAGCCATGGGCGAGGCCATCGCGGATGCCCGCAAGAAAATGCAAGAGCAATTAAAAAATCTCCCTCCCGAACAGCAGGCCATGATGGAGAAAATGATGGGCGGCATGCTGGCCGAACCGGAAC
>JAYUVP010000201.1:0-16448 GCA_043753995.1 Fibrobacterota bacterium
TTCGGAATTTCGGAAAAAGATCTCGACCGCAGTGTTTCAACGACGACGATTCGCGGGCCGGATTCGCTGACCTTGCGTCAATTGCGTGAGCGTCTTCACAATACCTATTGTCGCAGTATCGGCGCGCAATTCATGCATATCGACAATCCCAAGGTGCGGGGTTGGCTGCAAGATCGCATGGAAGGCACGGAAAACCGCGTGGCCCTGTCCCGCGAGCAGCAAATACGCATTCTGACCCGCCTTACCGACGCGGTGCTATTCGAAGAATTCATTCAGCGCAAATACCTAGGCGCCAAGAGCTTTTCCCTGGAGGGTTCGGAAAGCCTGGTGCCCTTGCTCGACCTCGCCATTGAAAAGGCGGGCAATCTGGGCGTGGGCGAAATCGTCTTGGGCATGGCCCATCGCGGACGCCTCAACGTTTTGGCCAATATCATGCGCAAGACGGCGGCCGATATATTCCATGAATTCGAAGACAAGGATCCCGAAGCCTATATGCTGGGCCGCGGCGACGTGAAGTATCACCTGGGTTACAGTAGCGACGTGGTGACGGCCACGGGCCGACGCATGCATCTCAGCCTTTGCTTCAATCCCAGCCATCTCGAATACGTGAATCCCGTGGCCCAAGGGCGTCTCCGCGCTAAGCTGGATCGCGTGGCCGAAAGCCATCGCCACGAAGGCCTTTGCATTCTGGTGCATGGGGACGCGGCTTTCGCGGGCGAGGGCGTGATTCAGGAAATCCTGAATATGAGTGAATTGCCTGGCTATACCGTACGTGGCACCTTGCATATCATTCTCAATAATCAAATCGGCTTCACCACCTCGCCGCAGGAAGGCCGCTCGACGACCTATGCTACGGACGTGGCGCGCATGCTGCAAAGCCCGATTTTCCATGTCAATGGCGAAGACCCCGAAGCTGTAGCGGCGGTGGTGAATTTGGCCTTGGAATTCCGCCGCGAATTCCAGCGCGACGTGGTCATCGACATGTATGGCTATCGCCGTCGCGGTCATAATGAGGGCGACGAGCCGGGCTTTACCCAGCCCTTGCTTTATCAAACCATTGCGCGACGCAAGGGCGTGCGCGAGGGCTATCTGGAACATCTGCTCAAACTGGGTGGGGTGACTCGCGACGAGGCCGATCGCATCGCGGCGCGCCGCACCGAGGAGTTGGAAACGGCTTTCACGGCCGCCAAGAAAAAGGATTATCAAAAATCCCTGGAAGGCAGCAGTCGCGTCTGGATAGGCTATGTCGGCGGCCAGGAAAATGAAGTCGGCGATGTCGATACCGGTTTGCCGCGCGAACGCTTGCAAGATCTATTGCAGCGCTTGACCCGACTACCCACCGATTTTCAGCCGCATCCGAAAATTGAGAAAATCCTGGAATCGCGCGCGGCCATGGCCCGCGGGGAAAAGCCTCTCGACTGGGCGGCCGCCGAGGCCCTGGCCCTGGCGTCCTTGACGGCACAAGGTCATCGCGTGCGTTTTTCGGGGCAGGATGTCCAGCGCGGCACTTTTTCCCATCGCCATGCGGTCTTGCACGATGTCGAAAATGGCTCGACCTATATGCCGCTGGGTCATATCGATCCGGCCCAAGGGCCGATGGAGATTTACAATAGCCCGCTTTCAGAAATCGGCGTCATGGGCTTCGAATATGGCTATAGCCTTGATTGCCCCAGCGGCCTCGTCGTCTGGGAAGCGCAATTCGGCGACTTCGTCAATGTGGCGCAAGTCATCATTGATCAATTCATCGCTTCGGCTGAGGACAAGTGGCGTCGCCTCTCTGGGTTAACCTTGCTGCTACCTCATGGCTTCGAGGGCATGGGCCCCGAGCATAGCCATGCCCGTCTGGAGCGCTTTCTTATGCTGGCCTCCCAGGACAATATGCAGGTGGCCAATCCCACCACGCCCGCCCAGCTTTTCCATTTGCTGCGCCGCCAAGTGCTGCGCCCCTGGCGCAAGCCCCTGGTGGTCATGACGCCCAAGAGCCTGCTGCGCCATCCGCGTTGCACTTCCAGCCTGGAGGAATTGGCCTCAGGCACCTATGCCCGCCTTTTGCCCGACACCGCCGAGCGGACCGGGCGCAAGGTCGAGCGCGTCATACTCTGCAGCGGCAAGGTGTATTACGATCTCGAAGAGGCCCGCGAAAAACGCCAGGCTTGGGATGTGGCCTTGCTGCGTTTGGAGCAGCTCTATCCCCTGCAAGACCGCACTCTGGAGCAAGCTCTGTCGCCCTGGCGCGATGCCGAGGGTAAACCGGCACCCGTGCTATGGGTGCAAGAAGAGCCCGAGAATATGGGCGCATGGCGCCATTTACGGGCGCGCTTTCTCGAAGCCCTGCCCGGCGGACATTTCTTTGGCGGCGCTTATCGCCCTGCCAGCAGCAGCCCAGCTACGGGCTCGCCCAATAGCCATCGCATTGAACATCAACGCCTCATGGACGCCGCCTTCGGCACCGCCCCGCGCGGGCTCTTCGGCGGCTGGTCCGACCCGGTCCGACCCCGTAGCGCGCAAGAGTCCGGTAACCCCTCTGTTTCTACCGGCGGCAGCGCCAAAGACTCCGCCCCCGGCGGGAAAGGCTAATCCAGCCCATGTCCATTGAACTCCTAGTCCCCAAGGTCGGGGAAAGCATCAACGAAGTCATGATTGCCGAGTGGCTCATCAAGGAAGGCGAGCTGGTGGCGCGCGACGTCAATGTCGTGGTGCTGGAAAGCGACAAGGCCACGGTGGAATTCCCAGCTCCTGTCGCTGGACGTTTGACCAAGGTATTGAAGCAAAAAGGCGAAATCGCCAAGGTCGGCGAGGTGATTGGCTTGATGGAAGAGGTGGCGGCAGGAACCGTGATTCCGGCGACCTCCTCGGCGAACACGACAACGGCTGCGCCGACAGCTAAAAGCTCGACTACCGTTGAAGTGAAACCAGCCTCCGCCGCCAAGGCGAGCCCCGCACCTAGCGCGCCGACGACAGCGAATGCCAATGCAGCACGTATAATGCCTGCGGCCCAACATGCCTTGGACGAGGCTGGCCTTTCCGCCGAAAGTGTAGCCGCCACCGGGCCCGGTGGGCGCATGCTCAAAGAAGATGTGCAGCGCCATGTCGCCGCCGCTGCCGCCCAGGGCGGGCAAAGCTCGCCAGTCACTGCACCGGCGAATATTCCAGCCAAGCCATCTGTAGTTGCGAATGCCGCGACTCCAAGTCAGTCACCCGCCCCTTCCGCACGCGGCACCGAAACGGTGCCCATGAGCATGCTGCGGCGCAAGGTTGCCGAGCGCTTGGTGCAAGCTCAACAAAACGCCGCATTGCTCACAACTTTCAATGAAATTGACATGGGCGAGGTGATGGCGCTCCGCCAAAAACATCAAGAGGCGTTCACGCAAAAGCATGGCATTAAGCTTGGCTTCATGTCTTTTTTCGTTCGCGCCGTAGTCGATGGTTTGCGCCTCATTCCCCAATTGAATGCCCAGGTACGCGGCACGGACATACTCTATCATCACTATTGCGATATCGGTGTGGCCGTCGGGGGCGGCAAGGGCCTGGTGGTCCCGGTGATTCGCAATGCCGAATCGCTTTCGTTCGCAGCTATCGAAAAGACCATTGCCGATTTAGGGAAGCGCGCGCAGGGGAATGCCATTGCCCTCGAAGAATTGCAGGGTGGAACATTCACCATCAGCAATGGCGGCATCTACGGCTCGCTGTTGTCGACGCCCATAGTGAATCCTCCGCAAAGCGGCATACTTGGGATGCATTCCATTCAGGAGCGGCCCGTGGCGCGCAATGGTCAGGTAGTCATCCGCCCGATGATGTATATCGCTCTCACCTACGATCATCGCCTGGTCGACGGCCGCGAAGCCGTGACCTTCTTGAAGCGGGTGAAGGATGTGCTTGAAGACCCCGCGCGAATTTTACTAGAAGTCTGATCCGTGAACACAGTTAGCGGGGTTTCCATGTCGGCTCAATTCGATCTTCTAGTTATTGGCGCCGGTCCCGGCGGATATGTCGCAGCCATACGCGCAGCCCAACTCGGCCTTAAAACCGCCGTCATTGAAAAAGAAAATGCCCTGGGAGGCACTTGCCTTCGCATTGGTTGCATTCCCAGCAAAGCCCTGCTGGAATCGAGCGAGCTTTATCGCGAAGCGAAGACCGGCCTCACTAAGCATGGCATTCAAATCGACGGAGTGGGTCTCGATTTAGCCACCATGCTCAAGCGCAAGGACGACATCGTGACGTCTTTGACACGCGGCGTCGAGAGTCTGTTCAAGAAAAACGGCATTACCCGTTTGCAAGGACATGGCCGATTGATGGGACAAGGCCGTGTGGCCTTAATGAAACCCGGCCAGGGCATTTCTGAAGCGGAAGTGATTGAGGCTAAAAACATCCTGATTGCAACCGGCAGCAAAAGCGCCGTTTTGCCTGGCGTGGATATCGACGGTAACGCCGTAGTAACGTCTACCGAAGCCTTGGCCTTCACCTCGGTGCCGCAAACCCTGGTGGTTATCGGTGCCGGCGCCATCGGACTGGAATTGGGATCGGTATGGAGCCGCCTGGGATCCAAGGTCACCGTGATGGAATATTTGCCGCGCATTTTGCCGGGCATGGACGCAGAAATTGCCGAAGAGGCCCGCAAGTTTTTGGCGCGTCAAGGGCTTGATTTCAAATTGGGCATGCGAGTGACTTCAGCCAAAGCCCAAGGCACCGGGGCCAAGGTCGAAATGGAAGGACAAGAGCCCCTGCTTTGCGACAAGGTATTACTGGCGGTGGGACGTGTGCCCAATACGGAAAATCTGGGCCTGGAAACCGTCGGGCTAGCCGTTGATGTTCGCGGACGCATAGCCGTGAACGCCAAATTCGAGACGGGAGTCGAAGGCTTATATGCCATCGGCGATGTCATCCCCGGAGCAATGCTGGCGCATAAAGCCGAAGAAGAAGGCATGGCTTGCGCCGAAATCATCGCCACCGGTCGCGGTCATGTCGATTACGAATGCATTCCCTCCATTGTATACACTCATCCCGAAGTCGCCACGGTCGGGCGCTCGGAAGAAGACTTGATTGCGGCGGGCTTGCCCATTCGCAAGGGAAGCTTCCCATTCGCGGCCAATGGTCGCGCCAAGGCCCTCGGCCAAATCGAAGGCAAGGTCAAGGTGATAGCCCATGCCGAAACCGATCGCGTATTGGGCGTGCACATCGTGGGTCCACGCGCAGGGGAGTTGATTGCCGAGGCGGCTACAGCCATGGCCTTTGGAGCGAGTGCCGAGGACTTAGCGCGTGCCTGCCATGCCCACCCCACCTTGAGCGAAGCCTTGAAAGAGGCTTGTCTTGCCGTGGCCGGGCGCGCCATTCATTTCTGAGGGCTTCTTGTCACCGCGCCTTTTGCTTTCCGACATCGACGGCACCTTGCTCGATGACGATGGTAACCTGCCTTCCGCCAATCGTGATGCCCTGCTGGCCTGCCGTCACGCCCAAGTGACGGTGGCCTTGGCTACCGGGCGTCGCTGGACGACAACGCGCCGCCTACTCGACCGACTTGACCTTTGGTCATGCATTGACTTCGCCATACTTAACAACGGCATGGTCATACAAGATTTGCGGAGCGCCACGATTTTATCGGCTCATGCCTTTTTGCCGAGCGATTTGTTTTCCATAGCGGACCACCTCGCCGAAATGGGCATGGACCCTATCGTGCTTGCGCACAGCAGCGACGGCTTGGAACCCGATGTGTTTTACCGCAGTCTCAGCCTCATGAATGGCGATTTCATCGACAAAAATGCAGCCCAATCACGCCAACTTCCCACCTTCGAAACCTTGGAGGATCGCCGCCTAGTGGAAATACTCCTGGTGGGTCCGCAAGACGATTTACGACGCGCTGAAATCGCCGTACAGAACTATCCCGTCGAAACGGCTCTTATCAAAAACTCTTTTTACCGCGAGTGGATGCTGGAAATTACGCCACGCGGCATCAGCAAATTCTCAGGTGCCCGTTTCTTGCAAAAACATATCGGTGTCGAGGCCGAAGCCACCATGGCCATCGGCGATTCGGCTAATGATTTGCCATTACTCAAGGCGGCGCAGCATGGCGTCGCCATGGCCCACGCCCCGGAAAGCTTAAAGGCAGTGGCCCAAGCGATAGCCGGCAACAACCATGAGGGTGGTATGGGTGCGGCGGTCATGCAGTGGATACGAAGCTAAAGCCCGTGTTTTTTTCACGGGACAACTTCGATACCCCCTCTTTTTTTGCTCTTGCAAATCACAGCCTGGCCTACGAGAAAGCCGGCTATTCAATTCCCCATCACCGCCTGAGTTTGCAATTGGGCTCCCTGCGATTCTAAACGGAAAATACGCATGCCTAAGTTGTTTTCGTTTTCCATCGGCCAAACCAGAGAATTCAATCCAGACAAACCCAAAACTGATTTTCGAACAAAGGTTTTTCCGTCGGGGGCATAAACGCTAAGCCGTACAGTGGCGGTTCGATCCAGGAAGAATTGCACCTGCCATTGCCGTGTTCCTGCTTGATAGTTCACCCGAAAGCCTGAGGCCGAAGCAGGCTCATACAAGCGCGGGTTCATTGCCGAAGTGGGGCCAATGCGACCGCCTCGGGCGAATAGCACGGGCCATTTGAATCCGGTCACTACGGTTTTCGGTGCCGACCCGGAAGTGATTTTATCGGCCTTTAGCCCCATCCAGGCAATGGCGGTATCCGTGCCAGCAAGCGTGGTAAAAGCGACGCCACCATCACGTTTATCATAACTGGGAAAGCCGATAATGGTATTGGTCGTGAGGGTACCGGATTTTCGCGTTTCCAAATCAATGGTTCGTATGCTGAGCCCCGATAAATCGTCGATATATTCATAAACCACCACATCGGGAGAGTTTTTGGCGAATACCGGATTGCCAACGCTGGCCCCATCCGGCAAATCGCCGAGAGGCTTACGAATATCGCCAACGGCGAATTGCTTTCCAACCGTATCCCAGACATTCATCAAACCCACGTCCCAATACTCGATGGTCGAAGTTCCCGTGCCTCGCAATTGATTAAAGGCATCATATATCACGTTTTCACCGGAAATATCCCAGTCGAGTGATCCCGCATACATGACTCCGCCGGTACGGATTCCTTCATTGGTGGGATTGTAAAGCTGGAAGCGCTGGCTTTTTCCCGATCCGATTTCAAAGACATAGAGTGAGCTATCATGGGATTTTTTCAAAGCGGCATAGCGCTTGCCGTCTTTGGAAATGGCGGCGATTTCCCAAACTGGATTGGGTTCTAATACGGTTTCCTGGGGATTGGCGGCATCGGTTTTCAATTGCATGATACGGCCATCTTTGGCAACGAAAATGGCTGTCGATCCATCGTCGGTCACGCTGGGGCGACTGAATAAAGGGGTGCGCGACAATGGCTTAGGATTGGTGAAGCCGCTGTCCACCAAATAGAGCGTATTGCCATCGCCCACCCCGGCTCGGGTAATCAAAGCGAATTGTAAACCGGTATGCAATGCCAAGGTGCTGACCTTGGGAGTCACCGCGGCCGGCGCACCAATTCCCACCGTCGCGAAAGCCTCAGCGGCGGCTTTTTCCTCCGCACTATTGGCTCCATAGAGATCCTGACAAGCGGTAGTCACGGCCAAGCGCATGTCCACGAATTGGGATGAGGCCGTCAAGTATTCGGTCAGGGCTTTATAATAAACTTGCTCGGCTTTTTCCTTGCCCACCGCAGTCGCGAATAAATAGAAGGCCCGATTGGTAATCCCGCTATTCACGTGCACACCACCCATATCACCGGCTTCGGTATTCGGCAGGGTCTGATATTCATTCATGTGGGCGGGCTGCCAGCCACTGTTGCCCTTTTTAAGTCCCTGATTGGGATTGGACAAATCACGTACGGCACCGGTGGAAAAATAAGCCGGCTTTACGATGTCTTCTCCGATTTTCCAATTCAAGCGCTCAATGAGGGCGCCGAAAATATCCGCCATGCTTTCATTAAGGGCCCCACTCTGCCCAATATACCGTAACCCCGCGGTTGCCCCCACCACTCCATGGGTGAGCTCATGCCCCGCCACATCCAGAGCGCCGGCGAGCGGCTTCATCGAAGTTCTCCCATTTCCATAAAACATGGCATTTCCATTCCAAAAGGCATTGTCCATGGCACGGCCATCGGTGCCGGGAACATTGATGAAGGAGCGAATATTACCCCCAGTGCCATTGATGGAATTCCGCCCAAAGGTTTTCAAATAATATTCGTAGGAAACCGTGGCATTATAATGCGCAGATACCGCAACGGGGTCGGCCCATTGGTTATTTGTCGAGGTGATGTGGCTATAGACGGGTCGGCTTTGAGGAGTGTTTTTCATATCCATGGTCAAAATGGTACCCACGGTTTGATCGGGGAATCTCGATCGCGTCGCATTGAACATGGGGCGGCCAGCATCAATCAGGTAATATTTGGAATCGGCTGCATTTTGATAGGTGCCCATACTGCGCGACTTGCCCAACAAATCCGTGGCGGCCGCGGTAGCGGCTCCGGCCTCGCAATGCACTGGGAATTTCAACAAAATCTTCCCGTCATTCGCATCAATAAGGTATTCCCACAATTCCAAAATATTGGCGCGAACCGCCAAATGCCAAGCCAGCCTCAGCGAGGGCGATGCGGAAGAATCCGTGGGGAAATAAACCAATTCGGGATTTCTTTCCTTTTCCGTAAATTCTTCGTTATCCATGTTCACAACGGAGGTACCTTCGGTAGGCAACCCCAAGTTTTCACTGGCAATTTTTCGCACCTCCAGGATAGACAAGCTGGGGTGACTCGAAGGAATTATCGCCGCTGTTTTGCGAAATCGCCCCAAGTAAATCCCTTCGGAATTCGGGCGTAAGACCACCTTGCCTTCGGCACCAAAAACGGGAATGCCTTTTTTAATCTGTCGCACATGAAAGTGAGACCGATGGGATTCCCTATCTTTGGTTTCGATACGAAAGTCACCTTCTGAATGGAAACCCTTAAGATTTTGCGTCAATAGGCCCAAAAAACGCCTGCAATCGGCGCTATCTTGACTTTGAGGGGAATCCGAAGTGGAAACCTTGGTCAGAGAATTTCGAGTCTGGGCAGGTAACTTGGCCCGGAAATAAATGGGCGTTTCGCCATCTTCTCCATATCCAATTTCCGAGGCCATCTTGAAATCGGCCAATCCATCCGAAGCGGAGTCGAGGGACTCCTTTCTGTCTATGCCCCAAACGTGGGAAAAAACAAAAAAACAGGCAGTTGTTGTGAACCCAGCCCAATGTCTTAACATTTTCGCCCCTCGTTGACCCCGGACTATGTTAAGGCCAAGAGCGCGATTTCGCCCGGAATTATTCCATAAAATCGATAGGCGTCAGACGATTTTCGCCTCAACGAAAACGCGCCGTGAGACTGACCCCACTGGCACCTGGAACCACGACACGTTCAGCCGCAAGCACCCCATCGCTCCAGCCCTCAAAGGACTTACCCGCTGCGCGAGCCAGCAAACGCATGGGCAGGCCTTCAAAGTGAGTACCGCGATAGGATTTTCCTAGCTCAAAGCCTTCCACCAAAATGGAGCCCCCTTCGGCATCCAGGGCGACCTTGACCGTATCACCCAAGCCATACCATGCCTGCATATGGGAAAGAACGGCCGCAGGTCGACGCTTCAGGAAGTACCGAATATTGTTGTCAGCGATTTTTTGCGTGCCGGTGCCAAGTTTCCAGCGCAAGGCATCTGGATACTTTTCAGCGGCATGGGCTGTATGCATGCTGTCCAGGACAGCCATAGCATGGTTGGGTTCGAAATTCGTCGCCAGCATAGCGCAAAGCCGATTCGCGAATCTTGCCCGCCAAACGAAATTGGTCGATAGCTTACGGAAAAAGACGGTGGAGCGTAGACCATTGGGATAGTCATCCACTACCGTGCTGTCTCCTAGAAAGGCGAACATGTTTTGCTCGCCTCCAGGTCCACCCAAACCGAAATCGAGATCAAAAAGCATCATGCGCCAAGGCGTGACTGGCGAGGTTCGCCGCCAACTGCGCACATTATTCGCTGGCCAATCCGTATTCGAAGACCAAATTTCGGTTGCCAAATAAGTGGCCATATTGTCCAGATCGAGCATGGTCGCGGCGTGAGCCAGACCGGACGAATCGGAAAGATTCGCAGACATGAACCAATTGACCAAGGCATTCCATCCCGATGCAATGCCAGCCTGCACCTCGCCGCCATTCTTCAGCAAATCGATAGCATCGGATGCGAGGCCGAAACGAGTGTCGAGGTAATCGGCATCAAGCTTTTCGCGCATGTCATAAATGCCCCAATAGCGACCATTGATATAAACCACCACATGACGTGACATTTGGTATTCCAGGTCACGCCCCTCCGTGAGGGCCGTGCCTAAGGCATCGCGCGACAAGCCGCTGCCATAATCTCCGCCCATATTGCGCAGGCAAAAGCCTTTGAAGCGCGTGAATTCTGGGTGCTGGGGGAAAAGCGGCCACTGGATGCGACGAATACCATACTTCTCACGGAATTGAATGGACAGCGGCTTTTTGGCCATGGCCCGGCTCCAATTTCCGAATATGCTTACCCCTGCCAGGGCGCCAAAGGCGCGCCGGCCATCGGTTTCGTGAAACTCGACATGGGCCGGCAATTCCGTGTCTTCCCAAAAATTGGCGCCAAAATTCGGCACAGCCGCCGAGGCCTTCGGCCCTTTCATGTAAAGGCCTTTTATAGAGTCGAACATCGCCACGGAATCGACGATGATGGAAACGATGGGCAAGGATGGCTTTACTTTCACCAGGAAAAGACCGCTTTCCATCGGACCGGAATGGCCCGAAGAATCAAAGGCGGCGCAAGTAAGGGCGGTCGTGGTGTCGAGGCGAATTCCGTCCTTGGCATCAGGAGAGTTTGCCTTGGGAGGCCCACCTCCTTTGGCACATCGCACCAACGCTCCGCTCACACCCTTGACTCGTACGACTACGGGTTCGGCATAAAACCCAGTGGGCGTCAGGAAAGTTGGTGCGGACAAAACCGCGTACGGCGTATCGAGAGGATTGGCAATCCCGGGCGAAGGGGCAAGGCGTTGGGCATAGCGACGCGTAGGAGGCAGTCGCGACCAAGATGCCGTCGCCGCCATTTCAGGATATTCCACGGACTGCCGAAAAAGTCCGGCGGTATCTTCCAAGTGAAGAATTCCTCCCTTGCGATGCAATTCGAAAGAGGCATGCGGGTGGCTCACGGATCGATAAAACCGCAACTCCGTCACGGTGAATCGGTGAATGCCGAAATGGCCCGTGGGCGGGGCAAAATTCATGGATGCAAGCCGGCTGAAATCGGTGTGAACACCGAGCAGGGATAAATCATAAGCGTCCAATCGCCGCCCCGTGCCAACCACGCGAATGGAGGTGCCTTGCCAACACTCCTGACCGTCTTCACAAAATCGCAAAAGCATTTCTTGACCAGCCGGAATTGTGGCGCGCATCACCAATCGGTCTCGCCCCGAAGCATTCAATACGCCACCGGGCATACTCATGCCTATTTCCACGGAAGACCAAGAGAGTTGGGTTCCATTGGGATCCCCCAGCACCATGGCGACGCTCAAGGCCGGAATATTATCGGGCTGCAAAACCCCTCGCAAGGTGTCCGCAATTTCCCAGGGCCCAAAAGAAGAGCGGCCGGGTGGATTGCTCATGGAATCGCTCCAAGACAAACCCTGCATGCTAAAGCCGCTTATGGTGTCGCCAGCAGGAATCAGTTTACGGCGATCGAGGCCCGAGCAAAAAATCAAAAGTCTTTGGCCAGCTGGGAGCACGGTATCGGGAAGCCTCCAGCCGGGTCCGTCACTCTCTAAGCCTCGCAACCTCCAACCCCCCAGGGGAACGGCCGTATCGGCGACATTGGAAAGCTCAACCCAACCCGGGTCTTCTCCCCTTTCATCAAGCAAGTCGATATTGCCCGTTACGATTTCTTCTATCACCAAAGGCGAAAGTGCGATGGAATCTTTACCGGTCGGATCCGGCGAGATTTCGGGACCGGTATGATCCGCATCCTTAAGACAGCTGGACAAAATCAGGCCGCATAGGGCCATGGCGACGAAAAGGAAGGTGGGGGCAGGCATAACAGGCATGATAGAACTTCTCCGAATCGATCCAACCGATCAAGTCGGTATCCGATTCGTCGTATTTCAGGGACGAGGGTTCACCCACTCGGTTATTGCATGCATTGCTCGGTCCGGATAAAACCCGTCCGCAAGACCACGGTGCGCGTTTGACCGGGCTTGGAAGAATCGGATTTGAATTCAATGTGCCACAAATACGCTCCCGTCCCTACCCTGGCGCCTGACTTGTCGCGGGAATTCCAAACCAAATAACTCCGGTTTTTCCCTTTTTCACTGCGGTTTAGGTTTCCTAATTCCCCACAATGCCCAAAGGTTTGCCGTGAAGAATTCACAAAGGTGCCGAATTGATCAAAGATTCGAATGTCGGCCACATATCCACCATTGGAAACCACTTCGAGCACGGAAAGGCAGGCGGGAATCTTGGACGTCCCTATATCGCCCTCCGAACGACTATCCCCGCAGGATTGTGCTTCATTCGAATTGACGGTACCCAAGGCGGGATCAAATCCGAAAGGGGGAATCCAGGTATTGGATTCGGAATTTTCGTCCATGCATCCCCGTGACGCCGGAGTTTCGTCCAGCCCCACCACAGGCGGATAAGCCCGCAACCGACTAATGCGGACGATTTTCGAGTTTTCCTCCACCTTAGCGCCAGCGCTATCGGGCCCATTGCCCACGGCATCGGTGAATTCTTTGGCCTTGGTGTCGAAATACACGCAGTGGCCGCTCTGAGGCAATTCGGCGCTGATATTATTGTCGAAGAGAAAGGTGATTTTCAAGCTGTCTTCCGAAAGAATGGGCGTTGTCATGACAGGGATTGGATAGGTTGACTTACGATCACAACGCGGTGAGAAGACGCCCAGTTTTTCCCAACGCGGCGGTTTGGAAAGCGCCTTGATTTTTTCGGAGAGGGTGAGCACCAGGGAATCTTGCCCGATACCTCGGCAATTTCCCGTGATCGAAAAATTGCCGATTTGGAAAGGGCGCTTCTCGGCTTTCAAGATATCGGGTCCATCATTGTCCACCACATAAACGAAGCGAGACGTGTCGCTATCGCGCCATTGCGGTTTCAAACCGACAGCTTTGACTTCAACCGAAGAGGTCACACATACCGAATCACCACTGGCCAGGGTCGAGCCGGAAGCCGAGGGATTGCTGCCGTCAAGGGTATAGGCGATGCGGCTGCCATCGGTTTCGGATTTGAGGGAGAAACAAAGCTTGCCCGCAAAGACTAGGGAATCGCCGCGATCAGAGTGAATCTCCGCCACCTTCTTCATCTTTTCAAGATGGAGGATCGCGGGCTTACTGTCGATGGCGTTTTTTTGCTTAGCGACCACTCGGATGTCGGTGGTTTGATTTACGCATACCGTGTCTCCCGCATATTTGATCTGAAGCGAAGTATCCGGATTTCCGCCGTCCACGGTATAATGCAATTCCACCGATGGATTCGAGTGGCGTAATTCAAGGCATAACGAGGGATAAAATACGGTGTCACGTCGATCGAATTCGGGAGCATCCAATTCCACCATGCGGAAATAATGCCTATCGATTTCCGGACTGGAATTCCAATGAGTTTTTTCAGCCTTGGCATGGAAGACCGTGGATTGGTCCAAGCATACGCTGTCGCCGCTGCGCAGCTTACGCGCCGACGAATCGAGTTTTTGGGAACCCACGGCCAAGCGAATATCGACATCGGGTATGGCATGGGTCCAACGAATGCATGCGGAATCCCGAAAGTAGGTGGAGTCGCCCGGGCGGGATTCGGGTGGGACTAGGTCGGACATGCGAAAGACGTGGTGCTGCAGGGTATCACTGGGCAACCATTCTGGACCCGTGGCAATGGCATGCAGGTTTAGAGTGGTATCCGTGCAAATTTGACCGCCATTCGGGATGAACTTGGACCCCGTATCGAGGGAGGATCCATCGAGCGAGTATTGGATTCGAACTCCTTCGGTCGGGGAGGTCAATCGAAAGCAAAGCGAGTCGGCGAAATAAAGCGAATCCTTTTGATCGACGATGGGTGGGGAGGCTTTTTGGCGCGGGTAGTAACGGTAAGTCGATTTTGGGCTCGACACCCAATGGTTCTTCATCCCTTGCACTTGTAAGCTCACGGAATCGTCAACGCAAACGGTGTCACCACTGGCTTTGGTGAAGCTCCGCTTATTGCCATTCACCGAGGTCAAGGTACCCTCGATTTGAACTCCTGTTGTGACCGAGGATAAAACAATGCAAAGTGACTTTGTGAAATAGGTGGAGTCGCCCGGATCGGCCTGCACTCGCACAACCGTATCCATTTTGAAAAAGTTTAAGCGCGTGACGGTGCTGGGATTCCAATTCTCCCGGGTGGCTTGGGCTTGTATCTCCGCGGTACGATCCACGCAAACGCCTTGATGATTGGGTATGTGCGGACTTGCGGTATCGGGTGGACGACCATTCGTGGTATAGCGAATTGTGGAAGAATCCGTGGCGCTGGAAAAGCGGACGCAAAGCGTGTCGACGAAATAGAGGGAGTCCACGCGATTAGGTATGGGCGGCGCAACATCGTACCGCTGAATCAAGCTATAAGTGACCCTTTCGCTTGAAATCCAATTCAACTTGGTGCCGATAAGCCTTAACTGAGTCGTCCGATCGAAACATCGTCGGTCCCCGTCATGGGCATGCAATTCGGACGTATCCGGCAGCCCTCCGTTCAGGGTATACAGAATGTGGGCACCGGGAGTGGAGTCACCAAAAGTCACGCAAAGAGAATCGGAAAAGTATACCGTGTCCTTAACATTCAAGAATGGCTTGGCCACACGTTCCATTTTGTCATAACGGTAGGAGCCCACATTGCTTGGCATCATACCTGATTTCACGCCCATAACTTTAATAGTGCTGGATTGGGTAAGGCAGATCGCCGCGCCATTGGGCTTGCTTGGTGAAGTTGAATCAGGATTATTTCCGTTGACCGTATAGCGGATATCAGCTCCTGGCGTAGCGCTGGTAAAGGCGATGCATACGCTGTCCTTGAAATAAGGCTCGGTGATGTCGGGCAATGGAGTGATGACTTGACTTTGCCTGCGATAAGAAAAAGAAACTTCTCGGCTGGTCAGCCATCCGATTTTTTTTGCGATGACGCGGAAAGTGGTCGAGCGATCGATGCAAGCCATGGCCCCATTGGCTATGGTCCGGGACGCAGTATCAGGATTGCCGCCATCGGTGGTGAGATGCAAAACAGCACCCAGGGTGGACGAGGAAAAGCGAATGCACAGGGTGTCGTCAAAGAGAGTATCTCGCGCGGTCGCCGTTGGCGCAGCCACCACCGAATCGATGGGAATGAAGCCGCCCTCTTCTATGATGGCGCTAGCCCCGATGGTAATCGGCAGGGTATCTTTGTTATAGAATTCAAAGATTTGGAATAAGCTGTCCACATCAACGAATTCGGTATGCGTAAGATCCGTATTCACATTGGCTGAGGTCAGACCAATATTCATGCCTGCCGTGGTGACGGTGAATTGCCCGGAAACCGAGCCGATCGACTGTTGCCTAGCGGTGCCGAAGGCGGGTAAAAAATTATAATAGGTTTGTCCGAGGCCCGATTCAGACATGGCGAAAAGGGTGCCGCCACGATTAAAATATTGATCGAAACGCAATCGCTTGGCACTCAGGGAGTCCGATCCTTGTCGACTCAAATAGTCCAATCCCGTGCCCACGATGACGGCGTCATAATGGCCGTCATTAAAAAGGAGGCTATCCCATTTGGGTAGAAGCGGATTGATTATGATCGGAGCGGGATAGTCTCCAATGCTGGGCCAGACGAAAGAACTGGTCCCAAGAAAAGCGATGCGGCCCCCTTTACGAATGGGCCGTTCACCTGGAGTCGGAATGCGACCGAAAAACAGAAAATCCAAGCCCTTGCCTATAAATTCGAAATTCTGGTGATCATCGGCGTCATGGCCGGTCACAATCAAACGCCCCCCAGGCAAGACGACACCAGAATCATTGACGAATACCGTCACCGCTTGGGAATATCCAATGCCCCCCAAATTGTCGATGGCCCGAGCCTGGATGCGGTAGCGACCCGCAGGAGCATTGGTCCAGGAAAAGGCATAGGGAAGGGTGGCATCCGTGCCAAGGAGAATCGAGTCGCGATAAAAGCGAACCTCCGAAACGGAGCCGCTTGCGGCACCCACCGTCGCCGACATAGGGATGGTCGCCCCCGTCGTATAGGCCGTGAAGTGGGATGGAGCGGTCAGGCGAACCGATGGACCACTCGATACCATGACATTCGAAGTATCTGCGCTCCGTTCATAACTTTGAAAATCATAGAGGCGGGCTATGAGTTGATGGTTCCCTTGAATCGTAGG
>JAYUVP010000202.1:0-6178 GCA_043753995.1 Fibrobacterota bacterium
TTAAACAATTCGACAAAGTTGCTTCTATTATTTTTCTTGAACAATGGCCCAGAAATACAAATTTCCAATTCATTGGCTATGGTGATTTCAAGAATCTCATTTAATGTATTAGAAGGCAATTCCCATTCTTTTCCAGTAAATCGGTCGCGATAGATAGCCAAGGGCGATCCTATTTGTGGATAAAAATATTCTCGATCACAAGCTCCATAGAGATAAACAAGCTGTTCGGATTCCTCCCCGATGATCTCCCTAATTATAGGTCGGTCAGATGGAGAATATTCCTTATGGGCGATACCCAGCCTTTTCAAGGGCTGGGTGCCGTAAACTGCATGGTAAAGGCCTGCAACACATAAATATTCGGGATTTTCCCATTCCGTGAGTAAGGCATACGTGCCCAATAAATGGGATTCAAGGTTGCCGTTTAGATGCGCGAACTCACCTACACCTAAATCTTTTAGCGCAGAAAATTTGTCGCTTATGGTTGCAGAATTTGTCATTGGTTATAACGCACTAATTTTGGAATTTAGCCATCGTGCATGGTTGCGGTACATGGCAGCATGTTCCGAAAGCGCAGCGACCCCATGACTTCGTACACGTTCCTCAGTCCATGCCGCGATTGCATTTAGTCGGTCAATCGCAGTGCGTATCAAATCGGAACAACTGTATTGCACCTTCCCTCCCACTGCACCATAGGTCGCTAAGAACAATTCCAAGCGGTCCGCCATAACTGACGCCTGGAACGGAGATTTATCTCCTGGAATCACGTCTTTGGTGTCGGGCCCTGGCAACAAAGGCACGAATCTGTAAGCGGCGTATGCAAGGTCCCAAAGTCGAGTACCGGGTGCGCACGCATCGAAGTCGATAGCGCCGACGAAACGCTCTTTGCTGAAAATGCAGTTGTATGGAGCGAAATCGTTGTGGCAGATGACTTCTCGTGGACCGGTTTGGGGAAGTCCCCAAATTGCATTCGGTGCAGAGAAGTCAACCGTCGCATCGTGCCATTCGCGCAAGGCGCGAGCAATATCAGTCAGTACCTGTTCATTCCAAATCCATTCGGGCATATCATGCGGGACATCGCCAGGAATGAAGGAAAGAATCTCACGACCCCTTTTATCCATACCAAGGGGTTCCGGTACCCAGAGGAGACCTTTAGCACGAACATGCGCAAGTAATTGGTGAACCGTAGGCGTCCACGGACTAGAGGTTCGTCGGACGGTATCACCGATCCTGACGACCTTGGTCACGTTTCCACCGGTGAGCAATTCTTCTTGCATGGACAACAATCCTCGAATAAGTCTATTCACTGACGCACATAGCGCAAGTGTGTAGCCGTTGGACTATCAATAACACGGTCAATGCGAAACTGCGGCCCGGGTTCACCCAAGTTCTCGAAGAGACGCCTCCCTCGGCCGAACAGTACGGGCGCCAAGGCGATTTCCAGCTCGTCCACGACACCCAGGTTCAGGTATTGCTGAATCACATCCGCTCCACCCGCGATACGGATATCCCGACTGCCTGCGGATTCCCGAGCCAGCTCCATGGCGCGCTCCGGCCCCTCATTGATGAAGTAAAAGGTTGTCCCACCGGGGCGCACCCAGGGTTCGCGTTTCTGATTAGTAAGAACGTATACCGGTGTGTGGAACGGAGCCTCCTCGGGCCAAGCGCGCTCACCTTGGTCGAACATTCGCTTGCCCATAATGTTGGCACCGATTCGCTCGGTGGTGCTGCGAACCAGGTCATTGACCGGGCCGGTCTCTCCCCCTGGTCCAAGCTTAAGGTTGTCGCGAAAGTACTGTTGCTTGAGGATCCAGGTCATCAGCGCACCCCACTTAGCGCCCCAGTTCTTGTACCCAGGATTCTCCATGGTCATTCCTTCCGGTGCCATGTAGCCATCCAGACTAAGCCCAATATTGACGAATACCTTGCTCATGATTTTCCTCTCGAATGCTAGGGCCGTATCGGCTCCATCACCCCTTAGTCGTCAAGCCACCCATTATTTCGACACCGGCGTCGGATATAATTTGATGGTCCGCAGCCTGTTTCAATGACCCAAAGAAGTTGAATGCCAACGGCTGACTGGACAGCAAGTTGTTAAACGGCCTTTCTTCATGGAATAGGCTGACTTCGAAAAGCTTTCTTTCCTCCTTGGTCTGCTGTATAGAAGTAAGCGCGGCTTGGTTCACTTACTTGGAATTCACTTGATTTTTCCACTTACCTTTTGATAATCGATACAGAATATGCTTCCTATGTGGGCTCTCTGAGTCCAAATCTGGGTGTTCAAACTCATAGTCTTTCTTCATCCCAAGCCGTTCCATGACTTTATGAGATCGAAAGTTTCCAACGGTCGCAAAAGCGACCACTTCTTCCAATTTGATATTTTCAAAAGCAACCTCCAGGGCTTTTGTGGCAGCTTCAGAGGCAAATCCCTTACCCCAAGCTGAAAACATTAGACGCCAACCGATTTCAACACACGGGGAAAAGGGAAGCTCAGGAATAGGAATGTGGAGTCCAGTGAATCCAAGGAACCTTGCGCTGGACTTTTCCTCTACAGCCCAAAAGCCCCATCCCCTTTCATTGATCAAGCGGCTAATCTTATCAGCAACGGCGTCGCTTTCCGATCGGGAAAGAGGACATGGGAAATGTTCCATAACCCTAGGGTCTGAGGACATTTCAAAAAATGAATCACGGTCCGAATCTTTCCATTGTCTTAACAGAAGACGTGAAGACTGATAAACTTGAAGACTAGCCATTTGGACTCTTGATTCCTCTTTGCTTTTTCTTTCAAAAAAAATACATCCTTACCTTTGGCCCCCGACTGGAAGGATCGGGGGCCTATATTTGAGCGGCGTGCCAATAGCATGTCCGCTCGAAGGAAGGGTTGCGCATCACGCTCAATGTCGTTTCACTTTTTGGTAAGCCTCCATTGCCAAAATATCCAGAAACCTGATTCCTACTTTTTCTTAGACCCAAAAAACGCTTCCAAATCAATGGCCGTAGGCTTATCCCTTACAATAATAGGAAGTATGGAAAGCCACAATCCGTAAGTCTTTCAGTTTTAACTAATTCCCTCCTGTTTGAAATTTTTTCCATGCTTTAATAGCCTCCTCTCTCGTTGACCTCTTTTCGCCTTTTAAGAAATCACTAAGGAAATTGATATCTCCATTTTCAAACTAAGCCAAAGTCATCGAAGATGAAAGTTTTATTTTTTTCTTCAAAGACCGCACCCTATACCCTTCGACTCCAACCACCACAGCCAATTATCCTTGATTTGGATTCGGCTAAGAAGTATGTGCCGTCCACAATTAATTGAGTGTCCACGCCCCATGGCGATTTTAGGGCGGCCTCAATTTGCTGGTTAGAATAATAGTCCTTAGCCAAGAGTCGAGACGATGACTTTATTAACTCCACAATTTCAGGGACATCCTTGGAAGATGCTATTCTTACTTTGAATTCTGGGTGTTCATTTATCATAGCCAAGCAACCTAATTTTTTTTGATCCATCGTCCGTATCGCCGGGATAACTTGAAAACATCGCCTGAGCCCCGCCGGTAGGCAACTGGCGTGACGGCCGCGCGCAATCAAGTTAATCCCGTTGTTCTGCGCATGTTTCTGTTTGGCGAGAGTCATCATTAATTTTATTCGCATCTATATCCGAGGCGTATATTAGAGTATCTGACATATTTATAACATTTTCATATAAGACGCAATCCAAGAAACCAGGCTGCTTCTTTAGCCAGCATACCATCTCTTGAGTCAATTCAACGAATCGATTTCTGTTTTCAATATTTTTCAATTGAAACTGCGTTTCTGACTGCGACGGTTCAGTCGTTTATAAAGTATCCAAACCACGTGCTCATGGAACCTTTGCAGGCTCAGCATATTTCCCACCGCTCCGTGATAGTTGTAATACCCACCTAGCTTCGGGTGGGTTCGTATTCTCACGACATTTTCGAATCAGATTTATGTAAGCTGAATCATCGACTCTCTCCCCTACCATGCGCAGGAGCCAGTCTTGGTCGAGGTTATCAAAGAAGCCACCAAGGTCCGCGTCCACCACCCAGGTTGTCTTGAAGCGCAGGCCTTCACGCTAAAACCTGGCCTGCTGGATTCTGTACGGCTGCGCCCCGCAGCCGTCCATTCTCTCAGGGCTTCTGGGTTTCGTATTCGAGCCGGAGCCTGGCGGCCGGGAGAACCGAAGCATGAAAGCGCATCTCGTCCAGCAGGCCGGAGTAGGGCCTCTCCTGGGCCGAACCCACGAGCGCCTTGCCGATGCGCAGCCCCACGGTCGAGTCCACCTGGAGCGGTTCCTGCGGCACGCTCTCCGAAACCTTGATCCCATTCATCCAGGTCGACATGTTCTTGGCCGGAGAGTCGTACACCAGGGCCACGTGAGTCCACTTCCCAAGATAATCCCCCGCCTCGAAGACATTCTGCCAGGGAGCGGGCTCACCGGTCCCTACGCCATCGAAGGCCCCGAATTGGGCGATGGAATCCGCACGCAGAAGCATGTGCACCCCTCCGTACTTCCTCCGCGACCCGTAATCGAGGATATTGGAGCGGCCGTTCTCGAGCCCGGCCTTCATCCAAAGGGTGATGGTGAAGCTGGCGTCCCCGGACAGCCCCCGGGGGACGGCGGCGGAGAGGCTCCCCAGCTCTCCGGCAAACGATTTGGCGTATCCGGCGACGCCTTCCGCCCTGTCCGTCCCATTGGCGCCGTCCGCAGTGGCGTGGTTTCCGTTATCGGTGGCATCGCGGTATGTGTTGGGTTGATTGGCATCCGGTTCGGAGAGATGGAGGACGGTCGCATAGGCGCGTGCTGGGAAAACCTTGGCTCCCGAGGATACGGGAACCGCATCCGGCCGGCCCCAATGCATGGTTATCTCCTGGCCGGGGGCGTCCCAGCGCAGGGAATCGAGGCGCACCCAGATCTCGGCCAGGCTCTCAGTCCCTCTCCACCGCTCGATTTCGAAATCCAGGACTTCGCCCCCGGGACCCGTGAAGCGCAGGTCCCTGCCGTCCGGAGCGGCCTGGCTGAAGTCGAAGTTAGCGGAAGTAAGCCGCACCAGCAGGGGGAAATCGGTGACCCATCCGGAAATGCTGATGCCCGATGATACTGGTCCCACCGCGATTTTCCGGGCATAGGTCCAGGTTTGGAAGGGAGAGGGCCTGGTGCTTGCGCCCGAAGCCACCTCCAGGTTTTCCGCCAGGACCAGAGCGTCTTTTGTATTCCCATCCACCACCAGGTTGAGACTGGGATAGTCGCCGGGAGCGACCGACTCCAGGATTACCGTGCCCCGGGTCCTGGCGGCCGAATCGACCCTCGCGAAATCCGAGGCTCCGGGGATGTAGAGGTAGCCGCTCCTGCCATTGCCCAGGAAATCCGGCACGGGAATCTCGATTGAGCCGGTAGGAACCACCACTCCGCCCACGGTGGCCTTGGCCTCCATTTCGATTCGGACTCCCGGGACCCGGCAACGGTAGCCCGAGATAGTGTCGGTGAATTCGAGGTTGTAGGTGCCGGGCCGCAGATCCTGGAACCGATAGGCGCCGTGGCCATCGGTCCGGGTTTCCGGTGGGCGCTTGGATCCCTCGGGCCTGGCGCCATTGTGATCCTCCTCGAGGAGGACCACCCGAGCCCCGGTCACGGGCCGATTTTGGCCGTCGCGCACCAGGCCGGCAAGACCGTTGGTGGTTTCGGAACCGGAATTTCCGCCGCCTAGGCAGCCCGAAAGGAGGGCGGATAGCGCAGATAGAGCCCACACCGTGACGAGGACGGAAAGGATCGACCGGACAGGCCGGGGCATGCGTCTGGGGCTCATGCCTTATCCTCGCCAGAATGCTCGTCGCCGGGCGGTTCCGCGTCGGTTCCTTGCTCCGGGGCCTGCTCCAGGGCCGTTTCCTCCCCGACCAAGGTCAGGGGAAAAGCCTGGAAATTGATTTGGTAGACGCAATCGGGATCATCGCTATCCGACATCATATGCATGATGGACTGGCGCAGTTCGCGGATGCGCTGCCTGATCTCTTCCAGGTCGCTGAACTTGATGGCCACGGTGATCGTGGAGATGTCCCGATGCTCCTTGGGATCGTCGCAAAGGGACTGCCGGGCCAGGTTCAGGCTTTCCAATTGGAAGTTCCTTATGGCAGCCGACTGCCATTTCTCGCCGGTGGTGAGGGGCGG
>JAYUVP010000203.1:0-30417 GCA_043753995.1 Fibrobacterota bacterium
CCCCAAGGAAGGAGTCCCTATGATTTCTTTGCACCTGAGTCCTCGCTTGTCCACCCTAAGCCTCGCCGTTTTCGGCCTACTCGCCGGGAATGCCGCCGCGGTTGAATATCAAATCGACCCTGTGCACAGCGAAGTCATGTTTCGCATAAAGCATATGGGGCTTTCCACCGTGTCCGGCCGCTTCGATCAAATCAGCGGAAGCTTTGACCTCGACGCCAAAAATATTGGCAATACCAAGGGTTCAGCGAATATTCCGGTGGCCAGCATCAATACCAACAATGCCAAGCGTGACGGTCATTTGAAAGGTGACGATTTCTTCGGAGCCGATAAGTTCCCTGAAATCAAATTCGTCAGTAAATCGGTCAAGAACGTGAACATGACCGACACCACTTGCGATCTCATCGGTGACTTGACTATGCGCGACGTGACCAAGGAAATCACCTTGAAAATCAAAGGCAATGGTCTTGGTAAGGACGATTGGGGCAATGAGCGCGCTGCCTTTCATGCCTCGGGCAAAATCAATCGCCAGGATTTCAATTTGAAGTTCAATAAACTCGTCGAAGCCACGGGCGCCATGATGGTGAGCGATAACGTCGACATCGACTTGAATTTTGAGGGCACCCGTCCGTTGGCCGCTCCCGCCGCCCCGGCTAAACCCGCAGCAAAAGAAGTCAAGAAGAAGTGAAATTCTCAGGCAGAATCGGGGTCCCTGGCCCTGATAAAGCCTGGTCTTAGCTATATCCCCGAGATGCGGCGATAATCGTCGCCTCTCGGAGTCTCATGAGTACCGCTGCGCCCGAAAAGGGCTTTTTTTCGGATATAAAACTCGAGCGAGCCTTTTTGATATTCTTGGCCGCCATGCAGTTCACCCATATCGTGGACTTCATGATTCTTATGCCACTCGGCCCAACCTTGATGGCGAAATTCAATATCAGCCCGCAAACTTTCGGCGCCTTGGTTTCCGCTTATACTATCAGCGCCGGCATCGCCAGCATTCTTGCTGCCTTGGTTATTGATCGATTCGATCGCAAACACGCGCTGATTGTCGCCTATTTCGGATTTGCCCTTGGCACCTTGCTTTGCGGGCTGGCACCCAGCGAGCATTTATTGCTTTTCGCCCGGGTCTTGACTGGCGCCTTCGGCGGGGTCGTTTCCTCCCTGATTTTTTCGCTTATACCTGAGGCCATACCGATTTCTCGCCGCGGCGGTGCCATGGGAACCGTCATGACTTCCTTTTCCGTAGCCTCTATTGCTGGCGTCCCCTTAGGACTTTTTCTCTCCATTCAATTGGGCTGGAAGGCGCCTTTTTTCATGCTGACCCTGCTGTCCGTGATCATGGGCATCATTGCCATTTTCCGCTTGCCTTCTTTTCCGGCGCGCCCTGCGCAACCTGGCCAAGGCGCCATTGCGAATTTCGCGGCCATTCTTTCGGTACCCATTCACTGGCGCGCCTTCGCCTTTACCTGGCTCATGATGGGCAGCACCTTTTTGGTCATCCCGTATTTGAGTCCGACCTTGGTGTCCAATGGAGGCGTCGACAATGAACACCTATTCATGATTTATCTCTTCGGAGGGCTCGTCACTTTTTTCACCATGCCTTTTTTTGGGAAGCTCGGTGATCGCAAAGGATTGTTTCGGGTCTATGCCGGAATCACCGTAGCGGCCGTAATACCGGTGCTTATGGTGACCCACCTCGGATCCTGGGGCCTAGTGGTCGCCTTGCCTGTATGCATGCTTTTCATGGCCTTGGTCTCGGGTCGCGCGGCCCCTGGCATGGCCTTGGTTTCGGGCGTGGTCGAGCCTCGATTGCGCGGAGGATTCATGTCCCTGAATACGGCCTTGCAACAATTGGCTTCCGGGGTTTCAAGCTATATCGCTGGCATGCTATTGACTAAAACCGCCGATGGCCAATTACTTGGCTTTAATCTCGTGGGTTATGTGGCCTGCTTCGGACTCGTGGCCTCCATTTTGGTGGCTGGAACCTTGGCTCTGCCCGTGGCCTCGGCGAGCAGGGTCGGCAAAAAGAAGTAAAGCTCGACCCAAAGTCCTCAACCCCAAATCATGGGGCGGCCGGCGCTCTGGACGCTTAAGGTTTACTTTTCCCCACTGTGAATCAACGCATTTTCCTCGCACCCATGATGGACTGCACCGACCGGCATTTCCGGTTTTTGCTGCGTCTCATTTCCAAACATATCCGGCTTTATACGGAAATGATTACGACCCAGGCCATGATGCGCGGTCGATTGGAACGCATTATCGGATACCATCATGGCGAACATCCTTTGGCGCTACAACTTGGAGGCAGCGAGCCTAATGACCTTGCCCATTGCGCCGCCCTTGCCGAACAATGGGGCTATGACGAGGTGAATTTGAATTGCGGTTGCCCCAGTGATCGCGTGCAAAGCGGACGCTTTGGGGCCTGCCTCATGGCCGAGCCCGAATTGGTGGCGGCTTGTGTGGCTGCCATGAAAAAGGCTTGTTCCATGCCCATCACGGTGAAAACTCGCATCGGTATCGACGATAAAGACAGCTATGAGGAGTTGACCCATTTCATCCGCATCGTTTCCGAAGCGGGTTGCGACACCTTCATCATGCATGCCCGCAAGGCCTGGCTTCAGGGGCTGTCGCCCAGGGAGAATCGCGAAATTCCTCCCCTCCGGTACGACATTGTCGCACGTCTCACCGAGGATTTTCCGCTCTTGCGCTTCGTGCTTAACGGGGGCATCAATACCTTGGAGGAGGCGTCTTTGCATTTGCAGACTTTTCCGGCGGTGATGATAGGACGTGAAGCCTATCGCAATCCCATGATGCTGGCCCAGGTGGATAGACTCTATCATGGCAAACAGTCCCCTGCACCCAAGGCCCAGGACGTGATTGAGCAATATCGCGAGTATGCGGCAGAACGATTGAAACTTGGCGATCCGCTCACCATATTGAGCCGGCATTTGCATGGCATGCTTCTGGGAAAACCGGGAGGCAAGGCTTTTCGGCGCGCGCTGGGAGAGGCCGTGGCTAAGCCCGGCGCCGGCGCCGAAGCTATTACCTATGCACTGGAAGCTGCGGAGCGAGGCGCCTTAAAGGCGAAGGAAATGACCGAGGCCTATCGTGCTTCGAGTCAAGCGTCCGAATTATCCGCCTGAGACGCAGCGCTATTTCGGCGATCCATGGGCTTGCGCGCACTTTTTCGACTGTCTTTATTCAGGTCGGTGGGCTTCCAAAACCCCTGATAATCCCGCATGGATTTAAGCAGGGACCGGCCACGGATGCGGCCGAAGGGAGAGGCCAAATCCAAGTCGGGTAGCTTGGAAAATGGCTGGCGTTGGGTATCGGGCTGGCGCATCGATTTTTCCTCTCGGCAGGGTGAGCATTAGCCTGTCTGACGGATTATAGCGGCCTGGAGTAACCCGAAGCACGTACTTCGGTGGTTCTCAATGCGAATCCCCGGAGTTAATTTCATATCATGCCTGATTTGCGGAATGATCAATGCGATGTCCTCGAAAAATACTCCGAAGGATTTATTGACTCGGTCAAGAAATCATTGGTCGCCAAACTGAATGCACAAATCGGCTTTCGCATGCCCAGTGAAGTCGAAGGCTTGCTGTCCCGCCTACATGCCTTGGTCGCGTGGCTCCAACGCCGGGAAGACGAGGGCGCTCCGCGGGAGAGCTATGCGATTCCCGAGGATCATTTGCCTGCCATCAAGCGTTTGGTGCTTTGGCAAAGGCGAGCCTTGGCGACCAAGCTCGAAGAACCCCTTTCCAAGACCTTTCATCCCGAGCTCATTGCCAATCTCGAAAGGGAGTTGGAGCCGCTGCAAGAATTTATGCAAGCGCCTTGGTTCGATGAAACCACGCCTTTACGGGTTCCTCATCTTACCGAATTTTTAGCCATCAAATTCGTCGAAGAAATGCAGGAAAAGGAAAAAGAAAAAGCAGGTCCACCGGAAAAACGCGAATACGACGAGAAATTCCATATCTTGCAAGCACCGACTCTTTTCATGAAAGACTTGCGTGTCTTCCGTGAAAAGTGTGAGTTGCGTAGCAATGGCTTGGTCGCGGCCTATCTCGATGTGGACAATTTCAAGGCCTTCAACACCCGCTATGGCGAAACCAAAATCGATCGCGACCTTTTGCCGCGCTTCATGGAATTGATGGAGTCTCATGTGTACATGCATGGTTATGGCTACCGCTATGGTGGCGATGAATATGTGCTTTTGCTGCCCAATATGAGCTTGGCCATGGGCCTAGGCTTTCTGAAGGAATTTCAACAAAAACTTCGCATGATTCGGTATCGCGGCATAGACGAGCAAATCACGGTTTCCATTGGCATGATTTGGGTAGGAAGTGATTGCTTCCTCACCGAACGCGAAATAGAAGATCGCTCCAATCGGGCCAAGAATTTCGCCAAGAAAAATGGCAAGAATTGCGTCGCGACTTTTCGTGGCAGCTATTTTTATGAAAAAGACCTTTTTGTCGTGAAATAGTAGCCCGACCGTATTTTATCTTGGATGTCGTATGAAATATCACGCATTAGAATTAACCGAGCCCAATAAGCCCTTGACTCTGGTTGAAAAACCAAAAACCGTCCTGGGTCCTGGCCTAGTCCGCCTGCGCATGCATGCCGCGGCCCTCAATCATCGCGATCTTTGGATATGGATGGGCAAGTATGCCAATGTTCAATATCCCGCGGTATTGGGTTCGGATGGCTGCGGAAAGGTGGAGGCCGTTGGTGCTGGTGTGGCCGATTCCCTCATTGGTCGTCGTGTCGTGGTCAATCCCAGCTTGGATTGGGGCGAAGACGATAAAGCAGCGGGCAAGAATTGGCGAATACTGGGTATGCCAGACCAAGGGACCTTCGCCGAATGCTTGACCTTAGCAACCGAGCAAGTGCATTTCGCCCCGGAACATTTGGACGACCATGAGGCAGCGGCCATGCCCTTGGCGGGACTTACGGGATGGCGTGCCCTCCAGCGTCGCGGTGGCCTAAAGGCGGGTGAACGCATTTTGCTTACCGGCATCGGTGGAGGGGTGGCGCAATGGATGCTTGCCTTTGCCGTATCCATGCAAGCCGAGGTTTGGGTGACCAGTGGCAATGTCGACAAGCTCGAACGCGCCACCTTAGCCGGAGCTAAAGGCGGTGCCGTTTATCACCACCCCGATTGGGAAAGGCAATTGTTCGGCCTTGCAGGAGGCGGATTCGATTTGATTGTTGATTCTGCCGGGGGACCGGATTTCGCCAAGCTGGTGGATTTGCTGAAACCGGGAGGTCGCCTGGTTTTTTTTGGCGCGACCCAGGGCAATGTGCCTGATCTGGCACTGCGAAAAATTTATTGGCGACAATTGGATTTGCGGGGTACCACCATGGGTTCTCCGCGGGATTTCGGGGACATGTTGGCGGCCGTGACCCGGTGGCGACTGCGCCCAACTATCGATCAGGTTGTGGACTGGCGGGAAGCCTCTTCCGCCTTCAGGCGCATGGAAGCCGGAGAGCAATACGGAAAAATAGTGTTCCGTATTACGTGAATTTAATCACAAACGTAGGGCGGGTTCTTCTAGGCGAATATTGCCGAGAACCGTGCGTACGATTTTCACCTTGCGTGGCCCAATGCTTCGGCCTGGACGCTGGCCCACCACGCTTTTCAAGCATTCGAATTGCAAATGTTCCATGAAGTCCGAGACGAGTTGAGCTTGCTCGAAAGCCAAGACTTCAATTTGCTCGGCCGCGTTTAATGCCAAGGCGGGTTGGTCGCTGATGCGGGAGAGAACGCGATGAAAGCGCTCACCGATTTCGGCTTGCCGATGCCAAATGGCCTGGATGACGCGTGAAAATTTTCCGAACAGGCCTTCGTATTCCTCAAGTCGGGCAAACCAAGTTGAACTACGTGGATCAACAAATAATTTGCGCATGCGATTGAGCTCAAATTGATCGCGGGCGCTATCCGATCGATAAACTGGCAATAAGTCCTGGCGCCAAAGCGGAAATTCCCCGCCCAAGGTATGTAGCCAATCGATGTATTCGGCCACGGGACCTTTAAGGTCGCGTCGGGCATATTCGAGGACCCTCATGCGATGCAAACGTTTGGACATGATCCAAACCCCGGTCAGGCCGATGGCGCCGGTCAAAGCGCTGCCAAGAACGGCTCCGATAAATCCTGCCATAGGATGGCTTGAAGGCATCCAAAGCCAGGCGGGCAAAAGGAAATGCAAGTCCATACAGTCTACCTCAGAAGAACAGCCACACCCTTGACCTCAGCCCGGCGGTCTGAAAAAAATCAAATACCAGAACGAGACGCACATTTTACGCTTGTGGAGAGGTCTTTGTCCAGTCCGGATTCATTGGATTTTAATCGCGAATGAATTGCCCAGCGCGATCGAATTCCAGCAAGATGGCCGGTCCGAAGGCCATCAAATCCTCGGGGGTCAAGTGGAATTGCTGCACCAAGTATTCGACGGCCCGGGGGTCGAGATATTCTTGCGCTGCGGTTCCCGGTTCACCCAGCCGATGACGATGGGCTATCCAATCACATATATGCACCAGCCAGGGCAGGGAAGAGGATCCACGGTGCAGCCAGGGCTCGCCATGGTCGCGCATGGCGGAGCAAAGCGCGGAAGGCAAATTCCAGCGCTCCCCCAGCCAAGATCCGACTTCACCATGCGTGACACCGATCACTTCAATTTCAATGGCTTCAGGTAGAGCATCCGGGGATTTCAGGGTTTCTTGAATTTGGGCAAATTCCTTGGGCAAATACTGATTAAGAATGAGCTTGCCTATATCATGCAATAGGCCGGCGACAAAGGCCTCGCCCGGGGGGGTGCTGCCGAAGCGCGTGGCCAAAAGGCGGCATGCGCTTGCCACAGCCAGGGAGTGCTGCCAAAAGCGATCGACTTGAAATCGAGGGTGGGCGCTTTCGGCGCGAAAGGTCGACTGGGCGGAAAGTCCTAGGGCCAATTCCTTTATCGCGTCCAAGCCCATGACAACCAGGGCCAATTGCACGGTTCCGATTTGCCGAGGAAAGGAATAGAAGCTGGAGTTGGCCACTTTGAGGATGCGTGCCGTCAGCACTTGATCTTGCTCAATCAAGATGCCGAGCATGGCAGCTGTCACCTTGGGATTGTCGACGGCTTCGATGAGGCGGGCGACCACGGTAGGCAAGGCCGGCAAGGTGAGAAGGGACTCAGTGACGCGCTTGACGCGCGCGGCCGTGGGAGCTAGAGCCATAGCATTATGTTACAGCAGGCAAAAGGGGCGGTACAAATAAATCGGTAAAATCCTTAGTCGGTGGACAAGGTCTCCGAATGCCTAGGCATTGATTTTCTGAATGAGCTTGGCGCGCAATTTGAGCATGGCCTTGCTGTGGATTTGGGAAACGCGCGACTCGGTGAGACCCAAAACCTCGCCGATTTCCTTGAGCGTCAGCTCTTCATAATGGTAAAGAGCGACAACCAATTTTTCTTTTTCGGGAAGTTGGCCAATGGCATCCTTGAGTATTCGCTTCACCTCCTGATAACCGATTTCCTTCAGGGGATTACTACCCTGGGGATCTTCGATGGTGTCGATGAGGCTCAGCGATTTGTTTTCATCTCCGCGATCCGGCAGGGATTCTTCAAGGCTTAAGATGGTGGTAGGCGCGACATCCCCTAGCATATCTTCAAATTCTTCGGTGGAAAGGCCCAAATGCGCGGCCACTTCATCGTCATAAGGCATGCGCCCTAACTGATGTTCCAGCTCGGAATAGGCCTTTTGCAGGGAACGGTTTTTTTGGCGCACGGATCGCGGAACCCAATCCATGGCGCGCAATTCGTCGAGTATGGCTCCGCGCACCTTGTGGGTGGCAAAGGTTTCGAATTTCAGGCCCCGCTCGGGCTCAAAGACTTCGACGGCCTTTATAAGGCCCATGATACCCGCGCTGATCAAGTCATCAAGTTCAACCGAGGGAGGCAAATTCATCGCCACGCGTTGGGCGATAAATTTGACCAAGCCACTATACTCGACCAGTAAACGGTCTTTAAAATTTTGATTTCCGGTTGCCCGGTATTGAGTCCAAAGGGAGTCGAGGTCGGCCATGGTGGCTGTCGCGGTTCTTAACACCTCAGGCATTATCACTTATTCCTGGCTTGCATTCATCCATGACGCGAAAAATTTCAGGCCGCGTGAGGTGTTTGCTTGGAATGGGTATCCCCGTCCTGAATTTCATCAGGATCAGGCTTCAGGAAATGAAAAAGAAGTCCGCCTTCCTTGCGACGTGCTTGGGCCTCCACGGCGGAAGACACGATGGAACGAACCACGGTGTCGAAAATGATGAGAAGGAAAATTTGACCCAGCAGCCCGGCTAAGACCGATTTGAGTCCAGCATTCAGCATGGAGGTCCAACTGATTTCTGGAGCCGTCAATATGGAAAGCAGGAAGACCAAAAAGACCATGGCTCCCAGGGCGGATCGGGTAATGGTTTTGACCAATTGGGCGATATTCACTTGATGACCTCGATCCGGGTGAACCATGGTGAAAGCGTCCAAGGGGAAGTTTGCCTTTGAACTCTCAAAGAATAGGGGCTGGCATGGGCGAGAATCAATGAGGTTTTATGCCCCATTTGTTGCCAACCTCGGTGCGAGGGCTTGAGGATTTTCAGCATATGGCTCAAATCAGGCACCCACCACGCTTACCGTAGGGGATAGGGTATTCTCTGGTAAAAGCAAATGCGAAAGATGATGGGGTTTGGCGGTTTGAATATGCTCAGGGATAGAGGGTCCATCGCAAAGGTATCCCAGGGGTAAACCGGTACGGCGGGTTAAAGTGTGCATGCCTCCTAATTCCAAGCATTCATCCAAGCGAGTCAAAGCGAGGCTGCCAGGTCGATAAGCTTGAAAGCGGCGGCATTGATTTTCAAGTTCACGCGCGCGCGTCGTCGCCGAAAGAATCAATAAGGTTTCGTCAGGTTCAAAGGCGCGTACCAAGGCCAATTGGCGATCGGCATCTGTATCGCCCGACTGGGGAGCACGACCCGCGGTGTCGAGCAAGATCAAATCGCAATCAACTAAATGAGGCGCAGCTTTATTGAGATCCTCCGGTCCGAAAACCTGCACCACCGGCATGCCCGAGGTGCGCCCGAAGGCTTCCAATTGGGCTTGGGCCCCCAGGCGAACCGAATCTCCTGCCAGCAGCCCGACCTTGCGGCCTGTGCGAATGGCTGCGACTGCGGCAAGCTTGAGCAGGGTGGTGGTTTTACCCGCTCCGGCAGGACCGACCACGGCAAGCCGGGTGGCGCGTCCACGAACAAAACGCACGCCGCCGGTGCAGCGCACTTCTTGCAGCAGCAGGCGACGTAAGGTTTGGCGTATTTCCTTGACCGTTGCTTCATTGGGCAATTGGGAGAGAGCGGCGATGAGCAGACGTCTGGCATCGGCGCGATCAAAGCCACAATGCAAAAGCTGATCGTTGAGGACGGTGGCCGGGCTTTCATTTCCTTGCATCCAGGGCTCGCGATGCTGTGTGCCGGCCAGGGCCTGGCGAATTTCATCGGTGAGAATGCGCAATTCGCGCGTGGGCATTTCAACGCTTTCTTTGACGTCACGAAATTCACTGCGTAGCATATCGAGGAATTTCGATTGGGCTTTTTCGCCATCCGCCTTGGCGGTCACAGGTAGGGCGGCGGGCACGGGATCAATTCCCTTGGGCTTGGCGGGTTCGCCCACGCTTCGGCCTTGCTCATCCACACGGGGAAGGTTGCCGCGCCAATCATAGCTAGGCACCCTTCCAGCTGCGGCGGGCCGAGCTTCTGGCATGGCGGAGGTGGCTCTTTTGCCGATTTCGGGTTTGGGCGCCTGGGCCGATGGCATCGGTGCCAAAGAGGTTGATGTGTTCATGGCCAAGTCGGTTTCGAGGGCAGCCGTTACTTCAAAAAGATCGACGAGTTTCACACCCGAACGTCGGCTCACCTTTCGGCTTTTGAGAATAACCGCGTCCTCACCCAAGTCGGCTTTCACCTTGGCGAGGGCCTCGTGCATGGTTTCGGCTTCAAACGTTTTCATTTTCATGGATTACCACCGTTCCTGTCGCCTTCACATGAGTTCCATTGACGATTTCATTGTAGGCCAGCAAATTCACTTGAGGAAAGCTGCCTTCCAAAAGTTTTCGCAAGGCAAAGCGGATGCCGGGCGAGCAAAGCAAAACCGGTTGCTGGCCTTGGGCTATCATTTTTTCCACCAATGGCGTCAGGCGCCCCACCAATTTGCTGACCAACTCGGGTCGAATCACGATGCGCGGACCGCGTTCGGTGGTCTGTACCGAGGCTTCCAAGGTTTGTTCCAGGCGCGGTTCAAGACTGATGCAGTGGATAATGCCCTTTTCATCGCGGAAAGTCTTGCACAATTGACGCGATAAGGCCATACGGCATTGCTCGGTTAAGAAAGCCTCGCTTTTCGAAAGTCGGGCAGCATTGGCCATCGCCTCTAGTAAGGAACCTAAATCTCGAATGGATACCTTTTCCGAGAGTAGGTTCATCAAAACGCGCTGCACCTCACCGACGCCAAGCACGCCTGGAATCAATTCGTCCACGACAGCGGAATTGGTCAACTTCACATTGTCTACTAAGGACTTCACGTCTTGCCGTGTCAATAAATCGCCGGCATGGCGGCGAATGATCTCGGTCAAATGAGTGGCAATCACCGCGGGTAATTCGACAACAGTATAACCGGCGATATCGGCCGCTTCGCGTTGCGACGCGGTGATCCAAATTGCGGGCAAGCCAAAGGCGGGTTCAACGGTGGGGATGCCGGAAATTTTTTGGCTGGTGCCGCCAGGATCCATGGCGAGGAAACATCCCGTCATCATGTCTCCGCCACCGACCTCGACACCTTTGATTTTCACGATATACTGATTCGGTTTCAATTGAATATTGTCACGAATACGAATAGGGGGCACGATGACGCCGATTTCGGTGGCACATTGGCGTCGCAGCATGGTGATGCGCTCTAGTAAATCGCCGCCTTGATTGATATCCACAAGGGGAATGAGACCATAACCGATTTCCAGCTCCATTTGATCGACTTGCAAATAGCTTTCGATTTTATCCGCGGGTACGGTTTCCTCTTGCTCAGTTTTTTCTTTCTCGGCGGCGACTTCCTCGACGGCTTTTTTCTTTTGCCCCTTGCCCACTAAAATGGCAATGCCGGCGATGGCCGCCGCGAGCAATAGAAAGGGAAAGGTGGGCATGCCTGGGATCAAGGCGATGACGGCCATGAATCCGGTTGCCGTCCAAAGCGATTTAGTGCTTTGGGAAAGTTGGGTGAGCACTTCTTCACCGAGATTCTTTTTGCTGGCGGCGCGCGCCACGATAATGCCCGAGGCCGTGGATATCATCAGCGAGGGAATTTGGGTGACCAAGCCGTCACCAATGGTCAGAATGGTGAATTTTTTAAGAGAATCCACAAAGCTCAATTCGAGCATGGTCATGCCGACGACGAAGCCACCCAGAATATTGACGACGGTGATGATCATGCCGGCCACGGCATCGCCTCGGACGAATTTACTGGCACCGTCCATAGCCCCATAAAAGTCGGCTTCACGAGAGATGTCTTTGCGACGCTGCTTGGCCTCTTGCTCGGTGATAATGCCGGCATTGAGATCGGCATCCACGGCCATTTGCTTGCCGGGCATGGCGTCCAAGGTAAAGCGCGCTGCCACTTCGGCGATACGACTTGAGCCCTTGGTAATGACCACGAATTGAATGATGACCAGGATGATGAAAATGATGGCGCCGACCACCATATTGCCCTTGGTCACGAAATAGCCGAAAGAGTGAATTACGGCACCCGCTTCCCCGGTGGAAAGGACGAGGCGGGTGGTTGCGACGTTCAGCCCTAGGCGGTACAGGGTAATGATGAGCAGCAAGCCCGGAAACACGGACATGTCCAGGACATTTTCGATATACATCGAAATCATCATGATGATGAGGGCGACGGCAATCATCACGGTCAGTAGGATGTCTAACAGGAAAGGAGGCAGCGGCACAATCATCAAGGCGATGATGGCGATGAGCAAAAGGGCAATGGTCAAGTCCTTCTCGGCGAGAAGGATGCGGCCCAGTTTTTCCGTTCTAGCTAAAAGTTGCATGTTCCTAAAGTTGCCGGACCATCCTGCCGATAACTTGGCGGGGGAGGTGCGGGCGGAACTGACTACGCAAACTTGGGGCCGAGAGAGTTTGCCGCGAAAAAGTCGGGTTGAAAAGAATTAGCTCGCAGGAAAGTTGAAGCGAAAACGGCGAATCGGCGGCAAACACCGCATTCGGTCAAGCCGCGGTGCGGGATCCGGCACGACCATTCAGGCCTATCACATAGGCCAAAATTTCCGCTACGGCGGCAAAGAATTCCGGTGGAATAGGATCGCCCACCTCGGCAACTTCGAATAGACTTCGCGCCAGGGGTTTGTCTTCCACTATGGGGATTTGATGGCTTTTCGCAATGTCTCGAATTCTTTCAGCGATAAGACGTTTGCCCTTAGCCACCATAATAGGCGCGGCATCGACTCCGTTTTCATACCGCAGAGCAATGGCTATAAAGGTGGGATTGGTGATGATGACGGTAGCCTTGGGAATTTCATGCATCATCATATTGCGGTGCATTTCCTGACGCACGCGCTTGATTTTTCCCTTGATATGCGGATCGCCTTCGGAAGCCCGCGCCTCATCCTTCACTTCCTGCTTGGTCATTTTCAATTTGTCGAACCATTGCTTATGTCGCCACCAATAGTCGAAGGCTCCAACCAGCATTAAAAACAATCCGCATTTCCAAAGAATCTCCTGGGTAATGCTTCCGACGAGACTGAGAATTTGTTCGACATCTTGATCGGCGGTTTGAAGATATTCGCGATAATGACGTGAAACCACTTGATAGCCTACGACACCAACCATGGCCATCTTGACTATGCTTTTCCCCATTTCGATCCAGGCCTCTTTATTAACCATCCTCTTCAAGCCTGAAAATTGAAAAATCCGAGCAAAATTGGGCTTCAACTGTTTGGTGCTGAAAAGGAAGCTTGTCTGATAGGCCTGAATGAGAAGGGACACGCCGGCAATAGTTCCCACGAGAGGCAACATAATCCACAAAAAAATGGGAAGGCCATCGCGTATCACGGAGGAAAAACGGCCTGGAAAATCTTCATAGTGTGAAATCCACTCAAAGCTGCTGCTCATGACCTGGCCCATTTTTTCGCCGGTACGTGCGCCGAATAACCACAGGGCACCGGCGGCGGCGAGAATCACCATGGCGGAATTCAATTCGGAACTGGTCGAGATATTTCCTTGCGAACGCGCCTCGGAAAGTCTTTTCCCGGTTGGCGCTTCGGTTTTGCCTTCGTCTTCCGAGGACATGGTTCAAGCTCCCGAAGGGCTAAAGCGGGCTTCCCAAAACACGCTGCAAGGCCATGACATGGGACAAAATGATTTCATGGTGCCTTTGAAAAAGTTTCCAAAGCACGGGCAATGTCGTCCAAAGCACCAAGACTCCCAACCCAATTTTCAACGGCGCACCGATAAGCCAGACATTCATTTGAGGCATGATACGTGCCACGATAGCTAGGGCCACCGTGGTTAAAAACAAAGTCACCAATACCGGGGCACTGGCCTTTATTCCGAAAATGAATCCTAAGGTGGTCAGTCTTAAAAAGATTTCAATCACCCCGTCACTTGCCATATTGGCCCCGGCCAAGGGTATGGAGCGAAAAGATTCGCCGATGGCCTGCAACCAGTAGACATAGCCCCCACTGGCTATCAGCAACATTCCGAAAATCAATTGGATGAAATTCCCGATGGCGGTTTCCTCCTCGGCGCTCAAAGGATTAAAAAGATGAACCATGGAAAAGCCGATTTCCTGATCCATCCAACTACCGGCGAGCCGTAATCCGAAAAAGGCGAAAGTTCCGGCAAAGCCCATGACGGCTCCGACATAAATTTCGCGAAGGGCCAGGGCAAACAAATCCGCTGGAGATTCCGGTAATCCAATGCTTTGGGGGGGAATGGTTGGAAAAATCAAAAGGCTGATAAAAAAGGCCAGGCCGGCCCGCAAAGAGAGCGGGACGTCTTCCGTCATTAATACTGGCAACATGAAAACACAAATGCTGATGCGTATCAGGGAAAGCAGCCACAATTCCACCTGGGTGACAGTGAAATCCTGAAGCGTTGGAATGCCGGGAATCAGAGCTTGCACGGGATCAAGTAAAAAGGAAAAAGAGGAAGCAAGTAAAAAGTAATAAGTTAAAAGTTAAATGTGAAGACCGGACGAATCTAGGGAGCAGCATAGGGTGCCAAAGGTGAAAACATTGATTTGGCTTTTCCGGTGTATTTGCGTTCGCGTTTGTATTCACTTTTAACTTTCTATCACAGCTTAATCCTAAGATATTTCCTTTGAACTTTTACCTTCCCTTAGCCTCGTAGCAACTGCGGAATGTGCTGTAGTAAATCGTGAAAGTATCCTCGAAAGATTTGAAGCATCCAGGGGAGAAAGAACATCAGGGCAGCGCCCATGGCGACGAGCTTGGGAATAAAGGTGAGGGTGGATTCGGAAAGGTGGGTGGCGGCTTGAAAAATGCTGATTCCCAATCCTACGACTAGGGAAAGCAAAAGCATCGGGCCTGAAAGCAGGATCATGGTTAAAAGCGTTTGCCTTCCGATTTCAATGATCATGGCGTCGGACATGGCTATCGAAAACTCATGACAAGTTGGTGTATGACAAGGTTCCAACCGTCGACAAGCACAAAGAGAATCAGCTTGAAGGGGGTGGATATCATCATGGGCGGTAGCATCATCATGCCCATGGACATCAGCACCGAGGCCACCACCATGTCGATGATGAGAAACGGCAAATAAATGAGAAAGCCGATGATGAATGCTGACCGTAATTCACTGAGGCAAAATGCTGGGATCAAGGTGATATAGCCGATGTCATCCGCATTGCGCGGTGCGGGCATGCGCGAGAGGCGTACCATCAGGGCTAAATCTTTTTCATCGACTTGTCGCATCATGAATTCGCGCAAAGGCTTCATGCCACGGTCCAAGGCGACTTGATAGTTAATCTCCTTTTTTAGATAAGGCTGCAGGCCGTCATCATTCATGCGTGTCAAGGTGGGATGCATGACAAAAAAGGTGAGGAATAGCGCGAGGCCCATGAGCATTTGGTTGGGCGGGGCGTTTTGGGTTCCCATGGCTTGGCGCAGAAAGCCAAGCACCACGGCAATGCGCGTAAAGCAAGTCATCATGATCAGAATGGACGGAGCCAGGCTGAGCACCGTCATCATAGCCACGAGTTGAAGGGTGACGGCAATGTCGCCTGGATCACCGGCCTTATTGAATTCAACGCTTAATTTTGGAAGCACTTGGGCATCGGCATTCAGCCATCCCATCCCCAGTAAAATCAACCCTCCCAGAGCATGGCGAGATCTGACCCGAAATTGACTGCAGCGCAGTTTAACTTGAGCCGATAAAGTCGAAGGGGGGAGGCTCATTTTGTTTCCATTAATTCCGAAACTTTTTTCGGTTTTTTAAAGCGGTCCAAAAGGCGATTCAGATTTTCCGAAAAGGCTTGGGGATTGGATTGTCTGGAGGCTAGGGTTTCCTGAGCACTTTCGTCCAGCAGGTGGAGCATTTGCATGCTTTCCTTACTCGCCCCGATGATGCCAATGCGATTACCCATTCGCACAGCGAAAATGCGTTGATGGGTTCCGAGGTGGCAGGTCTCTACGACTTCGAGCAAATCTCCCGCTGCTGGACCGGACCCCCGCAGCATGCCACCTTGCAGCTTTTTCAATAAACGAATGGATATCACGGCCAGGGCAAGCACCATCAAAAGCACGGCGGCAATTTCCACGGTGAGCCAAAACGGATGAACATTGGATGCCGCTGCCATGGCGGTGTCGGGCAGGCTCTCTTCTGCGGCAATGGCCAGCTGCATTTTTTGAAATTTTTCAGCGACGAGATCTTCCGCAGCTATGGCCATGCCTGCAGGGAAGGACACCGCAAGGAAAAGGGAAAACAGGGGAAAAGCTTTCATCGCAATTGTTTAATCCGCTCTTCGGGTGAAATGAGGGAGAGGACCCGTATGCCGAAATACTCGTCCACCACGACGACCTCGCCTCGTGCTACGACGCGATCATTCACAAGCAAATCCACGGGTTCGCCCGCGAGGCGATCCAGTTCGACGATGGATCCTGGACCTAGTTCTAGGATTTTACGTATCGATAATCGAGCCCGCCCCAATTCGATCGTGACATTCAAGGGAATATCCAGCAGCATATCGACATTGGGCGACTGCGACTGGGAAGACATGGCCAGGGACTTGTCGAAACTATTCGAACGCGCAACATTTTCAACATCGGTGAGCGGCGCGTCATGCGAGGGCTGCTGTCGCGGTGGCGGAGTCGACGGCGCAATGTCTTCGGAATGCTCAGTAAAAGCCATCACCAGGGGCTGTGACAAAAATAGGCGCACTTGGCCACGCTCTTTGTCGTCCATGGAGATGCGTACTTCAATGGAGGCCGCGCCATTCAGGGAAAAAGGCGGAGAACTGGGATCGAATGGAGAAATGCGCGCCTGGGTGGCTGCGAGCGAAACCTCGTAATGCTGCCCCAGGGCGGTGCTTACGGCCCCAAGGATTTGATTCCCAAGCTCTTTGAATGCGTCGAGATGTTCGTCCTTAAATGCGGATTTCAAATCGCCGCCTACCATGGCTTCGGAGAGCAAGGCGACCAATTCCCTCTCGGCCACCAAGGCCAATTCGCCGCTAAAGCCGTGCTCGAAGCCTGCGACCAAGGCCAGGGCTCCATCACTCAAATTCGCGACCGACTCCTCATTTTCGCCGGACCAGATTTCTCCCACCGTGGCGCTCACGGGTCGATTCACCAAGGTGCCGATCACTATGCCCATATGATCGGCAATTAATTCGACTGCAGTGCGAATGCTTTCGGGGTTCAAACCGCTGGCCGATGGGCTGGATCCCACCAAGCCTCCGGAGAGCAAGGCGTCGATGTCGGCCTGACTTAATATGCCGTCGTCACCCATCTTCGCCTACTTCCCTATCAATGATGGCCGTAATTTGAAAACTCTTGTTACGGCCAACTAATCCCACCTTACCTAGGAATTTCCCTTTTTCGCCAACCCTTAATAGCAATTCCGCTTCGGCAGGCTTTTCCAAAACGATGACGTCACCCATTTGCAATTGCAGTAAATCTCGAACGGAAAGACTGGTTTCGCCTATGATGGCTGTCGTCGTCAATTCGGTGCTGGCCAATTCGCTTTCAATAAGGCGCCTTGTTTCTTGCGTAGTCGTCCTCTGTCCGGCAATCCAAGATTCACCACCGAGTTTGGTGATGACGGTTTCGAGCATGATATAGGGAAAGCACAAGGAAATCAGGCCGGAACCATGCTTCATTCGGACTTCCAAAGAAATCAAAATGACCGTTTCATTGGGTGGAGCGATTTGAACGAATTGCGCATTGGTTTCGTAGCTGTCTATGCGAGGTGTGAAAATCCCAACATGCTCCCAGGTTTCTTTCAGGTTCACCAGTGCCCTATCGACGATCTTGGTAAGCACGCTTTTTTCGATATCGGTCAATTCTCGATTATGCTCGGAAGGTTTGCCTTGGCCGCCGAAAAGTCGGTCGACAATGAAAAAAACCAAATTGGGATTCACCTCGATGATAGCTGCGCCTTCCAGCGGTTCCATTTGAAAGACATAGAGGCAACTGGGATTGGGCACCGACATCATGAATTCGGAATAGGTAAGCTGATCCACGGAGACAATGTCGATTTCCACCAGGGCACGCAAATAGGAACTCATGGTGGTAGCCAATAAGCGGGCATAGCCGTCATGCAAATTCTGCAAGGCCCGCATTTGATCTTTTGAAACGCGATCGGGCCGGCGAAAGTCATAGATAGAGACTTGCTTTTGTTCCGTCTGTTTCGCAGTTGAGGATTCCACCGGCGCTGTTGCCGAGGATTCAGGTTCAGGCGTGATGGTATCGGGCGTGAACTGGCCGGTAGAGACCGCGTTCAGCAGGGCATCGACTTCTTCCTGGGTGAGAATGTCGCTCATAGAGGCCCGTTATTGCACAATAAATTCGGTGAAAAAGACGTTTTTCAAATGACCATGTTCCGTGGGAAGTATCGCATTCACCTCGGCGATAATCGACTCTTTCAGTTTTTGCTTTCCCGCCGCCTTCAACAATTCGGCATAGGGTTGGCTGCTTAGGATATTGATGACGATATCGGATATTTTGGGCATGCGCTCCACAATGGCCAGGCCGAAAGGGTCGGTAGGTCCGGCTGCGGCGCCTCCACCATGCCCTCCACCTCCTGCTTCATGCTTTTCGCCTTCCAGGTGCACTATTTCCCATTCCAATTGCAAGGCGCATTTTAGATAATGGGTTTGCTCTGGAGTGGAACCAGAAATATTCACGGTGAAGGTAAGTGGCTTGGGCAGGGTCAGGCCGATTTTGGTCAATGCCTCGTGGGCCTTTTTGTCTTCTTCATCCTTCGCCTTATGATCTTCCACCGTCGTGTCTTTGGGCTTAAGCTTAGACACAATGAACATGGCGGCCCCGCCCATAATCAAAAGGTCTATGACCAGAATCGCAGCGACGATAATGACTTTTTTCTTGCCGGCCTTCGGCGCGGCGACATCCTTTCCTTCGGCGGCGGCTTCCTTCGCGGGTGCTTCGCCTTTGGCTTTTTCTTCGGACATTCTCTATGTCTCCTGCCGCGCCCTGTCTTCGAGTTCACGGCGACGGACCGCGGCGTCTCCGCTTAACGGTCCCAGGTAACATTGGTGTTTCCAGGACGCAACCTTATCCAGCACCAAGGCGACCTTTTCCCTGACCACGTATCGCCTGGCATTAGTCAGAAGAATGGTGGTATCAGGCGAGGATTCGATGGCCTCGATGAGATCCGCATTGAGCACCAGAGGCGTCCCGGATAGCCGCGTCACCTCAATCATGCCTCATTGTATCCTTGCCGATGAAGTGAATGCAATCGCAGCCTCCATTTTCCACGCGGTTCCCCGCCGCCTAATCTCGCGACTCGGCGGCGGGCGCCCGGACGTCATGCGTTTACGTCCGAGTGACCGCAGGAAGGTCCTAGCCAGGGTTTCCCTGTGGCCTAATTTGTTCAACGTTTTAAGTTCACCAACTCTTCCAGGAGGGAATCGCTGACCGTAATCACGCGGGCATTGGCCTGATAGCCGCGCTGGGTGGTGATCATGTCCGTGAATTCCTGCGCTAATTCCACGTTGGAAAGTTCCAGGGCACCTGGTTTGATATTGCTCGAACTTTGGCTACCCGGGATGCCATAAATGGGGTCGCCGCTATTGGAAGAGGTGGTATACACCGAATCCTTCACTTTTTGCAAACCGCCGGGATTGGTGAAATCCACAACCATGATTTGCGCCAAATCCTTAGAGGTTCCGTTAGTGAAGGCACCGGTAATGACGCCGTCTTCGCCGATGGAAATATTCCGCAAACGTCCCATGGTATAGCCGTCCTGACTGACGGCGGCAGCGGTTGTGGGTGACCGGAATTGGGTGAGTCCGGTGAAATCCTTGGCACCACCGACATCGAGATTGACACGGACATTGCGCGAACCATTGCCCGGATCGAATTCGAGATTTGAACTTCCGTCATCAAAGCTGAAGGCGCTGACCGAGCCATCCTGGCCAAAGGTGAGGGTTCCCTTTCGACCCGCAGTGATGGATTCTTGGCGACCTAGGCTGACATCCCAAAGCCATTCACTTGGCCGATTCGTCGGTGTGAATCGCATGGTTGCTGTGTGCTCGGCTCCCTGTTCGTCGAAAATCGTGATGCTGGTTTCAGCCACGGCGCTGTCCGTGGCGGCACGAATTGACGTCGTCGTCATATTGGCGGCGAAATTGTTAGGTGAGGGAGACGAATTGTTGGCATTGCTTGCGCCTACTACCACGTTGGAAAGGGCAAAGGAAGTCTCCGGCATGCCGCGTATGACGATGGACCCGTCTGGAATATTATCCTCCGAACCGGCGATATTCATACCGACGGAAAGGTTGGCTGCAGGAGTGCCGTCGTAGGTGGGGAGCTTGAAGCTGTCTTTGATGAGGTCGAGCAATTCGCGCAGGGTTGTTGCGTTTGCGCCGGTGGCATAGGTGACTGGCGTTATGGGTGTAATGGTTTCACCACCAATATTGCCGGTCACGGAAAGGAGATCACCATCCTCCAGTCCCAGGCTACGGCCACTGGCGTCGAATAGATCTTCCAGGCGGTCTGAAGTGGCGGCTGTATTACCGGCTATTGCTGGAGCCCGCATGGTGTCGGTGGTGATTTGCATCGGCGCCGTGCCTCCCGGAATGGTGGAAGGAAAGGCAAAGGCCTTGGTGATTTTTGGGCTACTAATGGGGCGATCCGAAGTGATTTGCAAATTGTTAATGCCCGCGGTGCTTTGGGAAACCGTCAATGCACCTCGCAAGGTGGCACTGTCCGTGCGTGTCACGACATCAACGGCCGTGTTAATGCCTGCGCCAACGGCAAGGCTACGCAAAAAGGCTTGCAAGGAACTGGCTAAATCACCCATGGTACTAGTGCTTGTGACTTGGAAAGTCTGATTCACATCGGTGCCGCCCACATTGGTTGCAAAGGTGAGCAAATCACCTTCTTTCATGCCCAATTCCTCGCCATTACTGTCGGATAAAGCAGTCAAAAGAGAGGTGCCTTGGGCATTGTTCAGGTACTTTTGAGTGGTGAGGACGGTGCCTTTGGCATAAGAGTCCGAATCAAGATTGCGGGCATACTTCACTTCCGTGGTCCCTTTGGCGGGCGACTGATCATTAAAAGGCACGCGAATATTGTCTATGGGAGTTCCCGGCTGGAATATGCCCTGCGAATCCGCTAGCTTACCTTGCAAGACCATGCCATTAGTAGGAAGCACCATATTACCGGTAGAATCGAATTGAAAGGCGCCATTGCGGCTATAATAAGTGCCCATGCCATCCGAAACGGCAAAATAGGCCTTACCCTCTATGCTCAAATCCGTGATTTGCCCGGTAGACTCCAAACTGCCCTGAGTCATTCGGGTATCTATGGATCCGATATTCATACCCAGCCCGACTTGCATGGGATTGCGGCCACCTCCATCCCCCGGCGGTCGACTGCTTCCCGAGAGCAGCTGGGTCATGGATTCGGCAAAGGTCACGCGCGAACCTTTATAGCCCACCGTGTTGACGTTGGCGATATTATTGCCGATCACGTCCATGCGAGTTTGATGATTTCTCAAACCCGATATGCTGGAATAAAGCGAACGTAACATAGCGTGCTCCTTGCTTGACTTTCTGAATACTTAAGGTTTGCTGGTGGCTTCGGCGAGTAAGCTGGCCACTTTTTCGAAGGGGACTTCTTGACCGCCTATGGTCAAGCGCGTCCCACCCGTGGAGTAGTCGATGGCTGTCACTCTATCTTCGAGATAGGCATAACCGATATCGGTGGTTAAATCCGAGGCCGTGACGACATGAATATTATAGGTGCCCTTACCCGCGGACGAACCGTCCATTTTTGCTCCGCTCCACGCCAATTCCTTATCCCCCCCGCCTTTCACATCGACGAAGTGGATGGCTTTTTCATTGGAGTCGGATATGGCAACCAAAACGTCCTTGCCCAGAGGGGAATGAACCTGGAATGTCAGTGGCTTTTTCTTGGCAGGATCCCAATCGACCGTATCCAATTTAACGCGGGCCTGCTTGCCAATCAGCGAAACTGCGGTGGCTTGGGTCATGGTGCCGGCGCTCTGCTTTTGCATGTCAATCATGCCTTGCAGATTGGTATTGAGATTGTCCACCGACTCACCGATATTTTGCGTCCCTTCCAGGGAGGAGAACTGAGCGAGCTGCGCCACGAATTCGGTGTTTTCGGTTGGCGACAGGGGATCTTGGTATTTGAGTTGGGTCACCAGGAGATTCAGAAAATCTTGCTTGCCGAGTTTTTTGGAAGCGGCATCGAAAATCTTTTTGTCACCCTCAGATTGAACCGTGCTTTCCAGGGTGCCATTTTTGGTGTCTATATTCGCCGAGACTTCACGCTTTTCCATTTGTTTATTGAATAGATTGGCGATATCCTGCATAACCGGTGTCGAAGCCTTGGTCGTCACCCCTGTATTCGATAATGGACTTTGGCCTATGCCGGGTGTGGTGCTCATATTCTATTCCTCAGGCTACGATTTCCAAGGTGTTATATCCCATCCAGCGAATGGCGGCGGTCTCTTGCGGATGGGTCAATTCCTCTTCCTGGGAAGCGGCATTCGCTCCGCCTTCCTGTCGATGCCGGAAAAATTGCTGGCTGTCTTTACCGTCCGGGTTGAATAAGCCCGCGTGCCGATCTTCTACGGTTACTGAAAGGTTTTCAATTTTGAAACCGTGTTGGCCCAGGCTATCTCGTAATTGCTGTAACCCTTGGTCCACAGCCTGTTTCGCGGCTTCGCTTTGCACGTGAATTTTGGCATTGACCGAACCCTCGCGCATTTCCAGCGAAACATGAACCTTGCCTAGGTGCTCGGGCATAAGCTGTAAATGGATTTCATCCTGGCCTTGACGCCAGAGAGTGGCAGCCTTGCTATCGATTTCGCGCCGCAAGAAATTCTGCAAATCGTGCAAGCTTGCCGTAGTGCTGAGGCTGTCCTTAGGTACGGTCAACGGGGCCTCGGTGACAAAGGAAGTGGCCCCATTATTTTGCTGCGATGGATTCCATCGTCCTTGCGATGCATTCAAGGCTTGAAGTGGGTTCTCGTTTTGACCCTGAGGCGGTTGTTGATCCGAGCTTGAATTTCCTTGGCCATTACCGGACGTAGATGAAGCCAGGGACGGCGACAAAGAGGATAGACTTGGGCCCTCCTTCTCCACTTCCGGATTTAGGGCCGTGGCTTCGGAAACGTCCTCTTCGGTATTTTCTTGGGTTGCGATTTTAGCATGAAAAAGTCGTAGAGCCTCGGGATGAAGTGGCGGGCCTGAGGGAAGATTGACGTCGACCTTTTCTTGGGTTTCCGTGACTTGTGTCATGACTTTGTTTGATAAAGGCATGACCTTGGGCTCAATGGGGAGACGCGGATCTTGAATTGGACTTTCGCTTTTGGCCGTCGGGGACGTGTCCCTTTTTTCGGAAATGGGAATAGGGGTTTTATCCGAAATCGGTTTCTGTTCCACGGTCGAAGGGTTTTGGATTAAATCTTCTCCCCCCGTAGGCACCTTTTCTCCTCCGGATTTCACCGGTTTTTCTAATAAATTCGCATCAGCGAGCAGGGGAGGGTTTACCGAGGACTCGGGGTCTTCCGTCTGAGTTAGACCTTCGACGTCGATTTCATTCTCTTTGGTTTTGCCTTCGACGAAAATTCTAGGCAATGCTTCGCCTTGATCTGGGGATGGCGTCATGCCCTCACTTTTTTTCGCCCAGGGTTCAAGGCTTTCTCCAACTTCTATGGCGACTTCCATTTCTGGTTCGGTATTCAAAGGAGCCTCCAGAAAGGCCTCCGCTAGGGTACCCGCCCATTCCGATGCCGGAATATCGGAAAGGACAAGGGGTGGGGCCAAGTATTCTTCCACCGTAATTATCTCGTCCGATTCATCCTCAGGTATGTTTTGGTTGCCTTGAGGGGTTTGTTCTTCGGTAGGAATATTATCGGAAGCGCTAGACTGAATTGTGTCGGTGGCAGGTGTTTGGTTTTTGTCCGAATCAGGATTTTTGTCTGAAGTATCCTCGGCTTTGGGAGAATTCTTCGTCGTTGTTTTTGGGTTTGGGTTTGAGTTTAGATCCTGAGCCTGGCGGGAAACATCTTCTTCTACGTCTTCTTTTACGGAATGTTCTTGGCGGCGCGCTTGTTTCGGACGATTGGCTTTGGCTATAGCCGGCTTAGCCTCAAGGTCGGCACGGGGGGTAGATTCATTTTCCTTACGCGGAAGCTTGAATGAATGGCTTTCGGGCTTGGAGTTCGATGCGGGACTGGACTCAGGTGCACGTGATAGGGCGTGATGATCTTTAGCCGGTGTCACCGGCAAATCCGCCGCTTTGAAGTCGTGCTTGGGATGGTTTTTCTTTTGTACGGCTTGTTGCAAATTGCTTTCGAAGCCTTGCTTCGGGGAGTATGGCGGGGTTGCGCGGAGGTCTCGCCCATTTCCTGAGGCTAAATCGATCAGGGAGGCTTGAGCCTTTTCGGTATTAGCGCTTAAACGCATTGAGCTCATGCCTTGGCCTTTGCTTGCGGGGCTTTGGTTTTTTCGCTGTCGCCAGGATTGGAGGACGCCGGCGTGGCGCCTTCCGACGGGGGATTATTCGGGCGGGGGGGCGGAGATTGCATGGATCCCCCTGGACCGCGTCCCATCATTTCCGTGATATGCGCGGCGCGACGAACATCTAATCCGGCAATGGCCGCCATCAATTTCGAGGTGGAGCGAGCTTCGGGGATTTTCTTGAGTATGCGCACCACCAGGGAATCTTTGAGCGATAGGAGAATGGGCGCGGCATCATCGGGTTTCATGGCACCATAGACTTCGGCCAAGCCGAGGATTTGTTTGTCTTGCAGATTGGTGTTTTGCAGGACGAGTTCTTCGATGCGGCGGCGGTGTCCGAGAATTTCCTCTTTTTCCCGGCTCATTTCGAGTTTCAGATTTTCAAGGCGTTCCGTTTCGCGCGCCACTTCGGCTTCTTGGGTCGTGAGCACGGCCTCTTTCGCCGTCAAAGCCTTATACGCTTTTAATTGCTTGGCTTCGCTTTCATCCTGTTGCGTGGCTTCGGCCGCGATCAGGGATTCTCGTAGTTTCTCTTTTTCTTTGGCGTCGCCGAATTCCAAATGCACGACCCCGGTCATGATCATCACCCCGAGCAGCAAAACGGGAAAGATGAAAATGCTGATGAGGGATATGCCGAGTAAGTCTTTGAGTTGCATGGTGCGATTCTCTGGTCAGTGAGAACGCAAGGCCCATGCCAGGCCCGAACTGAATCAATTTCCTAGCCTGAGCCTCTCAACGGGGCAAAGGTTGCAGTCAAAATACGGGGAGGAAGGCAAGAATTGCCTCCCCCGTTTCCGGAAAGGGAGGCGCAGAAGTCGACCTGGTTTCGCGGCCTAATGACCGCGAATTTTTTGCTCAAGCTTTCACTTGATGTTTCAGTAGCAAGAGTCCCGAAAGGATTTTAGGGGCGAAGAAAGTGCTTTTTTCCGGCATCACGATTTCGGAATTGCTGAGACCCGCATTGGCGACGTCCATCAATTCCTCCACGGAAACAGGATGCAAGGCCACAGCCAAATTGTATTCGCCCTTGTCGACCAAGGCCTGCATGGCAGGTAATTCATGTTCGGCATAATAATCGAAATGCTTTTTCTGCAAAACCATGTCGTGGTTCACGCCGAGAACCGGGTAAAGTTCATGCTCCAGTACGGAGCAGTCGAGGCGGCCCACCACGTCTTGCGGCACATTCTGCGCGCGCAGCAAAAAGGCGCCTTCACGGGTATAGAGGGCGAAGGCATGTTTCGGCGGCGTGGTGAATGCGGTCATCGGTTCCAGTTTGAGCTGGTTGCGAATCGCCTGAAAAGAAACCGTGCCATTGATGACGCGATTGTAAGCGAGGATGCGCGCCTTTTCGACGATATAAGCCATAGCCTTGTCATGGCCGCCTAATAAGGCAGCGTGATAACGGTGATGGCCATCGGCGATATAGAGGGGATTAGTTGCAATGGCCTGCTTGAGGCTGACCCCTTCGGCTGAGTTTTCCGGAACGCGCCAGACCCGGCTGCGAATGCCATGCAAATCATTCAAGCCACCGAAATCGCTGTTTAAGGAATAGAGCGGAGTTGCACTATCGCGCACCTTTTCCAGCAAGGCTTGAATCGGCGATTGCGTGAGCAGGAAAATGGGCTCCAAGGTGAAGCCGGTTTTGCGCATGGCCTCGATGCGGCCCTTTACTTTTTCATCAAAGGTTTTTTCATGCCGTATCACCTGCCTATCGGCATAGGGGGAAACGTCAACCGCGGCGAACATGCCTAGACGGCTGCCGCCCTGCCATATTTGTTCATAAACATAGAGGCAGGGCTCGGCATCCTCGATGAGCAGGCCTTTTTGCCGCAATGCCGCCAACGCCTTGGCCGGGTCTTGGCCGAGTATGACGTGAAAGTAGGAGTCGGTATTGGCGCTCAGTTTTGCTTCTAGGGCCGATCCTTCCTTGATCACGTCATAGGGCGGGGTGGAAAGGTTTTCCGCTGCGGAAGGGGCGGCGCGAAGTCCGGCTATGCCGCTGATGCTGGCCATATTGCCTCTGGGGGGTCAAATGAAGGTGGTTTGACGGACCAAGGCCGCGAAACCGAGTTGGGAGGCAAAAAATACCAACTCGTTCCCTGCCTAAGAGCCCTCGGAGGGCTACAATGAGAAACATGTTCTTGCTTCTCTTGCGCTGGCTGGGAATGTTTTTGGCCTTGGGCCTTTATTTGGGTGGCGTGGCCCAATGGGCTTATTTGGGGCGGTGGCGAGCTGGCGCACTTGCCGTTTTGCTGGCTTTTCCCGCCCTGCTTTTATTAAGCCAAGGCACGGTCGGCGTATGGCTTCGGGCCGCGCCCATATTCGGCGTGCTCATGTTTTTACATCACCTGCGCGGGTCTTTTTTGCGGAGCATCAGTCTGCTCTGGTATACCACCCTCACCGTGCTGGTCTCGCAAGGCTACTATGCCTGGGTTCTTTTCAAGCCTTGAGTCCTTCAAAGCGGGTTTTCTTCGCGTAGTCGAGCGGAGATGATTATTTTTACGCCCCTTCCGCCACTTTAGCTCAGTTGGTAGAGCGGCTCATTCGTAATGAGTAGGTCATCGGTTCAAATCCGGTAAGTGGCTCCAATTTCCGCCTAATTCGCCAGGTCTTTGTCTGCGCAGGGCAGCAAAATACGGAAATGGGTTTTATCCCCTATAGATTCGCAGTGAATGCTGCCCCCGTGATCGGAAATGATTTTACGCGACAGGGCTAGGCCGAGACCCGTGCCCTTGCCCTCGGGCTTGGTGGTGAAAAAAGGCTCGAAAATGCGCTCTTGCACTTCGGGTGGGATACCGCCCGCATTGTCTTCGTATTCGATGGCAATAAAGCCGTCGACTTCACACTTAGCCTCAATCACTATCTCCTGCGGCCCTGGCGGACGCGTTTCAAAGGCATCCTTGGAATTGCCCAGCAAATTGTGAATCACCGATTCCAAATGGGTGCGATTGCCTTGGGTCCAAAGATCGCCTTCGACCGTAACCTTGATTTCAATACCCCGATTGGTCAATTGTCTTTCTAGGAAAAGGAAGCTGTCGTCAATTAATTCGCGCACGCCGATGCGGCCCGAATCGAGGGTGGACTCACGCTTAGAATAAAGCAGCAAATGCTGGAGCACGCGCCGCATGCGCTCGACTCCACGTATTACTGATTCTGCGGCAGCCAGGGCATTGGCATTGTCGGCGGGCGCACCGGGATTGGCGAATATTTCCCTGAGGTATTCTGCATCCAGGAGAATGCTGGCCAGGGGATTATTCATTTCATGCGCTATCCCCGCGCCGAGTGTTCCCAATACCATGAGCTTATTGGCATGGAGCAATTGTCGCTCCATCATCACCTGCTGGGCCCGGTCCAGGGAAAAGCCCATATAGCCCACAATGCTGCCATTTCGGCGGACCGGGGTAATGGTGAGATGAACATAGACTTCGGTGCCGTCGGTGGCGCGATTGATCAATTCACCGCGCCAGGTGCGTCCATCCTTGATGGTGCTCCACATGTCGCGATAGACTCTGGGGGGCGTATGGGGCGATCGAATCAGGCGCTGATTCCTCCCGACCACATCCGCTTCGGAGGGAAAATGATAAAGCCGCAAATAGGCTTGATTGACCCGGAGAAGTTTGCCTTCGGTGTCGGTAATATTAATGGCATAATCCGCTTGGATAAAAGCTTCTTCAAGCATACTTAAGAGGAAATAATAGTTTTACGCCGGAGACGGAAGCCCCATGGAACTTTTTCCCGAATGCGATCCGTATCATACCGGTTACCTCGACGTCCCGGGCGGGCATCGGCTTTATTTCGAAGAATGCGGCAATCCCCAAGGCGCGCCCCTGGTCTTTTTGCATGGCGGTCCCGGGGCGGGCATTTCCCCCAAACATCGGCGTTTTTTTCACCCATCCTTCTGGAGGGTGGTGCTTTTCGATCAACGCGGGGCGGGACAAAGCCGTCCCCATGCCGCGACCGAAGCCAATACCACCTGGGATTTGGTGGAGGACATCGAAAGGCTGCGCCTTCATCTCGGTATCGTGAACTGGACGGTTTTCGGCGGCAGTTGGGGCAGCACTCTGGGGCTTTGTTATGCCATCAAGCATCGGATTCAAGTCGATGGCCTGATTCTACGGGGCATTTTTTTGGGACGCCGCCGCGAAGTCGAATGGCTTTATCAAGACGGAGCCTCGCGTTTTCATCCCGAGAGCTGGAAGGCCTATTTGGCACCTATTCCCGAGGCTGAGCGAGGTGACATGATTTCCGCCTATCACCGCCGGCTCCATGATCCGGATCCCGATATTCGTTTGCAGGCCGCCAAGGCTTGGAGCGGTTGGGAAGGCGGCCTCGCCAAGCTTATGCCCGATCCCCAAATCGTGCGAGAATTTCAGGACGAGGCCATGGCGCTTTCCATTGCTCGATTGGAATGTCACTATTGCGTGAATCGCTTTTTTCTGCCTTCCGACCCTTGGATACTTGAGCATGCCCATGTTCTCGCGGATTTGCCGGTTCGCATTGTGCAAGGGCGCTATGACATGACTTGCCCACCCGAAAGCGCTTATGCCTTATATCAAGCCTTGCCGAATTCGGAATGGGTTCTTGTTCCCGATGCTGGGCATTCCGCTTCGGACCCAAGCCTAATGGCGGCCCTGGTTCAAGCTGCTTGGGATTTTCAACGCCACCCACCCGCCACGCCTGTTTCGGAATTCAAAGCCATGCCACCCAATGCGATGAGCCGACCCTTCGGGCCTCCTTCTCCGGGAAAGGCTGGGGCATGAAGTTCTTGGTTGCCTTTCCCCTGGGAATGATTGGACTCATTTGGATTTCAGGCTGTGAGGTATTCTCCACCCAAGCTCCTCCCGAACCCTATGCGGAGGAAAAGCTTTATGGTCCCATGATCTCGGACCCGAGCTTGGTCATCGACGCCTTTCCCTTTCGCAGCGAGGCTTGCGAAGAATTATTGCCTGAGGATTGGGCCAATATGCCCGTGCCCGAAGCGGGGGAGGCCTCAGACTTCGTAGTGATTGCCACGGCCTGCTGGAAGGCCACGGTGATTGTGCAGGATAACCATCATGTGGCCATCGATACCGTTGAACAGCCCTTCGGCATTTTCAATAGGCAAGACGGAGAAAAAGACCGAGGCTATGTCGGCCATTTGCTTTGGGATGGCCTCGTGAATAATCAAGCAGTTTCACCTGGCGAGTATGTCTGGCTTATTCGCTTTGATTTCGGACTTGGCCGAAAATATTTGGCCAGAGCCTTAAGGCCCTGGCCACCCACTTCGATTTAGGTGGCGCTTTTTTTTAGAAAGGCTTTATTCAGGCCGAATGATTTCGACCGTGCAGGGAGCATGCACCACCAAGTCGGTGGAGACGCTACCAAGGAAAAACCTTTGCACGGAATTGAGGCCGCGACTACCCAGAAATAAGCAATGCGGCTTCCAACGTATGGCCTCTTGCAGCAACACTTCGCGGGCATCGCCTTCCATGACCGAAGTGGTAACGCTCAAACCGGTTTTAGCCAGCGCGGCTTCGGCGCTTTCAATCAAGAGCTGCAACCAACCTTCGGCCTTTACGTCTTTCCGGGGCTTAGGCAGACGCGTGATGGTCGCCCCGGCCAGGCGCATGCGTTCGTCGACGGCGGTAACCAAAAGCACCTTGGTGCCCTTGGGCCATTTGCGTGAGGCAATGGCATCGATGGCGGCGCGTGAATCCTGAGAACCATCGACGCCAGCCATGAGTTTGGGGGCTACCGCCGATCCTTTTCTCATGCGCGTGATGCGCATGCCGCCAGAAGCATGGTGCATTACTTTCAAGGAAACACTACCTAGCAAGAGGCGTCCCAAGGCGCCGTGGCCATGTGAGCCGAGCACGATCAAGTCGGGCTTGAATTTTTCGGCAAAAGCCAGAATGCCATTGGCGGGGTGATCCACGATGGCTTCGCAGCTGGTTTTCCAGGTGGGAAAAAGAGCTTTCAGGGAGGCCTGGGCTTTAACTGCCAAAGCCTTGGCGGCTTGCTGCGCAGACTTGCTTTGGACGCGTACGGCTTCATAGGCTTGGGCATACCAGCCTTCAGCCATACCTACGCTCAAATCCGCGGGGGGCACCCATAAATCTGCTATGGTCAAAATTTTGGCTTCGCAGCGATCGGGCAAGCCTGCCAG
>JAYUVP010000204.1:0-5755 GCA_043753995.1 Fibrobacterota bacterium
GCCCGGGAGACGCCTAGCGTTTTCCCTATTTCGATTTGCGTCATTCTTTCGACATGATGCATATAAACAATTTTCCGGGTGCGTTCCGAAAAACTGCTCAGAACATTCTTTAAGGCGATCCGGTTCAGTAGCAAGGTTTCCTGGTCGGGAGAATCGGCGGGAATGGCCTGCAATTCCTGATCGTGCTTTAGCCGATTTCTCTCCCGTCTCCACTTATGAATGCCGAGATTGATGGCCACCCGATACATCCAAGTCGAAGGACTTGCCTCATGCCTGAATTTATTGAAATTCTGAAAGTATCGGATGAAAACTTCCTGGGTCATATCCTTGGCATCATCGGTTATCGAATTGTAGCGCCGACAAATTCCGTAGATTTGTCGATAATATCGGTTGTAAACGGTTTCAAAATGAACGTCCTTGGTATTACGGCGATCAGATGGCTTGATTTGCTCAATTTGCAATAGTCGCGTTGGATTCATTGAGTCCCTTTCTCCGATTTCCTAGCGCACCCAAGCCAGGGAGCTCGGTCTGCGGGCCGGCAAGCTAGCTCGACCCTAATCGGAGGTTCGCAACCTTGTGACGAAGAGCAATACCATGGGGCCGGGCGCACTGGCCCGGATGAAAGGCCGCCCTATTGAGGCCTGCTAAAGGGGTCGAGAAATAAGGACAGGCGCGTGGAGGTCAGTCGAAAATCACGTCCTTGAATTGCTTATGATAGGCGCGACTGAGTGGAAGGGTAATACCCCCCTCCAGTTCGGCGTCATAACGACCACCACCATGGGAAATCACCTGCTTGACATCTTTCATGTCGACAATTACAGAACGGTGAATGCGTGCGAAACGGGAGGGAAGGATTTTGACGAGGGAGTCGAGGGTTTGGCGGTGGTATTCCGAGTTACCTGATTTGAGGCGAATCTCGATGTAATTTCCGTCACCCTTGAAATAGGAAACTTCTTCCAATTGAATGAGGAAAATACCTTTGGGTTTACGTATGGGTAAAAATTTCGCATGTCTCCCGATTTCATTCCCGTCCCGGACCCGATGAATCGCCTTGGCCAAACGCTCTTCGGAAACCGGCTTGGGTACGAAGTCGAGGACGCCATACTCGAATGCGCGCAAGGCCTGGCTTTCATTGGCGGATACCACTATGGTATGAAACGAATCCGCCACGGCCTCTTGGAGAAGTTCGAAACCATCTTCCCCATTGAGGTTCAAATCCAGAAATAGGATGTCGACCGGGTTTTCAGCCAAGGCCGCCCGAGAAGCTTCCAGGGAAGCCTCCCACCCGATCCAGGAGATTTCCTTACCCAAGATGTTCTGCACCATGCGTTGCAGTCCGCGGGCAGCCACCTTTTCATCTTCAACGATTAATATGCGCATGTCTTCCCTCGGGGTTGGCCCGAATACCTTGTTTTTTAATGGTAATGATCACCCTCCACCCCCCGTCCACGGAATGCGAGTCTAATTGCCAATTTCGGCCATAGGCCTCTTCTAAGCGAGCCCGCACATATTTCAGTCCCAGTCCGCCGGAACCTGTGGATTTAGTGTTTGAAATACTGTCATTGAAAAGGGTGAAAGTGATCCCTTCTTCATTCTCACCTTGACTCAGGGTGAATTCGCCCATTTCCTTGCCGGCGTATCCGTGTGTCAGGCCGTTTTCGACCAAGGTATGAAAAACCAATGGGGGAATCCTTTCCTCGGGTTGTATGTCCACTAGGCTTAGTGTGAAACGTTTGTCATGGCGGAGACTCATCACTTCCAAATGCATGCGGCAAATCATGATTTCTTCGCTGATGGGAATAAGTTTCTCGCCAACAATCCTCAATAACAATTTCAATTCCCTGGATAGGGCATGGAGCAGTCTTTCGGCCGTCTCTGGATCTTCCCGCATCCACACGATGACGGCATTGATCGAGTTGAGCATGAAATGGGGTTGGATATTGGCTTTCAGCAATTCCAGTTCTAAACGTATCGAGCGAATCTGCTCCTCTTGATAGGCATGGATGGCCTCTTGCTGGCGCCGGCGCCCGTCTTGAGCCTCGGATTTGATAGCCTGTATCCTTTCTCCCAAGCTGACAAATAAAAGGCACATCTCTCCTACCGATCCGAAGAGCATGCCGTATTCGGTGATGAAATTCGAAGGCAAAATACCGAGTGATTTAAAAGCATACAGAATCAATCCGGCCACCATGAAAAACAAGGCCAACATGAAGGTCTTGGCAGCAGGCAGTTTTTTGCGCAGGTACCGGATATTGGCCGCCAGGACGGCAATGAAAAAGGTGAGGAAATAAATGGCCGCAATCCCCAAGGTGGCACTTTTTCCTGCGGTCAATACGGACGGCAATAAATCGAGGGCGGCAAGCCCGGAATAAGCAGCTAAAAAAATCCATGCGACAAGGAGCCACTTCATCACCTTGTGCTCGCGGCTTGCATTCACTTTGCTTTCCAGCACGGACATGGTGAAAAGAATTCTGCAGAAAATAGCGAAGGCCAGGAAGAAATAAACATGATGTCCGGCCCACCATGTCATTCCAGGCCACAGATACTGGTTGGCAAGCCCGTAGAGACTGAATTGAAATAAGCCGTATCCGACGCCGTATTGGAAGTAAAAGAGGTATCCGGATTCTCGAACCTTGAGGTAGAGGATCAAGTTATACAGAGACAAAACCAGCATAAAGCCGAAAAGGATGCCGAAAACAAATTGCACCCCCAGGGCATGGCCTTGGTATTTTTGAGAAGAAAAGAGCTTGAGGGGAAGGGTCATTCCCGCTTCATTATGATAGCGGAGAAAAAAAGTGTTTTCTTTGCCGAAAGGCAAGGACAGGTGGAATAGGAGATTGCGGTTGACGATTTTCCGCAAGGAAAATGGCAGGGCTTGGCCTAATTCCTGAACTTCCCAATTCGACCCATCCTCGATATAGAGCTCGACATGATCCATATCGGAAAAGGCGGTCTGGAAAATCCAAGACTCGGTGAAGGTGATATTCTTGACCTTTAGGCGAGCCCAGACGACAGGCACGCCGAATCCCAGATTGGGCACAGTTTCCTGGCTGGGACGAAACTGCGGCGAATATTCTAGCGAAGTGACATCGTCGATATTTAAAGCGCCGGAGGAATCAATGAGGATGTCTATTTTCTTGCCGAGTTCTACGACTACTTTTTCATCGGTAAGCGTGGCCATCGCTCCGACACAACCGGGGAATAGCAAGAGGACGGCCTGAAGGATGAGTCGAAGCATTTAAAAAAGCCGTTTACAAAAGCCGTAGGCAGGCATTTCGACCCGGAAAATCAGGTCTTGAACTAGAGTAATGGTAGTTAATCAAAGGTATTGGAGAAATAGGCATGGCGTCATTGAAAAAGATTGAGAATCGGCGGGATTTCTGTAAGAAATCCTTGCGCTTGGCGAAGATAGGCGTTGGCTCGGCTTTTTTCGGACCATGGAAATTCAATCACGTATTCGCATCGGCCCAGGATAAGCCCATTACCATTGGCATCACGACCGATTCCAGCGGCCAATATGCCCATAGTGGCGCCAGTGAAATGCTGGGGATACGCCAGGCTATTTCCGAATTCAATGAAAAGGGTGGCGTGCTGGGAAGGAAAATAAAATGGATACACCAGGACACCGCAACCGACCTGGCAACCGGATCCAGAGTCGCGAAAAAAATGATAGAGCGTTATGAATGCAATTTCCTCGTTGGAGGTGTGAGCTCAGGCGTTTCCAATTCCATCGCGGAAATTGCGCAAAAGCACGGAACGATATACTTGGATACCAATTCGAGCTCTCCCAGCGAATCCGGATCGAATTGCCATCGCGTAAAATTCGTTTGGGACGGCAATGGAAGCAACTTCGCCAAGGCCAATGTAAAGAATGCCATTTCAACGGCGGGAAAGCGATGGATATTGCTGACGAGTGATTATGAGTGGGGACTCCAAGTCAATCACTCCGTACGCAAAGCCGCGGAAAAAGCGGGCGCCCAAATCATCGCCGAACTCATGGTTCCGCACGATACCGTGGATTTCTCCTCCTACCTTCAAGAGATTCAAAAACAAAAACCGGATGTCGTCGCGGCCGCTTTTTGTGGCGAATACTTGAGGGCTCTAAGGGCGCAGGCTTCCCATCTCGGCATGCGACAAAATCCAACTTGGCTATTCAACCAACAGGATTGGCCAGATATTTATGGATTACCCAAGGGAAGTCTTTTCGGTGTTTTCGCCACCTGCTGGTACCATCGATTCGAGATTCCGGGGGTGGCGGATTTCATCCGCAAGTATCAAGCCGCCTATCCTCACGAACGCATTCAAATACCCGGGAATGTGTATTACAACGGTTACATGGCCACTCGTGAACTTTTGCGCGCCGTCCAAAGAGCTGGCACGGTGAACAATATCGCCGTCATCAAGGAATTGGAAAAGCTGCGCGTTCCGGCCAGTGATCGCATGCAGCACCATGATGCCTTCATGAATCCTAAAACCCATCAAATACAGCAATCGGTTTATGTGGCCATGGAAAACCTAGAACGTAAGGTCGATGAAGATGTTTTCAAGATCTTAGCTAGCATAAGCCCCGAAGAGGCCAAGGATGACGAGGCGGAAGACGCTTGCAAATTGGAACCCTATTCGGCAACGCCAACCTATGAGATCTAGGGCAACCCGCATAGGGGGAGCCGTGTTGGCGAACCTGGGTGGGATTCTGAAATGGATTTGCAATCTCGACAAAACGCCGCGCAATTGCCAGCGGAAACAAATCGGACAAGGCCGAAAGAATTTCCCAGGAAGCAGGAGGAGTATTCACGAATAGAAAATCCGATTTTCCCCATTCCGACTCCATGATAAACGCACTCACAATTCCCGCGTCCATGGCACTTTTCCAGGCCTATTCTATTCCGGCTTCCGGAATTGGCTTTTCGGAAGGAGTGCCGGGCTTGCGCCGTCTTCAGCTTTCACCGTTGGGCCTGTGCTCATACTGGGTTTCCCATTAGGTTTATGGTATTGTGTCTTTGCCATCCTACCCCCTCCTTTCTATTGCCAAATCGCAAAACATGAAGAAGCGTGTTTTATTTATCTGCTCTCAGAACAAACTTCGAAGCCGGACGGCTCACGAGATTTTCTCTACTAGCAATAAAATGGAGGTGGATTCTGCAGGAACAGAGAAAAACGCGCTCGTAGTCGTTGAGCTGGACCATATACAATGGGCGGACATCATCTATGTGATGGAAAGCCGGCACACCTTGAAGCTCAAAAAAATGTTCGGCTCCATTTTGAAAAACAAAAAAATAATTTGCCTCAATATACCTGATAATTATGCCTATATGGATCCAATTCTCATTGAAGTTTTGCGAGCAAAGCTAGATGGAAAATTTTAACCCGGTGGAAGAATATCGGTGAATATATGAACCCTAACTTTGTTCGCCTAAAGAATTTGATTTTGATGCTGGCTATTGTAAAAGCTTGCCACTCTCAAACAAATTTGCCCGACTCCATCACTTCCCATGGCAATAAGTTTAGTGGCGTCTACTTCAATTTCAGTGGAAGTAACGTCGTTACAATGGATTCGATTGTTTTGGACGTCGATTTGCTAAACGAAAATGGCTGGGATGGGCCAAACGAGCTACAAGTAATTCTAGGAAACGATTATCCTGATTTTTATTTCGGGACCTTTCAAAAAGCTGGTGCTCACTTTAAGTTGGATTCTCTAAAATATGTGGCATCGGCTAAGATTGATCTTGTTAAGTCGGATTCCAATGGAGATTTC
>JAYUVP010000205.1:0-3638 GCA_043753995.1 Fibrobacterota bacterium
TCAACTCTAAATGGAACCGCGCCATCTCTTGCCATGTATGCCTCGACAAGAATTGGCGACGTTTCCACCCGATCGGTTGTAGCCTAAAACCTACAGAAAGTCAACTCCCCCGCAACGGAATCGTCTTCAATTTGCAGGAGTCGATAGCTCGTCTGCATAAAAAAAACGCCGACCTCGGTAAGAAGTCGGCGCTGATTTGTAAACAAGGATTGGTTAGAGCTTTAAGAGCAGCGGAGACTTAGGTCCCCGTCTCGCCGCGCGCCATCAAGACCTTGCCGGTGCGCACCAATTCGAGAATGCCATACTTGTCCAAAATGGTTTGCATGGCGTCGAGCTTTTCGGTGCTGCCAGTCACTTGCAACATCAAGGTCGTGTCGGCGATGTCGACGGTTTGAGCCTTGAAATGCTCGGTGATTTGCAAGACTTCGGTGCGTTGATCGGGGCGGCACCGGACCTTCACCAAGGCGAGTTCTTTCTCGACCACGGTTTCACCGGTGTGATCCTTGGCATGAATCACGTCAATGAGCTTATTGAGCTGCTTCAGGATTTGCACCAGAGTGCTCAATTCGCCGGATGCGACAATATTCATGCGCGCGAATTTGCCATTATGCGTGGGTGAAACCACCAGGCTGTCGATATTGTAGCCGCGCCGAGAGAAAACCATGGCGATGCGAATGAGCACGCCTGGGCGATTGTTCACTAAGAGGCTGATGGTATGTTGGTTGGCGCGATCGGGGCGAAAAGCCGTGCCTTCGGCAACCGTGGTTTTGACCTGTCCATTGATATGCACGCTCATCTCCTCAGGTGCTTCCGGTGGGTTTGGCCATTTTACGTTTTGGGGCCTCAAGCACCATTTCGGATAAGGCGGATCCGGCGGGAATCATGGGAAAGACATTGTCCGTCTTTTCCACTTCGGCTTCGATAATGCAAGGGCCGTCATTGTAGGCCATGGCCTTTTCCAAGGTGCGCGACACGTCGGCATTGCGCTTGATGCGAAAGCCCTTCATGCCATAAGCCTCAGCCAGCTTCACGAAATCAGGATTGCCTTCGAGGTCGACACCGGAGAGTCGATTGTCGAAAAACAAATCTTGCCACTGGCGAACCATGCCCAGGTATTTGTTATTGATGATGAGAATCTTGATGGGCAGCTTGTGAATGGCTGCCGTGGCCAATTCGGCCAAGGTCATTTGAAAACCACCATCACCGACCACGGCGACAACGAGGGCATCGGGGCGACCGAATTGCGCGCCGATGGCCGAAGGCATGCCAAAGCCCATGGTGCCGGCACCGCCGCTGGAAATCCAGTGATTGCGGAAATCTGTCTTGTAGAATTGCGCCGCCCACATTTGGTGCTGGCCCACGTCGGTGGTGACAACAGCCTTGCCCTTGGTGATGCGATAGAGCTCGTCGAGCACATATTGCGCTTTGAGTCCGCCCTGTTTCTTGTACTTGAGCGGGAATTGGCGCTTGTATTTGCGCATTTGCGTGAGCCAAGCGCTGGTGTCGGTTTTGCGGACCAAGGGCAGCAATTCTTCGAGCACCAAACGCGCATCGCCCACGATGGAACAATGCGGTTTGATCATCTTGCCCATTTCGGCGGGATCGATGTCGACATGAATTTTAATGGCATCCGGGCAGAATGCGGAATACTTGCCGCAAATGCGATCGTCCCAGCGCGAGCCGACGGACATGATGAGATCGCAGTCAACCACCATTTTATTGGCATAGGCCGTGCCGTGCATGCCCAGCATGCCAAGACTCAAGTCATGGGTTTCGGGAAAGGCACCCTTGCCCAGTAACGTATTCGTTACGGGAATTTGCAGCTTCTCGGCCAAAGCCTTGACGGCCTTGGTCGCATCGCTCAAGATGGCGCCATGACCAATCAGCAAAAGCGGACGCTTGGCCTTGGACAAGTATTCGGCGCATTTCTCAATGGCCTTGGGGTCGCCATTACCAGGCACGACATAGCCGGGCAAATCCATTTCGACATTGTAATTGGGTTCGAAAACCGCGGAAGAAACGTCCTTGGGAATATCGATAAGCACCGGTCCCGGGCGGCCGGATTCGGCGATATAAAAGGCTTCCTTGACGATTCGGGGAATGTCTTGAGGCTTACGCACTAAATAACTGTGCTTGACGGCGGCATAGGTTAAGCCCACCACGTCAGCTTCTTGGAAAGCATCGAGACCGAGCATGGGCTGTATGGTTTGGCCCGTGACGACAATCATGGGAACCGAGTCCATCATGGCGGTGACAAGACCGGTGATGGTATTGGTGGCGCCTGGACCGGAGGTGACCAAGGCCACACCGGCTTTGCCCGTGGCACGCGCAAGGCCATCGGCCATGTGAGTGGCGCCTTGTTCGTGGCGAGTCAGAATAAACTTGATGGGTGAGTCTACCAAAGCATCAAAAATCGGTATGGCAGCGCCACCCGGATGCCCAAAGATGTATTCAACACCTTGTTGTTGTATGCAGCGGATGAGGGCTTCGCCCCCAGTGCAGGTTTTTTCGGCCATTATCGTCCCCCTCAGGGAGTTGTTTTTCTAATCCAATGCAATAATAGGTGATTTACAGGCAAATATCAAGTAAATGCAGGAAGTAGGCAGTCAAATACAGAATGAGTGATAGCATAAAATGATGCAACTCAGAGAAGTGGCATTCACTTTGAACATTTTTCCATCAGTTTTAAGAACATTTTGAAAATGTTGCACGATAACTCATTCAAAATAGACTATTTAACCTTTTACTAACCTGTGATTACGAGCACATTCCCGATTCAAGCCAGTTTTTACCCTCTTAAATCATGGAAACTATTTCATTTCGCGAAACCCCTATCGAAAATCGCCCCAGGGAAAAGATTGCTGCCTATGGTTGTCAAAGTTTAGACGACTTTGAGTTGATAGCCATCATTATTGGGCATGGAAACCGCCACCAAGATGTGCTTTCCCTGTCCAAGACCCTCATTTCCTACTTAAAGTCGCGGGAATCCATGCCCACTTTAGAGGAAATCGCCTCGATTCGAGGCATTGGCAAGGCCAAAGCTTGTCAGGTGGCCGCAGTTTTAGAGCTGAGCCGGCGCTTCTTGCTGCCTAAAACCCGGAATTCCATACGAACTCCGCAGGATGCCCTGCCCTATCTCACGGAATTACGCCAATGCAGTCAGGAAAAGGTGGCGGTTTTAACCCTCGATGGCCATCATCAGGTCTTGGGCAATCATGTGGTGACGATTGGGCTGGCCAATCAAAGCCAAATTCACCCTCGCGAAACCTTTTATCCGGCCATTCGCGATCGAGCCGTGAGCATTATGGTGGCCCACAACCATCCCAGCGGCCACTTGTCGCCTTCCGAAGCCGACTTGGCGGCCACGCGAAGGCTGGCTTCCGCCTCCAAGGTCTTGGGCATACCCCTGCTCGATCATTTGATTATAGCGGAGACCGGCTTGCTATCCCTGCGGGAAAAATATCCCAGCTGTTTCGAAATCTAGGGAAAAAGTTTAAAGCAATTCCTTAACCCAACGCTCCATGACCTCACGACTATGCGCCCCGACCTCCACGCGCTGCACTATGCCTTGCTTGTCCAACAAAACCAAGGTCGGATAGGCAAAGGCTTGATACTTGCGCGTTGTGAGTTGAGCCACA
>JAYUVP010000206.1:0-5130 GCA_043753995.1 Fibrobacterota bacterium
CCGGAAGCGTTTAGACTTTACGATTCGTCAATTAGACAGCGGTGGTTTCAATTTGGTTTTTTCTCAACCAAAACCGATTCAACAGCGAAAGTACTTGTAGACAGGACAATAAAATTATCCAGTCAAGTGATAGATTGGTTTGACACCCAATCTGTGGGACGACATATGAGCCGATTCGCTATTAATGCATAGATGGATTTCTAATTTTACACCAGATGGTGGGGCAACGACGCTTGGAACGACCAACTCTTGCGGATGTCATTAATTATGAAAATAACGATATTAAGTACTGAGAGTGATGGGACGAAAAGTTTTGAAATACGAACCAAAGAAATTTCATTTGGTGCTTTACTTCGATGTATTCGAAAAATCCCTGGCGCAACAGTTTCTGGATCGGCATTTGATGCGATGAATGATAATGCTAAAGGAATGGTTAAATATAAAGATATCGAGCTGTCAATAGAGGCGCCTTTTTCTGACTATATCATTAATTGTCAATCAACAAGCGATTCATTTGAGGAGTTCATGGGTATTCTAGAAAGTTATTCTGTAAAATGGTGGGAAAGGTTTTTTTGAAATTTCGTCCAAATTTGCTTGGCAGAAAGGGGACAGCCGTAAATTTTTCAGTAGATGTAGTGATGCTAATACAGGTGGTGCAATTGCAATTAAAGGATCAAATTATTGTGAATCGTGATGAAGCTGCTTCAGAACTTGAATTATTTGATGAGCCTGTAGTTGAAGCGGTCTTAATAAAGGTAGGAATGGAAACGAATTTAGATACGAATATAACGGACACTATCGGCGAATCCCTCGCTGGGATTTGGTGCAGGAAAGGGAAATTTGACCGGGAGGTATACGAAAAACTTCACCCAAAAGTAAAGATTATGGCAAAGGCAATACTAGGAAGTGTTAACCCATATTTGTTTAAGTAATTAATAAATATATTAATATTTCGAGTTCTCTCATTCTTATCAAAGTGATCCGGATCCAACAATTCCAGGGGACACCCTCATCCCATCACCCCTTACGAAACACTGCCACCCGATAGCTCCACAGTCCTTGCTTCAGCGTGCGGTATTGATGCCAAGTCGCCGTGGCATTCAATAGCTTCTCCTCCGAAGTTAGCCTAAGCTTACGCAGCAACCATCGCCCCGGCACAAACAAAAAAGCGAAGCGGTAAATCGCAAAGGCATGCGGCATCACATCGGCGGTAATGTCTTCTTCATGCATCAATTCCAGTCCGGCATCGCGGCCATAGCGCAAAAGCTCCGAAGTGGTGCATAAATGCGGCACGGCCCAGCCCCGTAGAAATTCGGCATAGGCCTTCGCCTGTGACGGGGCGAAATCGCCTTCGGCGCGAAAGCCATCGGCGATGGCGATGCGGCCACCCGGGCGGAGCTTGGCAGCCATGACTCGCATCCACTCGGCCTTGTCGGGGGCATGGTCAAAGCTCTCTACGGCCCACACCGCATCAAAACTGGCATCGCAAAATGGTGGGCGCATGAAATCGCCAGCCACGAAGCGTGCTTCGGCGGCACCGGCATAGTTGCGAGCCAATGAAGCCTGAAAGGGCATCAAATTCAAACCCACGCAGCGCAGACCTTTTTGCGAAGCCAGCCATATCGATGAGCCTCCCACGCCGCAACCCGCGTCGAGCAAGGCTTCGCCAGGCTTGAGTTCGGCTTTTTCAGCGAGATAGCGCACTAGGTTTTCGGTGGGGTTGCCGCCGCGTGGCAAATCGCGTTCGAAACCGTAGTGCATGTGTTGATGCCAGTCGGTGGCATAATATTTCAAATAGTCTTCGGTGGTCGCGAGATAATAGCGGCGCACCTTGTCCTTGATTTGTTCGTGGGCGTGCGTCATCGGTGCAACCATTCATTGCGTTGGCAAAATTGAACCAAGCGTTCCAGACCTTGCTTGAAAATTTCGGGCGGAGTGAGAAGACTGACGACCACATGCCCTTCGTCGGAGATGTCGAAAAAATAGCCCGGTTGCACCAGAACATGATCTTCATTGAGCAGCAGAATCGCGGCTTTTTCATCGTCGGGGCAATGGGGTAAGGCAATTGGCAAGGACCATCCGCCTTCGGGCCAAAGCGGCGTGAGCTTGCCTGCGAGCAACTTATCCGCGATCGCCAAATTCTCCGTCAATCTGGCGCGCAAGGGAAATTGCATTTCGGTGCGGGCTAGAAGTAACTCTGGAGTTAATCGTTGTATCGGTGTGGCAACCGATAAAAAAGCGTCGGCAATCCAAATCAGTTTTTGCAAGGAGGTTTCGACTAGGCTCGCTTCTCCTTGAAGGTGCAGCCAGCCCAATTTCATTTGGGGCAAGGCGCAGGTTTTGGATAGTCCGCCGACCGTGAAAACCAGGGGGCCAGAGCTATGGGGCAGGGGCGTGGCCCTGTTTGCATCATGGGCATAGTCCCAAAAGACCGTGTCGAGAATGAGGGCGAGGCCATGCCTTTCGGCAAGCGCCAGGGCTTGGGCGAAATCTTCCGCCGAAAAATATTGTCCGGTAGGATTATTCGGATGAATAAGGATGAGCGCCTTGCTGCGCGTGCTGAGACCTTGCTCTAGCTTTTCCCAATCCAAGTGCCAGCGGCCTTGCTCGGGCTGAAAGCGCATGGGCCAAGGCAATAGGGTCAATCCGGCATAGTCGGCGAGGGCGTCACACAGAGGATACCCTGGCGTCAAGGTGATGATTTCATCGCCAGGCTTGGCGAGGACCTTGAGTATCCAGGTATAGGCTTCGGAGGTTCCGGAAGTGAGCAGCAAATGTTCAGTTTGGGCGGCCAAGCCCTGCCCGCGCAAATAGGCCGCGATTGCTTCTCGCGCTGGCCATTCGCCTTGAGGGTCGGGCAAATACGGGAAGGCATTGGCCTCACTGCCCAGTTGCTTCAGCAAAGCGGTGGGGCGGGGCAACTCGACGGCCGTGGGATTGGAAACCGTCAGGTCAAGAATGGCCTGGCCCTGATTCCGCTGTTCGCGAAGGGCCTTGGCCAAGGCATTCACCTCCTCCAAAGGGCTCGATGGAGCCATGGGCTGGAGCTCTAGGCCTTAAACCGGAACGGCTTTGGGAAAATGTCCGAGTGCGCGTAATCCCTGAGTGATTTGCACGGCGCCGGGAAATTTGTTGAGGCAATAAATGTGAATGCCTGCCACTCCATGATTCAGCAAGTCTTCACTTTGCTGAATGGCCCAATCAATGCCGCGCTGAGCGACATCCGTATCGCCGAGAAAGTCGACCAAGGCCTTGGGGATTTCGCAGCCTGATAAATCTTTGAAGCGCTTGAGTTGGGAAAGTTCGGCCACCGGCATGAGTCCGACCACAAGCGGCAGGGTTATGCCTTTGGCGGTGGCCAAATCGCGGTAGCGATAAAAGCTTTGATTGTCGAAAAAAAGCTGGCTCACCCCGAAGTCGGCGCCCTGGTCTTGCTTGAGCTTGAGATAGCCTAGGTCGCTATCCAAGCTGGTGGCTTCGACATGCTTTTCGGGATAAAAGGCGCAGCCGATATGCATGGAGGTATTCGACTTGATATAGGCGATAAGATCGGAGGCATGGGCAAAGCCTTCAGGGTGGGGCTTGAAAGCCGTGTCCCCCTTGGGAGGATCGCCACGTAAGGCCAGCACATTGTTGATGCCCTGGGCTTGCAGGGAATCGAGTATGCCCTTGATCTCTTGTCGGCTATGCCCAACGCAGGTGAGATGCGCCATGCTCTCAATATTGAGTTCGCTTTGAATGCGGCCCACCAAATCGACGGTTTTGCTACGCGTCGATCCGCCCGCACCATAGGTCACCGAGATATAATCAGGGGCAACCTTGGCGATTTCGGCTAGGGTGGTATAGAGAGTTCCCCAACCGGCGGGATTTTTTGGCGGGAAAAGCTCAAAGGAAAGGGTGGGTCGGCCTTGTTTCAGGGCTTCAAAAAGTGACATAACCCTCAAGAGTAGTTGAATCGGTGGTCAGCTCTCAATGGGTCGGCGAAAGGCAGAGATGTATTTTGCTTTCCATGCAAAGAATCGTTTTTCTAGGCGCCCTTTTGGCAAGCGTGATTTTGGCCTTGGTGAACAATCTCGTCAATCCGAATTCCATACCCTGGATTGGCAGCCCAGATATATTGGAAAAGCCTTCGGGCTGGCCCTCCTTGAGCTTGGGCCAAGGCGTGGTGGCCGGGGTGATGGTGGCTTGGAAAGACGCGGTAAAGCATGCGCCTTACCTGCTTGGCCTCTTGGTTGTGATCGTCGGCGTGGCTTGGTTTCAAAAGGCGCGCCGGGGTATTTCCCCTTCGCCTTGGCTGTTTACAGTATTGCGACTCTTCTTAAGCTTCATGTTTCTCTCGGCCGCTTGGCCCAAGTTTACCGATCCTCAGGGATTTTCATCCTTGGTAGCCCAGTATCAATTCATGCCCGCTTTTTCGGTCGACCTTTTCTCCCTATGGTTACCCGCCTTTGAAATCGTGGTGGCCTTGGGTTTGATCTTCACCCCCTGGGAAAAGGAATTCGGGACTTTGGTCATGGTCCTGCTCGGCATGTTTCTGGTCGCCCTGGGACAAGCCTTAGTGCGCGACTTAGGCATCGCTTGCGGCTGTTTCGACATCGAAGGCGCGGCCGATGCGGGGGAGACTTGGTTTTCCTTTTTGCGCGATGTGGTCTTGGTTATTCCCGTCGGCGCCTTGATGGTGTGGGGAAAACGCCGCTGGTTTTGGCAGCTTCGCTGAGCGTCGCGAGCAAAAACGCTTTGGCTTTTCTCTTCGATCCGATACGTCAGAAAAAGGTGCCAGCCACACCGGAAGAGCATGTGCGCCAAGCCATGGTGCGTTATTTCCTGGATGATCTAGGAGTTCCCGCTCGACTTTTAGCCGTTGAATTTGATTTGCGAAAGATATCGCCTCGCCATCGCGGGCGCCTCGACGTGGTGGCCTTTATGCCTGGAGGTCAAGGGCTAGAGGCCTGGGCCATCGCCGAATGCAAGGCACCCGAAGTAAAGATTGATGAAAGCACGGCCAGGCAATTAGAGCGTTACTTGGCCATGCTTCCTTGTCGCTATCTCCTCGCCAGCAATGGCGAAACCACGGTCACCTTGGAGCGGCAGGAGACTATGGAGTTTCGGCGGGTGCCGAGCTTGACGCGT
>JAYUVP010000207.1:0-4038 GCA_043753995.1 Fibrobacterota bacterium
CCCTGAATGAAAATTTTGGCACCGCTGCGGCCGTGCGCCTTCATGCGCCGAACTGGGTATTTCCGCTCTTGACGGCATTGCCCATTTTATTGGGTGCAGCCGCTCAGTTTTTACTTCCGACCTTTGCCAACCCCAATAAAGGCCGCAAGCATTATGTGCTTTTGGGCGTGCGCTTGCAATCGTTGGGGCTATTCCTCTGCGGGTGGGCAGGTTGGTTGCCAGAGTCGATCGCGGCCTATGCCTTTGTCGCCTTTTTTGTTTTTGCTGGGGTGAGTGGAACCGCTACCGGCGGTTATTGGATGGCATGGATGAGTGATTTGGTTTCGCCTGCCTTACGGGGACGCCATTTCGCTTGGAGGGGTGGCTTTTTTTCCTTGTCCAATTTGGTTTGTAGTCTCACTGCTGGAATGCTAGCCCGGCATTTCAGTTCGCAGACCGCGCCGTGGTTGCTTTTCTCCGGAGTTTTCACCGCATCGGCAGCCTTTCGATATATCAGCTACCTCTATTTGCAAAGACAGCATGAGACTCCGCCAACCGAATCGGCTCCGGTGCGCCTCCATCGCTATCGTCCCCCAAAAGGCCTGACTTCTTTCGCTATTGCTTCCTCTCTCTTTCAAGGTGCCGCAAGCGTAGCCGGTATTTTTTTCAGCGTTTGGTATTTACGCGATTTGCATTTCAATTATCTGACCTTTTCTATTGCCACTTCGTGCACCGTGTTCGGTTCGATATTAGCGATTCGCTGGTGGGGGCATCTCATCGATAAACATGGCTGCGTTTGGGTCTTACGCATTTCTGGTTTTCTCATCATCTTTATTCCCTTACCCTATCTATTCATACATACCCCGGCCTGGATTTGGGTCTTCAATGTTTATGGTGGCGCCTGCTGGGCCGGCTATAACCTTGCGAATTTCAATTGCATTCTTCAGACCACGGGACAAGAAGGCAAAAGCCAGGACATTGCCTTTACCACTTTGATTTCCGGTATCAGTTTGACCGTCTTTGGTCTAATTGCCGGCTGGCTGGCCGATCATTTACCTGTGATCTTTGGTTGGCGCCTGCAATCGGTTTTCCTCGTCTCGGCCATCTTGCGGCTCGTCCTCTGGTTGGGCCTGCTTTCACGCCTGCGACGGGTCGGTCAATCCGCTTGAAAACACGCGTAAATCAAGGGATGCGCTTTCTACCTTTGTTTTTCCAATTAGGAGACTCCTGTCATGGCCATTGACGCCCAGGCCCAGCAATTGAATGACACCATTGCCAAAACCCATCCGCAGGTTTTGCGCATGCTGTCGCGGCGGGGACAAGCCATTTATTTCCCCAAACTGGGCGTGCTTTCGCAAAGCGCTGAGGCCCAGGGCAAGACTTACAATGCCACCATCGGCATTGCCCTGGAAGAAGATGGAAGCCCCCTGGCATTGCCATCCATTGCCAAGAATTTGAATTTGCCGAGCGGCAATGCCTTCACCTATGCGCCAAGCCCTGGCCGACCCGACTTGCGCAAATTGTGGAAAGACATGATTTCCTCGAAGAATGCTGGGCTTCAGGGCAAAGCCTTTAGCCAGCCCGTGGTCACTTCCGCATTGACCCATGGCCTCAGCATGGCCGCTTATCTCTTCTGCGACGAAGGCGATACCATCATTCTCCCCGATTTGTATTGGGAGAATTATGACCTGATTTTCACCCTGGCCTTTGGCGCTCCTCTATCGACTTTCCCCACCTTCAACGAACATGGCAGTTTCAATGTGGCCGGACTCAAGGCCAAGCTCGCCGAGGGTGGAATCGGCAAGAAAATTGTGGCTTTGAATTTCCCCAATAATCCCTCGGGCTATACCCCGACTGATTCTGAAGCGGAAGCCATTGTAAAGGTCCTGAAGGATTCGGCAGCCGCTGGCAATCAAATCGTGGCCTTGCTCGACGACGCTTATTTCGGACTGGTCTTCGAGAAAGGCGTTTACGAGCAATCCCTGTTCGCTCCGCTTTGCGATGCCCATGAGAATTTGCTCGCGGTCAAAATCGACGGCGCCACCAAGGAAGACTATGTCTGGGGCTTTCGCGTGGGCTTCTTAACCTATGGCATTCGCGGAGGCCAAGCCGGCGTTTACGATGCCCTGGAGGCCAAGACAGCTGGCGCCATTCGTGGCAATATCAGCAATACTTCTCATCCCGCCCAATCCTTATTGATGGCCTCCTGGTCCTCTCCGGAATATGCGTCCGAGAAGCAGCGCGCCTTTGACCTACTCCGCAAGCGCTTCGACACGGTGAAGTCGGTCTTGGCCGCCCATCCCGAGTGGCGCCATCAATTCGTGGCTTTGCCTTATAATTCAGGCTATTTCATGTGCATCCGTCCCTTGCATGTCGACGCCGAGGCCTTACGGAAAAAGTTGCTCGCCGACTTCAGCACGGGTACCATCAATTTTGGCGGCATCTTGCGGATAGCATTCTCTGCCACGCCCACCGATAAAATCCCCAAGGTATTCGAAAACCTTTTCGAGGCCTGTAAACAATTGGCTGGGTAACGCCTTAGTTACCCCATTTTTGACTCTAGCGATGAAACACAAACCCGAGAACTTAGGTTCTCGGGTTTTTTCTTTTTCGGCTTTCCTGTGGAAGACCTCTTCTCATGCCGGTCACGATGACAATCTTTTCCGTACCACCGTCCCATTACCTGCCCCCAAAATCCACTCCTCCGCGCAATTTTGACGTTCGCTTCGACGCCTTCTCATAGCATTTTTCAAGGTCTGGTTTTCATTTCCATCCGAGGAGCCGCATGCGCACTGGAGTCCTTTGCATTCAATTGGGAACGCCCGAAGCTCCCACAGCGCGAGCCTTGCGCCCCTATCTCCGCGAATTTCTCGGCGATCCCCGAGTCATCGACATCGGTACCATTCCCAGTTGGCTGCTATTGAATCTGGCCATACTTCCCTTTCGTCCGAAAAAATCGGCCCATGCCTATGCCAAGGTCTGGACTGACGAGGGCTCGCCTCTCGCCGTGCATTCTCATCGACTCGTTGCCGGTTTGCAGAGACATTTAGGCAAGGCCGATTTCAAAGTGGCTCTGGCCATGCGTTATGGTCAGCCTTCCATTGACTCCGTAGTGGAAGACCTATTGTCCGAACCTCTCAACGAAATTGTGATTTTGCCGCTCTATCCCCAATACGCTTCCGCTTCGACTGGTTCATCACTTGAAAAGGTCTTTGCCTCGATTGGGCGCCGCTGGAATGTGCCAGCCATTCGTGTGATTCCCCCGTTTTACGATGCGCCCGGCTATATCGAAAGCGTGGCCGAAAAAGTTCGGCCCTATCTCGCCGCCATGAAGCCCGATGCTGTTCTTTTCACCTATCACGGTTTGCCCGAAAGGCAAATCCAAAAGAGCGCCTATTCCGAGCATGGCTGCTTAAAGCGCGACGATACCTGCTGCGCAGCGATCACTAAGGACAATGCCTTTTGCTATCGCGCCCAATGTTTTGCCACCACCCGGGCTTTGGCTCAAACTCTGAATCTCGAAAAGCACCAAATTCTCAATGCCTTTCAATCGCGCCTCGGACGTACGCCATGGATTAAGCCCTATACCGATGAAGTTTTGCTTGAGCTTCCGTCACGTGGAATTAAGCGCCTTGTCGTGGTTTCGCCCTCCTTTACCGCCGATTGCCTTGAGACCTTGGAGGAGATGGGAATGCGAGGCCGCGACGCTTTTTTGGCGGCAGGCGGTGAAAAATTTGAGTTGGTGCCCACCGTGAACGAAAGCGAGACCTTTATTCAAGCGATTTCCGGCTGGATCGGCGAAACCAGCTCAAATTCGCCGAAAAAAAAGTTTTCAAACTTGACCCAAAACCCTTGACGACTCCGATGAATCTCTGTACCTTTGCTCTCCCGTTTTGAGAGTGAAACGGCGGCCGAAAGGTCAGCCGGTCACGAGAAAAACGGCTCGCAGCCCCAGCGGCTCGAGACTCTTTGAGAGTTGAAATGAGCGAGGAAAAAGGAGCGGGAATTTCGCCTCTGAACGAAGAATTCAGAAGTGGAATCGAAGCCCTGTAAATCGAC
>JAYUVP010000208.1:0-19662 GCA_043753995.1 Fibrobacterota bacterium
GTCCGATATCATAGCCGCCATCAATCTCAAGATTGTAGGTCCACTTTTGGTGCATGGGAACCCATTTTGACTGAGTCAAAACCGAGGTTCTGGTCAGGGCATTGCTGCCTTGGGCCAAATTCGAATCGGCAGCGGTAGTATCCGCATAAGGAACAAAGCCTTCAAATACGCTGAGATAATCACTGTGGAGGCCGCCTGCTTCCGGACCCAAAGCCAAGGCTCCGGTTTTATATCTAAAGCTTTCGTCGCCCAATCGCCTTTTGTATTTGTCGGGAATGCTATTGTCCACCAAGTCATTACCCCAACGATTATAGCTGCTCTGGAAAAAGCTGAACTCGTCCTGACCATTTAAACGATGCGGGAAATAAATCAAATCGCGAGCCGAACTGAGTTGAAAATGTTGACCATAGGTAATGCGAAAATGCCCATAACCCGGATTCGGAGTCCAGCTCAAATTCAAGCCCGCCATATTGCGGGCATAGGGAGATCCTTCACCGCGAGCAATGAATTTTCCTGCTCCTACCAAATTAGAGCCAAAGGGATAAAAAGCATCCATGGGAGCAACAAAGGACATGGGAGAATAAAAGTCTTTGCTGATATAGGCGATATCGGCTCGGAAAGGGACAACTCCCTGATGCTTAACACTTACAAAAAGGGCTGGAGAAAAATCACTGCGTGCAACGCTGTCTTTAAAGCCAGGCAGAAACCGATTGAGGGTCGCTCCTGAAGTGTCTTTGTGGGTCGTATCGATATTCCGGTAAAACACCCCCCAAGTGGTATCTACAATGGACGCACCGATGTCGACATGCAGGGCCCAATTCTCATTGATCTCCCCTTTCAAATCCAGAGATGCTATACGTGGCTCTTTATAGAAATCTCGTCCGTTGAGTATGGTGACACGCTGACCCGTCAAAGGATCGAGTACGGACTGAGGGGGATTGAAAGGGAAAGAATTCCGCAAAGTGGTGTTTTGCAAATAATCACTGCTGGTGTGAAACCAATTCAAGTTGAAGCCCATGGTGAGTCCAGGACCGATTTTTTCCTTGGCCAAACGCAGGTGAAATAGATGTCTATAGCTGTCGCCTATGCCGCGGCCTTTGGCTTCTGTGGTTTGGTCGGTATAACCGATATCTCCGGAAAAATCCACGTATTCGCGCTCGAAATTGTCATAGCGTTCAAAAGTCGCATACATCAGATTCAAATAGAGGTCAGCAGGTAGTTGAATGCTTTCAAGTTGTATGCCATTCAGGGCCTTTTTATTCCAAGCTGCGCGACCTGATTTTTCGCCCTTGGCGATATTGTATTCGTAATAACGGCCAATGGGTTGCTCAACTTCAAAGGGCAAATAATCCCAGGCAAAATTACGAGGCTGAGCCTTCCATACCGTGAGTGGCGAAGCTTCGGTCCACAACACATTGCCCATGCGCAGCCAAGCCGAAGCCGTATTCGTGCGAATAGCCATGCCTGCCGACATGTCTTCGTGAATATTGGCCGTTTCTTCCATTTTATCGTGACGGGTTTGCTGTCTCTCATAGCCTTGAGCTTGAGGGAAGTCCGTATCAATATTGGGCGATTCGGCGTATTGATTAGTGAAATTGCCGGGCAAGGTATGCTGAAAACCGATTTTCGCCCAAAGGACCGAATTGCGATTGGGTCGAACGACCATGCCCAAACGGAGCAGGCTTTCATTGCCCTCAAAATTCGCATTGGTATAGGTGCGATCCTTCCGCATATACTCCGGGGCACTGTATAAATAATGCTCTTGGATTTTCAGGCGAGCTTCGCCCGCAAAGGAAACCGGGCTGCTACCCCCATACATCAAGGTCGACCGGACATGGGTTTCCAAGGACTCGAATTGGTCATTGGATATACCGAGCGAGTCCGAATTATCGGCTTGGGCCGCGAGGGCGGCAAGGCAAAGCAGGAATGCGGTTTGAGTCACCATGTATCATTCTTTGGGACAAAACTGTCTTGTGCTGTGCTTGGTACCGTTTTCACGGCCTCGCGTTCAACGAATTGAGAAAGCATTAATCCTTGACGGCACCGGCTGTAAGGCCAGAAACGATTTGTTTTTGCATCAGGAAAAACAGGAACATGACCGGCAAGGTAGATACCGTGGCTGCGGCCATCATTAAGTCATAGCGATTCTGGAAATTACCGACGAAGAGTCGTATGCCCACCGGTATGGTATAGGTCTTTTCGGAAGTAAGAACCCAGGCAAACATAAGTTCATCCCAGGCCGACAAAAAGACATAAACGCCGGTGGCGACAATGCCTGGCATGGCCGAGGGGACAATGATGCGAAAAAAAGCCTTGAATGGACCGCAGCCATCGATTAGGGCCGCCTCTTCCAATTCCTTGGGAATGGAGGCAAAGAAACCCCGCAAAATCCAAATCGAGAAAGGCACGAAATAGGCCGCATAGGTCAAAATGAGTCCGAGATAGGTGCCCTTAATCACGAGCCCTGAGTGCTTGGCGATATTGACATACATCAAATAAATCGGGAGGAGGAGCATGATGCCCGGAATCATTTGCGTGGCTAAAACCGAATAGCCAAAAGTGCTGCGACCGGGGAAATCATAGCGCGCCAGAGCGTACCCGCCCAAGGATGCCAGGACCATGGCAATAATCATGACGCTACCGCAAACGATAAAACTGTTGAACAAATAGCGCCCAAAGTCGATATAGCGCCAGAGGTCTACAAAATTTCGCCACTGGAAATAAAAGGGGGGCTTCGGCAGGGAGAAAAAGGCTTGCTGCTTGCCGTCCTGTGCGGTCAAAGCTAAGGCTCCTCGCGTCCCCCCCGCTAAAACGGTCCCGTCCGCAAGAGCCAGTAAGGTCGTGGTTTCTGCGCCCGTCACATCAGTATTGTCCTCATCATATTCCGCACCCGTATAGGAAGGATGACGGGTCTGCCCCACGGTGCAAGCGGACCTGGAGGAATCCATCTCAATCGAAATGACGGCCTGGGAATTGCCAACCCAAATTCGATTGGCATCCGAGCTGCCAATAGGGGGAATCCCAAGCGCGGAAACAACGCTGGTGCCTAATCCTTCTTCTTCGCCCATCGAACAAGCGACACTGTCGCCATCACGATGATATATCAATACGGTTTTGCCCCGCAGGAAAGCCGAATAGGATCCTTTCAAATCGGCAAAACGAGAAATATCACCCGGAATTAGAGCTGGGGAAGGCATGACCTTGGCCATGGCAGAACTTTGCATGGCGAAACGGTAATAGCCTTTGGATGTCAGCAAGCTCAAGGTGTCCCCTGCCCCACCCGACATTTGCCGTATGGCGCCTATTTGAGCCGTAGCCAGCGGTGTTACCGGCACAAAGATTTTATGCTGCGGGGAAAAACGCAAAACACCGGGGAAATCCACGAACAAATAGGCAAGATAAAGGTCACCTTGCACCCTTACCAGGCTGGATGCCGCGACATCATTTACCCACAGGGTTTTCCAAGTATTTCCGTAAGCCTTGGCCATGGCCTCCACGGGATAGTCCGCAATCACCTCAAGATTACTCGTCGACATGGCTTGTAAACCGCGATTGCTCGACAGGACCCACAGGGTGTCGCCTTGAAGGCTATAACTGGTAGCGAAAGTGCCTAGGTCCGCATGCTTTTTGAGCGCCAAATGCGGGTCGAGAAGATTCACTCCGCCGTCTTGAGTGCCCACCAAAAAACCGCCCGGCAAGGCTTCAGCGAAGGTCACGTCATTGTGACGTCTTCCCGGCATTACCGCACCGGAAAGGATTTCATTATTGTCTTTGAAGCTGCAATACACCATCCAAGCGATGGGGACGAGATTGCCCAGCACCAGGAAAAAGGTCAAGGTGGTGAGGAAATTGGCCCCTAGGGCACGGCGCAAAGCGAGGCTCATGCTTTTCTTGTCTCTCAACGCGCCGACAGGCTATCCTTGAACGCCCGATACCACACGAATACCACGGTCACCATGCCCAGCATGAGCAGGGAAGACATGGCCGCGCCACTGCCGAAATCCCACATTTGAAAACTGTTGCGAAAAATATTGGTCATGAGCAAGTCGCCGTTCTTTCCGGGAAAGCCCGCGCCATTGCCGAACATCATGATCACGATATTGAAACTATAGACGTTGAAAATCAGGCCATGCAAAATCAAAATGGCCCAAACCGGCTTGAGTAAAGGCCAGGTGATATTCCGAAAGCTTTGCCACGGGCTCGCGCCGTCTATATGGGCGGCCTCATAAACATCCTTGGAAATGCCCTGTAAGCCAGCAAGCAGCATCAGCATGGAAAAAGGCCATTGCCGCCAAATCGTGGGGATGATGATGGCCCAAATGGTATTCGGTCCGATGAGCCAAACGGGTTTTTCGTCCATCAGATGCAGCCAATCCACCAAAATGATATTGACCAGGCCTACGTCTTTTTGCCAAAGGAAACCCCATAGCAAGCCCACCACATAAGTCGGAACTATCCATGGAAAAAGCATCAAGGTGCGCACCACGGAGCGGCCCCGGAAATCGCGATTGACGAGCAGGGCTGCGGCCATGCCGACAATCAAGGTCCCCACCGTGACCGCGACGGTGTATTCTATGGTATTGCGCAAAGCGTCCCAAAGCCCCGAACGCATGGGGCTGTCTGTATTGAAAAGAACATTGCGATAATTTTCCAGGCCCGCGAAGGGTGCCGCGAGATAGTCGAGAAGCTTGTCCTTGCGGCTGCGAAGGAAACCAAGATAAAGGCCTTGGCCGATGGGCAATATTTGCAGCACCAACATGCCGAGCACGGTGGGCAGCAAAAACAGGTAGGCGACCCGGTGCTTGCGCAGCGTATAAAAGAGCTTGGTCATGAAAAAAAAGGTCGTGAGGTGTACGCCGTCACATCACTCAGCAGGAACCGCCGCCACGCGTTTTTCGAGCAAGGCTCGGTGTTCCGGGTGATTTTGGAAATGCTGGGCTATCACGGCGTCGATTTCCTTTACCATGGCTTCGACTTCAGTTTTCACAGCGGCTTCGCTATAAGGGCCATTCACCTCGGCCGCAATGTCGAGGAGATTTCCAAGGCGCTTGGTGAGTATGGAGGTTTCGATTTCACCCCAATACGGCACACTGGGATATACGCGGCCATATTGCACGATGTCCTTGAAGACCGAGCGCTTCTCGTCTTGGGTGAACCAGGGATCTTCGAAGGCGGTTTTCAGCGCGGGTAAGAAACCAGAAATGCGGCTATAGGCCATTTGCTGCGCAGTTTCAGCCGTGAGGTATCGGATCAATTCCTTGGCTAAAGCAGCTTGGGTCGAGCTTTTGAAAACGGCCAATTGCGATGCACCCATGAATACCGCGCGGCTCTTGGGACCGGCTGCGGGCACCAAAACTCCGTAATTTCGCGCCACTGGAGAATTGCCTATGCCGCCCTGCTCCGGGGGCAAATTCAAATAAATGTTTTTGGTGGTGGTTTCGAAAAGAGTTGCCAAACGGCCAGCATCGAATTCCGAGGAAATTTGCGCGGTATTCTTTTCCAAATTGGTTTTGGCATTAAGCCCCCGACGCACCATGTCGAGGAAAAACGTGATGCCCTGAATGGCTTCTGGACTCCCCAAGGCGCATTGGGTGCCCGCGGGATTCAGAAAATCACCGCCATTGCCCCAAATCCAAGGGGCGAAATTATGCACCACATTCCAGTCATTTTTACCGGGAAAGCCCACCGGCGCCACCACGTCCCCATTGTGCTTTATCTTGGCGGCTTTGATTTTTTCCAAAGCGGCGATATAGTCGCCCCAAGTATTCAGAGATTTGGGGTCGACCTTGGCTTTGGCGAAAACATCGCTACGATAATACATGGGGCGCACATCGAGAAACCATGGCAAGGACGTCGCATGCTCCGATGCGCGCGGAATAATGGCTTCATAAAGATTGGGCAAAAACACATTCTTGGCATCGACATCCTTAGCAAGGTCATCAATGGGCAATAAGGCGCCGAGATCGGTGATGGAAGAAACCCAGGTGATTCCCAATTGCACCACGTCGGGACCGTCGCCAGCGATGGCGGCGGTGGTGATTTTGGTCCAGGCACTGGACCAATCCAAAACCGATACGGTCACCTTGAGTCCAGAATGCGCCTTGCGAAAGCCCGTGAGAAGGGTATCCATGTCATCTTGGGGCTTGGGCGTATTCGGCATGACCCAAATTTTCAATTCTTGTGGGCCAGGTGCCGAGGCGGCGGCGGTATCGCCCTCTTGCTTATTCGCTTTTTGGCATCCCGTGAATCCCAGGATGGCGAACAAGCTGGCGGCTAGGATTCCGAAAAACGGACACGCGCCCAAACGATTTATTTTGAAATGCATCATGGTTCTAATTCCTGAAATGGCTTATTACTCAGCGAAAAAGCCGTGCTTCAATCGATGAAAAAGTGAAGGTGTTCGACCGCCGGGGACAGTTTCACGCGATCGCCGCGTTTAACCAATTGCGTCGGATCGATGCGAGCCACTAAGCGATGTTCGCCGGTTCGGCAATAAACCATGGTCTCGGCTCCCAAGGGCTCGACTATTTCGATTTCAGCCGCCAAACCTTCGGCTTCTGAACCCAGGACTCGAATATGCTCGGGCCTTGTGCCCAAGGTTTTCACCGCGGATCCAAAGCGGGGACGGGATTCGACCTGGGAAATGCCGATACCCAAGGAACCTTGTGCTCCCGGAATGGAAAGCTTTCCATCGTCGATTCGCAAGGGAAGAAAGTTCATGGGGGGCATGCCGATAAAACCAGCCACGAAGTGATTGGCAGGTTGGTGATACAGGTCCAAAGGCGTGCCCAATTGCTGAATGACTCCGTCCTTCATGCAACAGATGCGATGCCCCATGGTCATGGCCTCGGTTTGATCATGCGTGACATAAATCATAGTGGTTTGCAGGTCAGCGGAAAGGCGCGAAATTTCCACTCGCATTTGCACGCGCATTTTGGCGTCGAGATTGGATAGCGGTTCATCGAAAAGAAACACCTTAGGCTTGCGGACAATTGCTCGGCCCAAGGCCACGCGCTGCCTTTGCCCACCGGACAAAGCTTTGGGCTTGCGCTTGAGATAAGGCGTGAGCCCGAGCAACTCAGCAGCCTCATTCACTCGTTTTTGAATTTCTTGGCTTGCAACTTTGCGCAACTTGAGACCGAAAGCCAGATTTTCCTCTACGCTCATATGAGGATAAAGCGCGTAATTCTGGAAGACCATGGCAATATCGCGGTCCTTGGGCGCGACGTCATTGCATCGGCGATCGCCGATGAGCAATTCTCCGCTCGAAATTTCTTCAAGGCCGGCAATCATGCGCAGCAAGGTGGACTTGCCGCAACCCGAAGGCCCGACGAGTACCATAAATTCGCGATCAGTGATTTTCAGCGAGAGGTTGTCGACAGCTGTAACGTTCCCGTCATAGACCTTGACGATGTTTTTGAGGGTGACCTCGGCCACGTAGCGATCCCATTCCATGGAGGCGCCAGGGCGGCTTTCGATAATACCTAAGCTCTCTAGTATGCCAGAAAACTTGTGTATTTCGACTTTGCAGGGCATTCCGACCCGACGGAATGCCCCCCCAGCATTGGATAGTTGACTTAGTGGCAATCAAATCTAGCCGGTTCAGTGACCAAGCTGGCCATAAAGGCTCCAGAACTCCCGAAGGGGCCAGAAATTCCTCCCAAGGGAAGGGCGCTAATTGTGAGTTTGTAACTGAAGCCCAATTTGTATATCGGAGCCAATGCTGAAGCTTGCCCGAAATCTGCTTTTGTTTTGTGCCGCCCTGCCTTTTACCACCCTAGCCGCGACCATTCAAGCCAGACCGCTTTGCGCCACGGCGAACTTTATGCGGACGGTCAATCTATCTCTCGGACAAGGCCCCGACGCCGTAAAAGCCAGGGCAGAATTGGCTGCCTCCGCTCGACGCGCCAAGGTACAAGCCACCAAGGCCAGGGCACGAACCTGGGTTACGCCTCATTTCACAATTCGATATGCCTTATTCGGTATCCATCAGGCGAAAAGAGGTGCCGCCGATAGTGTCCTGCTTCAGCGAATCGCCGAGGCCCAAAAAGCAACAGCCACCCTCACCGGAGACAATCGCGAAGCCGCCATATACCGATTCCTCGACAGCCTTCAAGCCCCCCACCCTGTTTATGTGCAAGAGGTTGGGCAAATTTTCGAAGACGCAAGGGCCTATTATGTCGACACTTTGAAAATGCGGACACCTCAAGGGATTTCGCATTCCTTGGCCTTTGACGCCGAAATAGGCCCCAGCAATCACTTCTCCATCGATATCGCCGATATTGGCAGTTATGACTCACCGAAATACAAATACGACCCCTATTATGGCCTCACCTTGCCGCCCCCAGATCTGGCCATAGTGCTTGAAAATGATTTTCTATGGAATGCGACCCTAAATTCCGACGGATCGGTTCGAGGCGATACAGTGGAAAGCCTTTTAAACGGCAGGGTTCTGCACAATTATGCCAGGGAATACGCCTTAGGTTTGCGAGTAACCATTTACCATGAATTCTATCACGCTATTCAGTTCAGCTATATCCCCAGAACAAGTTCTAGCAGCTATCACGCATGGTATGAACTATCTGCCGTAGGCATGGAAGAGCGCAAAGTTCCCGAAGCGAATGACTACTTGCAATACCTTCCCTGCCTTTTCGAGTCTCCAGGAAAATTCGGCTTATTCGCTACCGGGAGCCGATTTTGTAATCCGGAAGCGTCTTATTCCAATGCTCCCTTTCACCTCTTTTTGACCAAGGCCGTCGGGGAAAATTTCGACACCCGAATTTGGGAAAATCTCTCTAGCAATGGCGATGCTATTCAAAAGGCATTGCCCCTGTCGCTCAGTCAATTGGGTAGCTCTTTGGCAAAAACTTTTCCTGCTTATGCTGCCAATTTATTGCTTGCGGGTCAGTCTCCGAGCCCCAACCCTTTTTCCAGTGACATGCCCGAATGGCCGAGTATGGAGGCCGACAGTCTGAATCCCGATCAGCCTACCGTTTCTATTTCTCAAACTTTGCCGCCCTTGTCCTATTTGCCTTTCAAATTGCCGGCAAACTTCAAAGCGGGCCGCATTTCGGGCCGCTTCACAGGGGATAGTTCCGCGGCCATGGTGCGTATTCACAGGGACTCTATTTTTATCGAGCCCTATGCTAATTCGCAGGCACTTTTAACTCCGCAAATGGGCGAGGGTGAAAAATGGTTGGTTTTAACCAATCTCAATCCTAATGGGAGTGAAGTCGTCAGCGTGAAAACCACGCAAATCCCTTTTTTGGCTTATCCGAATCCGCTTTCCAAGACTCAAAATGATCGTTTACGATTTACCCAATCCAGCTTGGTCTCCTATCCCTTAAAGGTGGAAGTCGCATCAGAAATCGGTGAGGTCATTTTTTCCCAAGTCTTTGCCAGTCTCGATTCCATTTCCGACTGGACTTTGAAGGATTTAAAAAAGCAGGCCGTCAAACCAGGAATTTATCACCTGCGAGTTAACCAAAAACCCTGGGAAACTCTCGTGCTCTTGCCTTAAGCCAAGGCTCCAAAGTCAAATGTCTCGCTAGGCGAGCACCGAATTCGATTTGCGCGGAGATCTTCCATCTGGTGCGGGTCGAAGAGGGTTACCAACCGATGGCGGTTTCACTTGAGGTGGATTCGCCTTCAATTGCTTTTGGGCGGCCAAATAAACTTCCATTTCGCGCCGCCAGGCTTTAACACCCTGATGCCTATGCAAGGCCAGGCGACGGGCCTTGAGGTTCCGCAAGGCTCGCTGGGTGTTCATGCGAAAAACCAAGGCTCGCGTCACTTCCTGTTGCGTTAAGTTGCCATTATTGGACAGCCGATTCGGTCTTTGTGTGGAAACCATTTCCAAATTCAAAGGACTAGGTGTTGAAGTCCCCTGGTGCGGCGCGGCAACAGGTTCAACCACGACCATGGGAAATTCAAAGCGCTTGAGATTTGTCCCATAGGCAAAAACCGAAGAAATGGGAATCACTCCAACCAGAGCTATGGGTAATGCCCAGGAGCAATTTTTTATCCATGGCGGGAAAAACATGACATCCTCAACTCATTGGCTGAAATCGAGACTTCCTCATGCGGATAGTCCCGTTGCCAAGCCTTCATCATAGCCACGACATACGGAAAGGAGCTCTCCATTTGATGGGGACGAAATCGGTGCCCCAGGTTCCACGGCTGGGTATGAGAATTGGCAGATCCATGGTAACCCCAGACTCCAAAAGGCCTTAGAGCCTCAACTAAATCCGGGAATTGGGGTTCCATAATCCTAAGCCCTAAACGCGGTTGGGCTTATAGTCTTCTTTGTGAATGCCTAACCTATCCATAATGTCGCGCAAGACCTTGCGATCAATGCCCAGAAATGAGGCCGCCAAAGTCAAATTGCCACGTGCCTTGGTCATGGCGGTTTGAATCGCATGCATTTCGGCCTGCTCTCGTACCGCCTTGAGCGAAATCAATTCCGGCGCTTCATCTAAAGGCAAATCCAAGGTTTCAGCGTCAATCACGCGTGAGCTCGAATTCAGCAAGGCTTTTTGGATTTTGTTTTCCAATTCGCGCACATTTCCCGGCCAATGATATTTGAGCAAGGCCTTCTCCGCCGACTTAGTCAGGGCTGCCAAATTCATATTGAAGGCAGAGCATGCCTTTTTCAGGATGTGATTGGCTAGGAGTAGAACATCCCCTTCGCGATCTCGCAGTGGAGGCAAATGCAATTGGAAAAGGTTGAGCCGATAAAACAAATCCTCGCGGAATCGGCCTTCCCTCACTTCGTATTCAAGATTGTGATGCGTCGCTGCGATGATCCGCACGTCTACGGGAACATCTTCATGCCCACCGATGCGGCGAATGCGGGCGCTTTGAAGTGCTCGCAAAAACTTCACCTGCATGAGCAAGGGCAATTCGCCCACCTCATCCAGAAATAGGGTGCCGCCATCGGCTTGTTCGAATAACCCTTTTTTCAAGCCCGTCGTACCAGCGATGGCACCGCGCTCATGTCCGAAAAGCTCACTCTCAATGAGATGCTCGGGCATGGCCCCGCAGTTCACGGAAATGAAGGGTCCCGTCGACCGGGTACTGCGTTTGTGTATGGTATTGGCCAATACATCCTTGCCCGTGCCGCTTTCCCCCAGAATGAGAACAGGGACATGGCTGGTGGCGACCCGCGCCGCGGCCTCAACCACCTTGACCATTTGCGGCGAGGAATAAATCAAGTCACCGCTGCCTTTGACATCTTTCAGGGAGCGTATCTGCTCTTCTTGGCGCAAGTGCTGTTGATTGATTCCCAAAATGGCGCCAAGCACTCGCTCAATGCGTTCGAAAAGACGGCGTTGAGCTTCAGTGAATGCGTTTTCGCTGCGACGGCGATGCAAGTAAACCAGGCCGCCAATTTTGCCGGTATAGCGGTTCTTCAGGGGAGAGACAAGAATACTGTGGATGTTTTTGTGTTGAAGCGATTGCAGGCTTGAACCCGTTAATTCGTCGCTCACCGACCAAAGCACGGTTTCATTGCCTTGCATGGCCGCCTTTACCGCCGAATGCGAGTAGAGGTCATTGTCTTCAGGTACCGAATGCAAGAGACGCAGTCCACCCAATTCATCGACGGTGAAAAGAAACCCGCCATCGGCTTCGATTAATTGCATGCCCAATTCAAGTATGTCTTCCGTGGACTTGCGCTTATCGGGGTTTTCCAAAAGACGGATCACGCCTTCCAACAAGGCCTCGACAGCCGTGTCCTGTGGGACCTCGCCTCCTCCCGTTTTCGAAGGAGCGTCTGCCTTGGTCAAAACCGCCGCATCAGGGGGAGGTTCGGGGGTATCTACCCGATAGATTTCCGATCCGATATGAATGCGATCCCCTTGCCCTAAGGCCAATTCCGAGACGGGAGAGCCGTTGACTTCCACCGTTCCGTTCAGGGCGATAAGGCGATAGATTCCGCCCTGCTTCAGAATTTGAAAATGAATCTTCCGCACTTGATCGCCGCGAACGACCAAATTGTTGATCGAACCGCTGCCGACCGTAAAAACTGCCGTGGAAAGCCCATGGCTTTCGCCGGTTTGCTCATGGATGAGGTTCAGAGGACCGTCCCTCCTTCTCGAACTGAAAAACCGTCGGCTCGCCAGGCACAACGGCAATGGAATCTGACATCACGTGCCGCTTGCGATTATCGCGGATCTCCAACATATATCGGTCTTCAGGCAGTTGTATGGGTTTGCGAGAGCGGTATTCGGAACCATTTACCCAATAAGTGTATCCGCGCGGCAATCCTTCGACCACTAGCACGCCATAAGCCCTTGAAGTTGGCCCAACATTCGCAGTCGAACGCGCCGACTCGGTCCCTAAGCCATCCGGATCGTTTTTGAGCTGTTCATTTTGCCTTTCCATCAGGCTTTGACCGAGGTCCTCTACAAAGCCGACATGACTAATGCTGCGATAGAGGGTGAGTATGAAAACCAAAGAAAGTACACCCATGGCTATGGCCATTTTGTGCCGAGTAGAAAAGAGCATCCGTCTCTGAGTCTCGGCGAGAGAGCGAGTATCCATTCTCTCATTCAAACGCGTTCCCAGCTCAATCAAGCTTGCCTGGGCCTCCTCGTCCTCGGGAATAAGGTCGAGCAATTCCTTGGCAAGGGCAAAAGCAGCTTCGATGCGCCCTTCTTGGCGAGCCCTTACCACTTCACTCCATAGCCATTGCCGATGATCTCTCAATAAATAGGGCTGCAAGGCCATGCCGGTTTGCAGCATATCGGCTCCTAATACTTCGCTCTCGGCATGAATGGCCTCTAGCAACCCGTGCAAGGAGGCCGGCCTTTCTTGAGGGTCTTGCCGAAGACAATCGCGAATCGGCTGGCGCATGGCCGGAGGCAGGGCCTCAAAGGATTCGGGGGGTGGGCCCGCTTGAATGCGTGATAAAACTTCATTCGCAGATCCGCCCCCAAGGAGGCGCTTTTGAGCAAAAATTTCGAGCAATACCAAGGCTAGGGCATAGTATTCACTGCGTGGAGTATAGGGTGCCTGCCCACGCAAAAGCTCGGGCGCAATATAAGCCAAGGTGCCACGCAAGGTCGCCCCTTGGGGATCGGTCATCATGGTGGGATTGGCTCGCGCCAGGCCCAAGTCAAGCAGCTTCACCCGTCCCTGGCGATCCACCATCACATTTTCAGGCTTGATGTCACGATGGACCACATCGCTATTGTGCAAGAAATTCATTACCTCGACCAGTTGCCGCGCCAAATTGAGTTTGAAAGGGAGTGGCAAAGGAGGAATGCCGACCAGGGGTTGCAATAATTTGCCAAAGTCCAGGCCATTCACATATTCCATCACAATGCACCAGTACGAGCCTTCTTGCCCGTAATCGAAAACCTGTACCAAGCTTGGGTGTTTGAGAGACGCACTGAGCCGGGCTTCGCCGCCGAAGCGCTGAATGGCCCCGGAATTCACCAAGGCGGCATATTTCAAACGCTTGATGGCCACCAGCCTATCCAGGCTGTTTTGCTTGGCGCGAAAAACTTCGGCTTCGCCGCCTTCGGCTACCAATACCCAGTCGCGAAAATCAATGGATGAAAAAGCCATGATTATGGAGCGGTGATTTTCTTCACAGCCGCACCCATACGAGACATCAAGGCTCCATTCCCCGGCGAGCGGCCCAAACCCTGTTTCCAAGTGACAAGTGCCGCCTCAGCATCCCCTGACTCCCAAAGAACATTGCCCAAATTCAGGTAGGCGCTGATGAAGTCGGGATCAATGGCGAGCAAATACTCCAAAGTTTGCTGAGCCTCGTGATAATCACCCAAGCGATAGGCCACAATGCCGGCGAGATTGAGAACATATTTGTTGCGAGGCTCAATGACACGTGCGACTTTCAAATAGTCGCGCGCCTGTGAAAATCGCTGCTTTTGATAAAGCTTATTACTGAGATGAAATAAAGCAAAAGCCTGATTGGGTGCCTGAGAAGGAGCCGAGCCGAGCTTGGTGGAAATTTCATAGGCCCGAACGACTTCCAGCCAATCTCCCACCTGATCTTGACCCAAAGCTTTTTTATGAAGACATAGCTCCTGCTCAGCGAGGGCAAAACCGTAGCGCGCGTCAAAATCAACGGGATCCTTGTCAATGGCCTTTTCGAAATAAGCCTTGGCACGCACAAAATCACCGATGCGATAGCATTCGCGAGCCATTTTCATTTCATTGCTACAAGCGGTTAAACCGATGACAATGGTCAAAACGCCACCCCATACCGCGGCGCGCCCGACCCTTTGCTTCAGCAATTCCAGCATAGTCTTAAACCCCTACGATTATAACCCCAATGTCCCCTGCTATTGCTAGCATGAACAAGAACCTAGGCCCCCAGCAACTCCTTGATCCGCTGTTGGGAGCTGCGAACCTTGTCCATTTCCAAATCCTCACACAGTCTATCGAGATTCCCCTGAATTTCGGTAAAATGCATAAGAAGTTGTCGATCGAGATCGGCCCCAGACCGCTCAATCACCTCTTTGATTTCTTTCATATAACCACGCTCGCATCCCAAAAACCAACCTGGCCTCAAAGGATGGTTCCGCAAGGTTGGGATGATCACCGCGCTACGCCCCAGCTTGACACGAAAACTTACCCGTCTCGCATACCAATTGGCTTGGGTTTCTTCATCCATGCTGCGCAGAAAGTGCCGGCTAGCCACGGGATCGCGACCCGGAATTTGGCCGGTTTTTGCCAAACAAACCGCCAGAAAAGCCGAATAGGCGGTAAAGGGATCCCCCACCGGAGCAGGTCCTCGCCCAGCCTTGACTGACTTCTCTTGCAATAAAGCCTGCTCTTCGAGTCCCATGACCCCCATGAGCAAACCCAATCCGGCTTCGTCCAGTGCCGACTCATCGCCCCAAAGTTGGGTTTGAAATCCCTGGCCTTCGCCTTCTTGCCCCATGGTTTGGGCCGGATGCTCGATGCGATCACGATAACGAAACTGGACATTTTCCAATTTTCCGCGAAAACCGTAAATCGCGCAGATGAGCGACTCAAGCGATGCCAAATACACGGCATCCCCTGAATTCAAAGCGGATTGAACGGAAATTCCCGTGGCCGACGACAAGCCAAGACGAGCGAAGAAATCATCGCCTTGCACAAGCCGGGAGAGGCGTCCAATACAACGGCTCCCACCCGGAGTGAGGCCATAAGAAAGGCAGGTATCCAGCGATCTCACCTTGGCGATTTGCGCCACCATGGATTTGAATACCGGAGACTTGGCCGTTAGCTTGCGTCGCACGGTTTGCAAGGTGGCGTCCCACTCCTCTAGGACTTCGCGCGAAAACTCCTCGGCCTTGGGCTTGACCAAAACGTCGCTACTGTCCGCGGAGGCTTCGGGGGCTTGCTTCGCCGTCTCGACCTTTTCGTCCGGCGAAGGCATGGCGGCATATTGACCGGTTTGTAAGTCCTGGGCCAATTTGCTCGCGCGTTGAATGGCCTCCATATAATCAAAGCGAGCCTGTTTGCGCTCGGCACTCACGCGAGCTGCGGAGCGTCGCTCGCCTTGAAGCAAACCATTGAAATGATTGAGCAAGACTTGGATTTGATAATCCTTATGCTGATCCTGCTTTTGAATGCGATAAATCAGAGCATCCGAAAGCGTATTCAAGGTCTTGTCCATTTGGCTTGGGGCCGTCACCAAGCGGGCGCCCCCGGCTGCCACCATTTCCAAGGCCGAGTAGCGACCGCCCGGCAGGTTATAGCCTTCTGCGCAAAGGCTATCTGGCATGAGCAAGGTCAATTCCGACCCGAATATCCCCACGCTTTGCAGCCATTCCAGCAAATCATCGTGATAAAGTCCGCCCTCTTCGAGCACCAATTCACGCAAAAGGGTCAAGGTGGGGTTGGATACACTGCGATTGAAAAGCACCGAACGTGCGCCTAGAAATACGTCCATGGGGCTGACCTGGAATTCAAGTCGGCCTTCGGAGGATTGATTGAAACGCACCGCCAATTCCGTGACCTGTATCAAGGTGGTGACACTTAATGCAGGCACGTCCTGGACATTGCCCATCAGGGGTAGGCGGGCGGCGCGACCCACCAAGCGAGTCAAATCGGCGAGACCCCGCAAGGTGGCGGGATCATTATGCTGTAGCAGGGCTTGAAAGCATTCCACACGATAGGGATCAAAATGCTCCCCGCTTTTTCTGGAATACGCGGCCCGACGCCAAAGTGCGTGTAAGGCACCCCGTTCCGATGCCGTGACATAGGTCGAACCTGTTTGATCAAGATCGGCCGCCAGACGCATGAGCCCGAGATAGGAGCCCAATTCATAGTCCGACTTGGTTTTTTTCAATTGCACTTCGACTTCAGCGAGGAATTGATAGGACGGAGGTTGCCCTATTACGCCCATTTGCGGCTTGCGATATTGCAAAAACTTATAGATGTCATCATCCAGGCGGCGCCATGGATCGAAATCCTCATGGCCGCCCATTAAATAGTCGGGCTCCGCCCCGAGCCTATCCAGGGAACGATGACGAAAACGCGGTCCGGTTGCCATGCCCGCTTCTAGCGGTTCTAGCCGGCCGGGACGGGCGACTTCCTGCCGGGATTGCACCACCACCTGCCGGATGATGTCTTGAGTCTCCCTGACGCCGATAGCCACGTAAATCTCCTCAAAAGACGACGAGGCACCCCCAGGGGGCCCCCGGGCCACTCCAACAGGATAGGCCTAGCCTATCTGGAAGATAATTCCTAAGGACCTTACCTCGCCAGGCGGAACCCAAACCCTGCAGGGAATGGCTAGCTTTGCTCCCCCTTATGATAATCCCGCTGCCCCCCCGACTGAGCGAAACTGAACTCAAAGAGCTGGAAGACGTCGTCGCTGAATTTGGCGTACGCATTCAAGCTATTCACGGGGCTCAGCGTTCGATTTACGCCATTTTGGGCGATGAGACTTCCCAAGAGCTTATCAATCGCATCGAGGGCTTGCCCTATATCGATCGCGTCGACCGTATTCAGGTGCCCTATAAGCTCATGGCCAAGGAGAGCAAACTCTCCCATCACCGTGTGCAAATCGGAAACCGACAAATTCCCGGCGATTTTTGCGTGATAGCCGGGCATTGCACCATCGACCCCAATAATCCGAATTATTTCCTCGAAAGCTCGCTCGCCGTAAAGGAAGCGGGAGCCGACATGATTCGCGGCGGAGTTTGGAAGCCCCGTACTTCGCCCCATTCCTTTCAGGGAGATGCCCGTAGCCTAGAGGTTTTATTGCGTGCGCGTGAGGTCACGGGGTTGCCCATCAATACCGAAGTCATGGACTTTGAGCAGCTCAAAATCTGCGTCGATGCCAAGGTCGACTGCTTGCAAATCGGCGCTCGCAGCGCCTTGAACTATCGGCTTCTCGCCCAAGTCGGCGCCCTGACCAAGGACTCACAAACACGCGTCTTGCTCAAGCGCAGCATGCACATGGGTCCGGTTTCCGAATTCATCCTCGCCGCCGAATACGTGGTGGCGCAAGGCAATCCCAATATCATTCTTTGTCCGCGCGGCACCTTGCCAACCATGGACGGCTATCGCAATCACCCCGATGAATGCATTACCCCCTTGCTCAAGGAAAAAACCTGGGCACCGGTGGTGGTCGATCCGAGTCATAGCGTGGGCAAGGCCCACTATGTTCCCCATGCTTGCCTTGCAGCGGTCGCATATGGCGCCGATGGGCTATTGATCGAAACTCATATTCAGCCGAAAAAAGGCGTGGGTGATGATCCCAAGCAAGCCGTGACGCCCGACCTACTCGCGCAAATCATTCGCGATGCCCGCAGCTTACATACGGTGACGGCCAAATACCTTTCCCGCATTACCGGAGCCTGAGGCGGTTTTTTCCCCCTCAGTAGCCCCATCTCTCACATGACCAAGGCCAAGGCGGGCTGGGATTTTCTGCCCGCAACTTTTCGCCAAGCCCTGGCGAAATTGAGTTTTCAGCAACCCACTCCGGTACAAAAATCAGCCTTGCCTGCCGCTTTAGGCGGAGAAGATTTGGTTTTGCTCGCTCCCACGGGAACCGGCAAAACCTTGGTGTATTTGCTACCGCTTTGGCAATTGCTCGATAGCCGTCGAGGCACGGCTTTGGTGCTTGTCCCCACGCGTGAGCTCGCCTATCAGGTTTCGCAAATGTTGCAGCAATTGCAAGCCGACTTGCGCGACCACCTAGTGGTTCTGGTCGGCGGCCATGCCGATGAGCCGCAAACGCGGGCTTTGCAAGGCCCTTGGCGCATACTCATCGCGACGCCAGGACGTCTGCGCGATCATTTGCAAAGACGTCCGCGCCTACTTCAAGAGACGCGACTTCTTGTGCTGGATGAATTTGATAGGCTCATTGACTTGGGCTTTGAAGAAGAAGTCGGGGCCTTGCTCAAAAGCATACCCCAATCCAGCCAAAGGCTTTTGCTAAGCGCGACGCCCCAAGAGGAAAGCCTGGCGCGACTCGGTTTTCAAAATTTGAAAACCATTAGCATAGAGCGCGAGCCGGGTGAACACCGGCTGGAAGAACGGTTTTTTCTGCTTAAAACCAGCAAGGCCAAAGGCAAATTGCTGGTGGATTCCCTCTTGACCATGCCTCAAGGTGAACAAGCCTTGATCTTCGTGAACAATATTGCCAAATCGCATCACTTGCATGGCCTGCTGAAATTGCGCGGCATAGACGCGGCCTTTTTACATGGCCACCAATTGCAGCCCCAGCGCGCCGATGTATTTCAACGCTTTCGCGAAGGACGTTTGAAAGTCTTGGTCGCCACCGATTTGGCTGCGCGAGGTTTCGATATTCCTGAAGTATCGCTTATCGTTAATTTCGATTTGCCGCGCAATCAGAAGCAATACATTCATCGCTCTGGCCGCACGGCGCGCCGAGGGCGCTCCGGGCTTTGCCTTAGCTTTGCCGGCCCGGAAGATTGGTTGGCGATGCGCAATTTGCGCGATGCCAATCCCCAGGGCCTACCCTATCAACCCAAATACGATCAAGAAGAAGCTTGGTTCCGTAATGCCAAGCGCCAACATGACATCTCGGTCCGGCGTGACGAAAAGGCCGATCGCATTCGTAGCGAACAGGGTCTCGACGACGACTCTGAAACTTAACGCCTGACTTGCTCGCTTCCCTTTGCTGGAAGGGATTGCAAAGTGAAATTCAAATTCAAGCGGGGATAGGCTTCCGCGATTTTTCCATCCTGAACCGCTTTATCATCCTCGATTTTAATTCCCGATTTCGCGGGAAAGACCCAGGTCCCTAGATAGCTACCGCGTGATTCCTCAACGCGAAAGCGTAAGGCTGTCACCTCGCGACGGGTTTCCACTCCATCCATCAGCAGGGTTATGCCCACGCAATCCCACATGCCCTCGGGAATTCTCAGGGCATAGTCATCCTCTCGTCTGGCATAAAGATGATCGGTGAAATCCCGCTCATAGGTTTTGATTTTTCCGGTCATGGCATTTTTCATTTCCAATGCGATGCGAGTCACCTTTCTATCCTCAAGGACGAGCTTGCCGTAAATGAAGCCTTCCCCTCGTGCCTGAAAATCGTATTGGCTGTCCGGTGCCTTCAGGGCGCGACTGCACCCCACTAGAACCAGGAAGACTCCGATGAGGGTCACCCCGATGATACTCTTAACTTTGACGTCCATTATTCCTGCTCCAAAGGGGAAGTTGAAACTC
>JAYUVP010000209.1:0-3009 GCA_043753995.1 Fibrobacterota bacterium
AAGTTTGAAGGCGGGACACCAGGCTATCCTCATTGGCGATGATGCCTGAATCCATGGCAACGTACATCCTGCCACTGGAAGTATCTTCGTAAGGAACCGTGTAGTCGTTCTTAGGAAGTTGCGGTACCTTCGAAGCGCTAACGGCTAAGGGGGAGGAAAGGATGGGAAGGCAAAATAGAAATACACCACTCAGACCCTTTTTCAAAATTTCCTCCCCTTTTCACTCATTATACAGGGTTCAAAGGCCAAAACAAGGAGCCCAGTGCTCCAGGACCCTTCAAAGGGCCACTGGAGCAGGCTGTCCTTCAAACAGGCCTAATGTCCACCTATAATCGTTACGGACACGACCTCGGATTGCCTGGATCCGGAGGTGACCTTGAAATAGTAGGTGGTTCCGATGGACAACCCTGAATCCTCAATTTTCCTGTCCACGGTTCGTCCGATTTCCACAAACCCAAGGCACCCGGTGGAACGTGTACTAGGTGTCCACAAGGGTTGCCACTAATTCAGAGGAAGAGAAGGTATTTCGGAGGATTGATTTTGGTGATATCAGAGCGACACAAAGAAAAAGCCAGGCCCCTCTCGCGAAGGACCGGGCTTCTCTTAGTCGGTCGGGATGGCAGGATTCGAACCCACGACTTTTGGCGACATTGCGCGAATTTCAGGATGTACGTAAATGGGTACGTAAAAAAAGTCCGGGCCTGACAAGGCGCTTGCAACTTGCCTCCATGACGGTTGTTATGCTCGCCGTAGCCCAAGGCAGGCACGACCCGCAGAGTTAGCCTAGGGAATCGAAATCCTTGTCGCATCGATAAGGTTCACCCCATTTCCTTCCCCGGAAAGCCGGCTCCCATTGGCGCGGAAATGGCGGCGTTCATTCCATCCAGGGCCAGGCCTGGTTCTAGGCGCAGTGGTCCCATGAATGTCCGGACCTTTAAATCCAACCGTTGCGCCGAATTCATGCGCACCAACGTCGGGATTTCCGGAATACAAAACGCCTGACCAGAAATCACGGCCTCCGTTTCCATCGATCATCAATCCTTTGTTGATGCAGGGCGAACCGGCTTGCAGACGGTACCCCTCAAGCGATGCGAGAGCCGGGCCATTGGCATTGCCGTTGCCTCCCCGTCCCGGATCCACGAATTTCGGATCGGCGCGAATGGCGCGGGCATCGCCGGCCGGCGCCGTGACCGAGGATCCGAAATAGGCATTGTTGTCGTAGACGATTCCCCCGCCTGTCGTTAAGTCGGCGTTCGTTCGGGTCGACAAGAAAATATTGTTCTTAAGGACATAGGCGGCCGCCAGTGATTCGCCATAACCATAGACCGTTTTAGGGCTGTTCTTGTCATTGTAAAGCACATTGTTGTGGATGCTCGCCACCCCCTTGGTGTCGGAGTGCAGATACATCTGGTAGCGCGTATTGTTCTGCAGGATATTGTAACGGGCCACGCAATCGCCGAAGGGAAACTGGCAAAACAGCAAACCATCGCCGTTGTCATGCATGTAATTGTATTGGATGACGATGCGGGTGGTTCCCCTATCGGCGTCGATTCCGTTGAAATCGGCGCCATTGGCCTTGCGCACCGTTCCGTAGGTTTCATTGTTCTGGATGATGACGCTGTCGGCCATATAAACCTCGATGGCGCTGGTGCCCGCCCCCGCGCAGACATTGCCCTCTATCAAGCCATTGCGGACCCCGGTCAGGTAAATCGTATTGCATCCCAAGGCGGTATTCAGCTGGCTCAGGAAATTATCGCGCAATACCACTTGGGTATGCGGCAGCCAGACGGTATCCGAGGCCGAATTGCGCATGCCCCAATGGACCGTGCCGTCCCATTGCTTGGTGATAATGCCCCCGAAAGAGCAATCGCGAATGCTGCATCCTTCGACGAGGATGTCTTCGAAACGCGTCTTCACCGGATTCGCTCCCGGCTGCAAGGTTTCGAAGACGATGCCGCCCGAGCGCTTCGAGGCATCCCAACCGGTTTCGAAGGTCACGTTCGGCAAATTGTCAGCCACGTCGCCGCCGATCCATTTCACATCGCCGTTGACATCGTGCACATCGCAATTGCGGATATGAATATGGCGTATCACCCCGAAGTCGCGCCCGGCTATCCAAATGCCGCGCCTGTCTGCCGGCGAAGCGCCGGTATTGGTGATTTCCAGATCCTGAATCTCCCAATAGGCTTGGTTAAGCAAATAGACCGCGCTCGGGGCAGCGCCATTCGCGGCAATGCGCGGCTTCGACCCGCTTCCATACCGGCCCACCACGATGGGACGGCCATCGGCGCCAGAACCCTTGGGGCTCAATTGGCCCGTCCAGGACCCGCCTGATTTCAGCAAAATGCTGTCACCCGGTTGGCAGACCGCGGCATTGGCCTTGGCCAGGGTTTTCCAGGCCATGGCTTCCGAGGTGCCCGCGCGCCCATCGTCGCCCGATGCGGCATCGAGTTAATAGGTCGCGGCCAAGGCGGGGGCACCAAGGCTTAGCATGGCCAGCAACAGGCCCGCGCCGCGCAGCGATATCCATTTCACCCGGGCATGGTCCGACACATCAATTTTGAAACGGTTGCTTAGCATTGCAGTCTAATTTGCCTGACATTGCCGGTAATAACCCAAGGTAATTACCGGTTCAGGCAGAATCCGGGTCCACACCCCTCTCACCCTGCTGGTATTAGCGGTTTTATACAGGCTGTTCACGAAGAGAAGGAAATCGAACCCACTATCCGGAAATAAAATGTGACGCGGAGAGCATGCAGTTGGATGAAAAACGAGTTACGGATTCGCGGATGATCAATTCTTCCAAGCCCCTGCTTTTATGAATCGGCGTAGGGCGCGGTCCGGGTCCGGGACCTTGCGGCCAGCCACGTCAAAGGCGGTTCCGGGGTTGGCCATCCGGGGCGAAACGGCCAGGGCTTTCTTGACTATGGGGGTATTGGACCTGCTCGACCAGAACCAAATATTAGTAGTGGAATAGACGCCTTTGGGATTGAACCAGCGGAGAGAGAT
>JAYUVP010000210.1:0-54465 GCA_043753995.1 Fibrobacterota bacterium
TGCAGCATTGCACTCTTCGTGACGCGCTTTTACGGCTCAAAGCATTTGATCTCGACATTGAGTATCGCGGCAACGGACGTGTACTTCGGCAAAACCCGCCTCCTGGATCTGCCGTGAAAGCGGGAGAACGATGCGTGCTCGAATTGGGGTGGATGGGATGAGCCTTACACTCTCCAATTTGCTGGGCGAGGTGGGCATTCGGGCCGCCTTAACCCAGGATCCAATGATTGAATCGGTGGCCATGGATTCGCGTAAGGTTATGCCCGGAACCTTGTTTCTTGCTTTGCAAGGCACCAAGGAAAATGGGTTCGCTTATGCCGAACAGGCGGTAGCTGCGGGCGCCTCCGCTGTGCTTTATGAAGGACAGCCGCAAGAAATCCCAAGGCACTGGAAGGTGCCGACTTTGAATTTGCCTTCCTTGCGTCCCATCGCGGCCGCCATGATGCATGCCCTGCATGATTTTCCCGGGCATCGTCTATTCAATGTGGGTGTGACTGGAACCAATGGCAAAACCACAATCACGCGTTTGATTTCGGCATTATTGGCTTCTGCCGGGCATAAAACCATACGCTTGGGAACCATTGACTATGCCTTCGGCGACGAAATCCTGCCCAGTCCTTTGACCACGCCTGACGCGGATCTTTTTTTCGACATGCTTTCTCGGGGGGTCAAAGCCGGTTGCACGGCCTTGGCTATGGAAGTCAGTTCCCATGCTCTCAGCCAAGATCGCATTCGCGGCATTTCCTTTCAGCGGGTGATTTTCACTAATCTCACCCAAGATCATCTCGATTTTCACGCCGACTTCGAAGATTATTTCGCAGCCAAGCAGCGGCTTTTCACATCCGATTATCTCGCTCCAGAAGGCATTGCCATTTTGAATGCGGACTCGCCTTATGGCTTAAGGCTGAAAGAATATCTCGCGGAAAAACATGCGGGTGGCGTGCTGACTTTCACGCGCGAACCTCAGGGCGCGGATCTCACCCTGGAAAGCGCCGAATTGAAATTGAGTGGATCGGTTTTGCACCTACGCTATCAGGACCGAAACCTGATTATTCGCTCGGCCTTGGTAGGCGCCATCAATGTCGAGAATCTGTTGGCAGCGACGGCATTCGGAATCAGCCTGGGACTTTCGGGCCAAGCCATTGACGCGGCCATAGCAAAAGTGAGCGTGCCCGGTCGCAATGAATTGTTTTCCTTGCCCAATGGCGCCTATGCCGTGGTCGACTATGCTCATACTCCCGATGCTTTGGAGCGTGTGCTGGCTTCGTTGCGGCCCCTGACCTCGGGAAAATTGATTTGCGTTTTTGGTTGCGGTGGCGACCGTGACAAAGGCAAGCGTCCCTTGATGGGCGGTATCGCCGCCCGCCTGGCGGATTTGACCGTGGTGACGAGCGACAATCCCCGCACGGAAAATCCGCAAGCCATACTCGACGGTATTGCTGCGGGCATACCCGATCACGGGCGAGCCCGCATTATCTCCGATCGGCGCGAGGCCATTGCCTTCGGCCTGCAATTGGCCCAAGCCGGCGATTGCGTGCTCATCGCGGGTAAGGGACACGAGGATTATCAAATCCTGGGAAAAACGAAGCACCCCTTCAGCGATCAAGGTGAAGTGCGCGCCTTCACGGCCAGGATCGAGGAGGCAGGGTAACATGCAAATGACTTTGCGTGAAATCGCCGAAGCCCTGGGAACCCAGGTGATTGGCAAGGCCTCCGGGCGCAAACAGGTGAGCCTTTGCACAGATTCTCGCGCCTTTCGCAAGGGTCAAGTCTTTTGGGCTCTGCGTGGTGAGCGATTTGACGGGCATGAATTCGTGGATGAAGCGTTGGAAAACGGAGGGATGGCGGCAGTGGTAGAACAATCCTGGTTGGAAAAAAACGGCAAGCCTATCCAAGTCTATGTGCCCGTGGGCGATACCCGCAAGGCCATGCTCACCCTGGGCAAAGCCTATGCAGCCCGCTTTCGCATTCCGAAAATTGCCGTCACCGGTAGCAATGGGAAAACCACGACCAAGGAAATGATTGCGACCATATTGCGTGGTAGCGGTCCGACTCTGGTGACCCAGGGCAATTTGAACAATGACATCGGCGTCCCGCTAACACTTTTCGAATTGAAGACCTCACATCGATATGCCGTGATCGAAATGGGCACCAACCACCCTGGAGAAATCAAGCCCCTCTCCGAAGCCACCGCGCCTAGCATTGCTGTAATTACCAATATCGGCGATAGCCATTTGGAGCATTTTGGTTCGCGTGAACATGTGCTGACCGAAAAGATGACCATCACCGCTGGCCTTGGCGAGCGCGGCATACTTGTGCTGAATGTCGACGATCCGCTTTTGGCCACCGTGCGCGGCAATGGACGCATGCGGCTTTTGACTTTCGGAATTCAGCGCGGACAAATTCGCGCGCAAGACGTGACCATCGGTCCCGATGGCTGCGCGCGTTTCCGTATCGGGCGAACAGCCTTTCGCTTAGCGGTTCCCGGCATGCACATGGTTTACAATGCCCTGGCCGCCATAGCCGTAGGGGTGCAATTGCGCCTACCCAAGGCTGCCATGTCCGAAGCTCTGTCGCGCTTCACCGGCGCCAAGAATCGCATGCAAGTCAAAAAGCTCGGGCCCATCACCTTGATCGATGATTGCTACAACGCCAATCCCAGTTCGACTCGCGCGGCCATTGAATCCTTAGGAAGCTTTCAATCCGCGCCACGCCGCATTGCCGTGCTTGGAGACATGCTCGAGCTCGGTGAGGCAGGTCCGAAATTACACGCGGACATTGGTAAGACCTTGGCGGAAATGGGCGTCGATAAGCTTTTCACCTTTGGTTCGCTGAGCCGCTTCATCAATCAAGCCGCGCGTGAAAAAGGCTTGTCCCCTCAATCTGCCTTGCATTTCAGCGACTTCGACTTGATGGCCGAAGAATTGGTTAAGCAAATGCATCCAGGCGATGTGGTGTTGGTCAAGGGCTCGCGAGGAATGAAGTTGGAGCGTGTGGGTGAAATCTTAAAAGCCGCAGTCCCCCAATTGCTGCGCATCAGCGAGAAAGGGTAATTCGGAGTTTTCATGCGGAGCTTGAAGTTCGATATTTGGCTTTTGATCGCCGTCCTGGCCTTGGTGGGCTTGGGCACGGTCATCATTTATAGCTCCTCCGCGGCTTATGCTGAGGGTCGCGGTTTGCCAGAATCGTTCTATCTCGTCAATCACCTGAAAAAAGTCCTCATCGGTTTCGTGATGTTGCTTTTGGGGCTGTCTGTGCCCTATAAGCATTGGGAGCGCTTGGCGCGACCCATCATGTTTTTGTCCTTGCTTTTATTGTTGTTCTTGATTGTCACGGGTGGATCGGGTCGAGTTCATGGCGCCAGTCGTTGGATTAGCATAGCCAGCTTCGGACTTCAACCATCCGAATTGGCGAAGGTTGGCATCATATTTTACTTAGCCCGCCTATTGACGACCAAGGTGCAAGACATGCATCGCCTCACCCAAGGCTTTTTAGCCTCCTTAGCCGTGGCGCTTGTCACTTTCGCCCTTATTTTAAAGCAGCCGAATTACAGTACGGCTGCCACCGTCCTCATTATTGCTGTCACCATGGTATTCATCGGCGGCTGTCGACTTTCCCATCTTATCATATCGGCAGGACTGGGTATACCGGCTTTAATAATATTGATGCTTTCAAGTCCCTATCGCATGAAGCGAGTCATGGCTTTTTTGCATCCCGACTCGAATCCCGCAAGTTCCTATCAAAGCCTGCAATCCTTGATTAGTCTGGGGAACGGTGGCTTTTTCGGTACGGGCTTGGGCACAAGTACGCAGAAGTTGGGCTATTTACCCATGCCATTCACCGATACCATATTTGCGGTTCTTGGCGAGGAGTTGGGCTATTTCGGTACGGCCATTTGCCTTTTGCTATTCGCCTTGCTGATTTGGCGCGGCATGCGCACAGCCTATTGGTGTCCGGATCGTTTCGGAAGCCTAGTCGCCTTCGGGGCCACGATTTCCATCGCCGTCAATGTCTTGATGCATGTGGGTGTCTGTGCCAAATTTTTCCCTACCACGGGACAACCCTTGCCCTTCGTTTCCTATGGCGGCACCTCGCTTTGCACGGCCTTATTTCTCATGGGTGTTGTGCTCAATGTTTCCCAACATGCTGCCCAAGGCGAACCTCCCGCATGGATGAAAGATCCATCCAAGGTGAGGCTGTTGAATGGCGGCGGACCCAAGTCACGTAAGTCTGGCTCAATTCCTGCCCTTGCCTCACGGAGGATGCGATGAAGCCAGCACCTGGATTTCAGCGTTTTCATTTCATTGGCATTGGCGGTGCAGGCATGAGTTCGCTTGCCGAGGTTTTACTTGGCTTCGGCTTCACGGTGTCTGGATCTGATGCAAAAGAAAGTCAGGCATTAGTGACGCTTCGCCGCCTTGGCGTTATTGCCTATGCTGGACACGCCGCCTCCCAGGTGGGCGACGCAGACGTCGTGGTATTTAGCGCGGCTGTGCCAAGGAACAATCCTGAATTGGAAGAGGCTCGCCACCGTGGCTTGCTCATTCTTCGCCGCGCGGAATTGCTGGGTCGCCTCACCGCATCCCATCGAAGCTTGCTCATCGCTGGCACGCATGGCAAAAGCACCACCACCGCCATGCTTGGATCGATTTATCGCCATGCGGGCCTGAATCCGACTCTGGTCGGAGGAGCGGCACCAAGGGGCAAGGATGTTTCGGCTGCGGCTGGAAAAGGTGAAATACTGATAGCCGAGGCCGATGAATTCGATCGCGCCTTTTTGAGTTTTGATCCCACGGTCGCAGTCATCACCAATGTCGACGTGGATCATCTCGACTGCTATGGCACGGAAGCCGCGCTGCATCAGGCTTTTGAAGATTTCTTGCATCGTTTGCCGCCCAAAGGATTGGCCGTTTTGCAAGTCGCGGACCCTGTCTTGCAAGGCCTTCGTAAGCGTATTGCTGCACGATCGGTGACTTTCGGGGTAAGTCCCGATGCAGACTATAGTGCCGCTAAGCGAAGCGTCCTCAAAGATGGCGGAGAAAGTTTTCTCATGATGCGTCAGGGCCAAGCCCTGGGAGAAATCCGCATCGGAGTTCCTGGTGAGCACAATGTGCAGAATGCCCTGGCTGCCGCAACGGTAGCCTTAGAAGAAGGACTTTCCTTCGCCGCCGTCGCGGAGGGATTGTCCGTGTTCTCTGGCATCAAGCGCCGTCTCGAATTCCTTGGCGAAGTCGGTGGCATCGCCTTTTACGATGACTATGGGCATCATCCCACCGAGGTGACGGCCTCCCTGAAAGCCCTTCGTTCCTTGCGGCCCAAGCGTTTGTTTTTGGCCTTTCAACCCCATCTTTATAGCCGCACTGCGCAGCACACCCAGGCCTTTGCCGAGGCGGTGGCCTTGGCCGATCAAGCCTGGGTAACACCTATTTACCCTGCTCGGGAAAAACCTATTCCGGGTATTGAAGGCGACAATATTGTACGCGCCGCTCAAGCCTTGGGCGACGGCGTCACCTATTTGCCCGAATGGGAAAAAGCGGCGAAGCAAATAGCTTCAGTCTTGACGGCTGGCGACTTATTCGTCACCATGGGTGCGGGTGATATAGACAAGCTCGGACCCCTCGTTCAGGAGGCTTGCCGATGAAGGTCAAGTCTCCTCTGAGAACCCGACCAAGGCGTGCCACAACCACCGTGCGCAAAGGTCGAAATCATCAGCAACGCGAGAAGGCTGCTCGAATGCAACGCGTGGCTATTCGGCAAAAGCGTGCATCGCAGCTTTTTTTCCTTAGTACGCGTGCCTTGTTTGGATTGCTATTGGTTGGCTTATGCGTCACGGGTGCAGTTTTCGGTTGGCGTGGACTTTCTGGACTCGATTGGTTTTCAATCAAAAGATTGGAAATCAAGGGGTTACAGAATTTGAATGCGTCCTTATTGCTTGGGCAATCACCTTTAGAGTTGGGACGGAATTGGATTTTCCTTTCCACGAGCGAGGCAGAGCTAGCCTTGCTTCGTCAACCTGGAATTGCGAAGGCCACGGTTCGACGTCATTTCCCAGCGCGTGTAAGTGTTGATTTGGTCGAGAAAGAACCTGTGGCCTTGGCCTATTCAGGTACTTGGCAAGCCTTGTTCGACGATGGCAAAGCCATGAATGGACAAGCCTGGCTGGGGCAGGATATACCGGTACTCGAGGGCTTTCACGCTCTTTCTGCTTTGCACCGACAACGGATCTGTGGTTATTTGAGTCGCGTGCGTGAGGAGAAACGTGCGATCTTCACCCGATTCTCGCAGGTTACCCTCCTGGGTAGCAGCGGCGCGGAAGTGATTTTGCGTAATGGGCAAACCAAAGTTTTGCTCGATGCGCAAGCTAAGTCCTTGAATTCGCTCGACTTCCTGGAGGCCCTGCTGCGCAATCATGCCGGCGAGTGGCGCATGGGAGCAAGTGTCGATCTGCGAGTACCTGATCATGCCTACGTGCTTTAGAGGAGACGTCTCAGGCATGTTAAGTATCACGCGGGATGCGATCACTTTTGACCTTGAATTCATTGCACGAGACGTATGCACCTTTGCTATAATTGGAGAGCAACCATGGCACACCCGATCGTAGGACTGGATATAGGCACGACAAAGATCGGCGTCATCATCGGCGAAGTCGATGTTGGAGGCCATCTTAAAATCGTCGGCGTGGGCACGAGCCCGAGCGACGGTTTGCGCAAAGGCGTTGTGGTCAATATCGAGAAAACAGTCAAGTCGATTCAACGCGCGGTCGAGGAAGCTGAGCTCATGGCCGGCGTCGATGTCGAATCCGTTTATGTCGGCATCGCTGGCGATCACGTGCGTTCGATCAATAGCCGCGGTGTCATCGCCGTCTCGCGCACCGACAATGAAATCACCAAGCAGGACGTGGCCCGTGTCATCGAGGCCGCCCGCGCCGTCGCCATCCCCATGGATCGCGAAATGCTGCATGTCATCCCGCAGGAATTCATCGTCGACGATCAACCCGGCATCAAGGACCCCGTCGGAATGTCCGGCGTACGCCTCGAAGGCGATGTGCATATTGTCACAGGAGCCATCACTTCCGCGCAAAACATTTACAAGAGCGTCGAGAAGGCCGGCCTTAAGGTGGCCGATATCGTGCTCGAACCTTTGGCCTCGTCCTATGCCGTTATTGAAGACGACGAGCGCGAATTAGGATGCGCCGTCATTGACATGGGCGGCGGTACCACCGACATCATCGTATTCGTCGAAGACAGCGTTCGCCACACTGCCAGCATTGGTCTTGGCGGCAAAAATGTGACCAATGATCTTGCCATCGGCATACGCACACCTTTGGAGCGCGCCGAAGAAATCAAGCGCACCAATGGCACTTGCTTGCGCACGGGATTGGAATCGAGCGAATACATCCCCGTGCCCGGCGTAGGCGGCCGCGACCAACGCGAAGTGAGCCGCGCGGTTTTGGCTTCCATCATTGAGCCTCGCATGCGTGAGATTTTCACCTTGGTTTTGCGTGAACTGCAAAAAAATCATTATCTCGACATGCTCGGGGCCGGGATCATTTTGACCGGCGGCGGCGCTCTTTTACATGGCGCCACAGAATTAGCGGAACAAGTTTTCGGCATGCCTGTCAAAATCGGTGTGCCCAAAGGCTTCGGCGGACTCGTGGATTCGGTGGCAACACCGGTGCATGCCACCGGGGTAGGCCTCGTGCAATACGGCGTTTTGCGCCAACAGCAACAAAAAGAAGAACAAGTGCTGGTCCAAGGCGGCGATCGATTCCGCGACATCTTTCGGAAGATGAGCCATTGGGTTAAGCAATATGTATGAGATCGGTGACCTAAAAGGCCGAAAGGCCGCTGGGGAAGGGAGCGAACATGTTCGCATTCGATGAGACCGTCAAGTCAGTAGCTCGGCTCAAAGTGGTTGGTGTCGGCGGTGCCGGCGGCAATGCCATCAACCGCATGGTGGCCTCGGGGCTCAAGGGCGTTGAATTCATCGCCGTCAATACCGATGCCATGGCGTTGGAGCACAATAAAGCCGACGTGAAAATCCATATTGGCCAAAAGCTCACCCAGGGCTTGGGTGCAGGTGCCAATCCCCAAGTTGGCATGATGGCCGCCGAGGAAGATCGTGAACGCGTGCGGGCTCAGCTCGAAGGTGCGGACATGGTTTTCATTGCAGCTGGCATGGGCGGTGGCACGGGAACAGGTGCAGGCCCGGTGGTCTGCGAAATCGCCCGTGAAATGAATATTCTCACCGTGGCCGTGGTTACGCGCCCCTTCCAATGGGAAGGCCCGGTGCGCGAGAAGAATGCCGGCGGCGGCTTGGACGCTTTGCGTAAATGCGCCGACACCGTCATTGTCGTTCCCAATCAGAAATTGCTTTCCGTTGTGAATAAAAGCACCACTTTACGTGAAGCCTTTCGCATGGCGGACGATGTTTTATGCTCGGCAACGCGGGGCATTTCCGATATCATTCTCAAGCATGGCGACATTCAAGTCGACTTCGCCGACGTTCGCGCTATCATGGCCCAGGGCGGTGATGCCCTCATGGGTACCGGTGTCGCTTCGGGCGAAAACCGGGCCACCATCGCTGCCGATCGCGCCATTCATAGTCCGCTGCTGGAAAACCTCTCCATTGCCGGCGCTACCGGCGTGCTAGTCAATATCACGGGCGGCGAAGATCTCGGCATCATGGAAATCAACGATGCCATGAACTTCATTTATGAAGCTGTTGGCAGCGACACGCATACCAATATCATTTTCGGAACCGTGATCAATCCGGACATGAAGGATGAAATCGCCATCACCGTCATTGCCACCGGTTTTGGCGGCGGGGCCTTTGTTCCCAAGCCTATTCAGCATGCGCGCATGCCCCAGGCTTCAGCTCCTCCGTTACGTCGTCCCGCCGCGCCACCGGTCTATATCGAAGAAAAGCCTTCGCATAATGCCTATCATGCGCCCATTCAGCCCGTGGCTGAAACGCCCAAGGAAACCCCGAAGCCGCAGTCGATGGAAAAACCTTTTCGCATGATTGAAGAGCATTTGCCGCCCACCGGCAAAGTGCCCTTTGCTTCGCAATCCGGTGCGGCAAGTCAGCAACCGGCCAATCCACCGCGTGCGCCTTTCTTGCGCAATCCCCTGGCTGCGCAAAATCTCTCACGTGAAGAAGACCGCGTGACAGCCAGCGAGGCCGATCGCAATAAGACTTCATCCTTATTCGGAAGCTCGCAAAAAGGTCGTTATCGCGACTCCGAAGGCGATATCGATTATGAGACACCCGCCTTCTTGCGTAATCAAGCCGACTGAGGTTTAGGGCTTCAGCGCCCCTAGACCCAAGGTTCTCAAAACCTTACGTTTACTACCCGGCTCTCGAATCGAGAGTCGGGTTTTTTATTGCCATGCGAAGCGTGAGGCACGGCTAACTTTGCTTCATGGCGAATCCCCTGCAATTGTATGTGCATGTGCCCTTCTGCGAAAAGAAGTGCCATTACTGTGACTTCGCCAGTTGGGAATTGCCGGCCGCCCGGCAGCGTCCTTGGACTCAGGTCTTGTTACAGGAAATGGCGGCCCGAGGCGAAGGCTTGTCGCAACGTCCCGTGCGTACGGTTTTTTTCGGTGGGGGCACGCCCTCGGTACTGGCTTCGGAATTTCTCGAAGCCCTGGTGCTTGATTTGCGGAGCCGCTTCGATTGCTCTCAGGTCGAGGAATGGTCCATCGAATGCAATCCTTCGAGTCTTAATCGCGAGAAGCTGAATTTGTTCCATGACTTGGGATTCAATCGCATCAGCCTGGGCGTGCAAAGCTTTGACGGGGAGGAATTAAAGCGCTTGGGGCGTGTGCATAGCCCCGAAGGAGCGCATGCCGCCTTGCGCACCTTGGCCGAAGACGGGCGCTTCGCCTTTTCGGGCGATTTGATTTTCGGGCAGCCCCAGCAGGATGTGAAAAGTTTTCTTCACAACCTAGAGAGCCTGCTTGCCTATCATCCGCAGCATCTTTCGTTTTATGGCCTCACCATAGAAACCGGAACCGAATTCGATCGACTCGCTCATCTCGGGCAAATTCAAATGCCTGAGGCTGAGGCCTACAATGACCAATACCTGCGCGGCGTGGAATTGCTTGCGAGCCATGGCTATGATCGCTATGAGGTCAGCAATTTCGCCAAGCCCGGCTTCGCTTGTCGGCACAATCAAGGCTATTGGGACGGAGTGGAATACCTGGCCTTGGGTCCAGGCGCGCACTCTTGGCTCGGCGGAGAACGTTTGGAAGCACCGCGAGCCTTCGAAGATTATTTGGCTTGGGGCGAGGCGGGCTTTCCTAGAGCTTCTTGCCAAATTGAAACCGTCGGCCAGGATTCACGCATTGCCGAAAGGGTTTTTCTGTCTTTGCGTCAAGGCAAAGGTCTCGATTTAGCCGCCTTGCGTCGCGACTTTCAAATCGCCTTCGGCGAAGCCACCTTGGGCAAATGGCTCAAGCCAGGTTGGCTTCGATTGCAGGGTGAGCATTTGCTATTGCATGGCGAAGGCTGGCTTTTACTCGATGAAATCGCCGCCGATCTCCTGGCGAAAGCCATGCCCATCGCCTGAATGATTTCGCCGCCCGGCTTTAGCCCTGCGGCTTCTCATCCACTTCGCAAATGAGCTTGGGCATCATGCCCAAATAGTCGCAAGAGGTGAGATGAAAGTGAACCCCTTCCCATTCGCCGAAAGCCTTGCCCAGCCAGCTTTCTTTCACCGAATGCAAATGGCCGAAAACCACATGCTTGGCCCCGGCATCCCTGAGCATTTGCGCAGGACGCGATGGTAATAGGCGATGGTCTAAAGGTGGGTAATGGGTGAGTCCGATGCGCAGGCCCGTCGCATGCTGGGCCAAGCTGTCGATGGAAAGCTGCATGCGCTGCAATTCGCGATCGAAAAGCCTTTGCTGCGTCGCCAAATCCCCGGCCGAAAGCACGCCGGGTATGGCGCCTTTTTTGGGATCCCATTCGATGAGATCGAAGGCCGAATATTCGCTGGTGTCCCATAGACGCGAGCCGAAAAACACGAATGGCCCGACTCGGAGGCTATTGTGCTGCAAGAAATAAATGGAGGTGGGTAGGGCTTGATCGAGCAAATGCGCCGACGGCCACCAGATATCGTGATTGCCTTTGAGTATCACCTTCTTGCCTGGCCTAGCATGCAGCCACTCCAGGTCCGGAATGGCCTCTTCGAAACGCTTGGCCCAACTGATGTCACCCGGAACCAGCACGATGTCTTTGGGCCCAATGGTGGCGTCCCAATTGGCTTGCAGGCGGTCGACATGATTCACCCAGGCCGCCCCGAAGCGATCCATGGATTTTCCCGGCACCCCGAAGGACAAATGTGGGTCGGAAATGGCAAATAACTTCATGGGGAAAAAGTAATCGGGGAGGGCTTGCTACCATTGGGTTTGGCCCTTTTATCCGGGGTCTATCCTCCATGTCCGCAGCATCCAACAAAATTTTTCCCGACCGCGTGGTATTTCACCTCGATATGGATGCTTTTTATGCCTCAGTCGAGCAATTGGAAAACCCCGCCTTAGTCGGCAAACCCGTCATTGTGGGCGGTGTCGATTCGCCGCGAGGGGTGGTTTCGACGGCCTCCTATGAGGCACGTGTTTTCGGCATCCATTCCGCCATGCCGGTGCGTGAGGCGAGGCGGCGTTGCCCGCACGGGGTTTTCATTTCCGGCCGGCATGAAGTTTACGGTCAATATTCGAAGCGCATCATGGACATACTCGGTGAATACTCTCACATCATCGAGCAAATCTCGGTGGACGAGGGCTTTCTTGACATGACCGGCTCCGAAGGTCTTTTCGGTTCGCCGGAACAAGCCGGGCAGCGTCTCAAGCAAGCCATTCGCAAGCGCATCGGCCTCTCCGCTTCGGTCGGAATCGCGGCCAATAAATTCCTCGCCAAGCTGGCCAGCGACGTGAAAAAGCCGGATGGGCTATTTGTAGTAACTCCCGAATCGGCCCAGGCCTTTCTCGATCCTTTGCCGGTAGAAAGGCTTTGGGGCGTCGGCAAAAAAACCGTGCCCGACCTGCATCGTCAGGGCTTGTACACTATACAACAAGTGCGGCTGACGCCCTTGTCCAATCTCGAAGCCGAATTCGGATCGCGTTTCGCCGCTCACCTGCATGGTTTGAGCCATGGTCGGGACAATCGCGATCTCGAAACAGATTCGCGCGAAAAAAGTATTTCCCATGAAACCACTTTCGACGTCGATGAATTGAATCCCGATCGCCTCGAAGCGGTTTTACTTGACTTGGCCGATCGCGTGGCGCGACGCGCCCGCCGCGACGACATGGCGGGACGCACTATTTCCTTTGTCTGGCGCGACCCCGATTTTTCCCGACATAGCCGCTCACGTACCTTGGCCGAGCCCACCTTGAACAGCGACACGATTTACTCCACTGCCTTGGCCCTCTTTCGGGAATTATTGCCTGCCAGTCGAAATCCCTCTCGGAAATTCCGCCTTATCGGCGTGCGTTTGTCGCATTTTGAAGGAGTGGGCGAACAGCTTTCCCTTTTTTCAGATCCCGTGCCCAAGAAAGCGGGAATTGATCGCGCCATGGATGCCGTGCGCGATCGCTTCGGCCACGATTCCATACAACGCGCCCGCTTGGTCGAAGGCGGCGAAAACGCCGAGTCCGACAAAACTTGAAACGGAATAGCCCAACCCTGGAGTTCATGTGAATCCGTATCGCGAAGAATTGGAATTCGCCTTGAATCTATGCGAAGAGGCTGCAAAAGTCATCCGCCGACATTTTCGTACCGGCCTGCAAGTCGAAACCAAGCGGGATAATACGCCGGTGACAGCGGCCGATCGCGGAGCGGAGGAGCGCCTGCGCGATTTGATACGCCAGCACACGCCGAATTACGGCGTAATCGGTGAGGAATTCGGCACTGAAATTGGCACCGAAGATCGGCAATGGGTGATCGATCCCATCGACGGCACCAAGGCTTTCGTGCATGGGGTGCCTCTTTTCGGCACCTTGCTCGCGTTGCTCGAAAAGGGCAAAGCCATTGTGGGTATCATTCAATTACCTGCTCTTGGCCATGTCTTGCAAGCCACCTTGGGTGGCGGTGCCTTTGTCGACGGCAAACCCGCGCGGGTTTCAGGCATCACTTCATTGGAAGAAAGTTTATTGCTCGATGGCAGCGCGACCACCATGGAGCGTTTGGGTCACGGCCCAGCTTGGTCGAGCTTAAGGCAGCGCGCCAAATTGCATCGGGGTTGGGGCGATTGTTATGGCCATTTTCTCGTGGCAACCGGCGGTGCCGAAGTGATGGCCGACCCCATAGTCGAGATTTGGGATGTCGCTCCCATGCAGGTGATTTTACCGGAGGCGGGTGGCCGCTTCACCGCTTTGACGGGTGAAGATTCGATATCCTTGCGCAGTGGTTTATCGACCAATGGGCATTTGCATGGTGCCGTTCTGCAAGCCATGAATATGCCACGCTAGCGCGGTACGATTTATTTTTCGGTTTCGGCGTCCAAGGCTGCGTCGTCGATTTGATCTTCGATTTCCTTCAGGGCAGAAGGCAAATAGAGAATCAAATCCGAAGCCGTCATGCCTAGAGTGCCGCGATCTTTACGTGCCGCATCGCCCGCCTTACCATGAGCCAATACCGCCAGAGGCGCTGCTTGAGTCATGGGACGTACCGCCAAAAAAGCCGCCAAAACACCCGCTAAAACATCGCCGGATCCCGCCGTCGCCATACCAGGATTGCCTGCCGGCACCACCAATAATTTTCCATCGGGTTCGGCATAAAGCGTGGTAGCGCCTTTCAGCACTATCGGTACCGTTCCCGCTTTCACCCACTGCCGCAGATTTTCCAAATGCGCCATGGGCTGATCGTAATCCCAAATGCCACCGAGACGTTTGTATTCCCCTGCATGCGGCGTGAGCACGGTTTGTTCATAGCCCGCTAATTTACGCCTTTCAGACTGCTCACCTGCGAACCAATTCAAAGCGTCGCCATCGACCACGACCTTGCGGCCTTTTAGTAATGGCATGAGTTTGTCGAGAAAAGCTTCGGTTTGCGGATGCTTACCCAGACCGGGTCCGATAAGAATGGTGTCTGCCCAATCAAGCCAGGTCTTGATTTCTTCCAAGTGTCCAGGCGTGAAGCGATAGTCGGAATTTTCGCCGACCGGTACTCCTATCACTTCTAATAGATGAGGCGCTAATTCAGAATAAATGCCTGCAGGTACGGCGCAGCGCACGAGACCCGCTCCGGCGCGCAAGGCCGCATTGCTGCAAAGCGCGGCGGCACCGTGCATGCCGCGCGAACCGGTAATCACAAGCACCTTGCCGGCAGTGTATTTGTTGCTGCGAAAATCGCGCGCGGGTAAATCGTCGATGGCATCTTCCGGCGTATAGAGGGCCAATTGGGAAGGCTGGGACACCAGGGAGCGCTCGTCGAAGCAAATCGGACTATAGCCTATGCGCCCGAAAAAAGTACAAGAGGGATAAAATGCCGCCGAAACCTTGATGGCTCCGAGGCAAATGGTGGCCGTAGCCTGCACGGCCGAACCAGGCACCTGGCTGTCATCGCTTTGCACGCCGGAAGGCAGGTCGATGGAAAGTACGGGCACGCCGCTTTTATTCATGCCGTAAATGCAGCTCTGAACTAGGCCCGTGGGCTGACCCTTGGCACCGGTGCCTAAAAGACCGTCTACAATTAAATCGACTTCCTGAAATACCGGTAAGTCGACATGAGTCGTGACAATATGAATTTCTAAATCGGCATCGCGCAATTGCTGATGCAGTTTGAGAATTTCGGAGCCATAGGGGCGATCGGAATGCAATTGGTAAATGACCACAGCATAACCGGCCTGAGCTGAGAGCAAGGCCGCCGACAAGGCGTCAGCGCCATTGTGTCCGCTGCCGCAAACGAAAGCAACGGTATAAGGATCTTGCTTGGGCACTTTCGGCCCTTGCGAAGGGTCGTTGTTTTCGTGTTCTTCATTTTCCTGGAAATTTTCCGGGGCATCGTCGGGAAAGCCGTCGTCATAGCCCTGCTCGTATTCCTCTTCCAGCATGGACTTCAGCGATTGAAACACGGCTTCACCCGCGCTCATGATCATGTCGTATTCCGATAGACCGTGTTCTGAGCTTTTGCGCTCGACAGCCCGCATCTCATCCAAGGTGAGAATGGGTATCATCGGATATTCTTCGGCGTCGTTAAAACGGCTCTTGTGCGAGTGCATGCCTTACCTAAAGATTACGGTTCGAGGAACGGGAAAAAAGGCCAAAGCCCCCTGGAATTTTGTCGATGTCTCGCCGGGGTGACGAGTCGATGGGAGTGCGGGGGTCGGGCGCAGGGCCGAAATCAGGTATTCTCGATATCGCCGAGAATCTCATCGATTTCGTCACGCACTTCTTCTTCAAATCGGGTGACGGGTCGGCGACGCTCGATGATGATGGCCCTTTGGTTTATGGCACGCTTCAAGTCGACAATGCGTTTTTGTTCGAGTTCGAGATTCATGCGTTCTAGTTTGGCCAAACGAATTCTCAAGAGCAGTTGGCCCAGGGAAGCGCCGGTGATGAACACCGCCGCTAATATGGTCAATATCAGAATGGTCTCTGAAATCATGGACCCACCGCTTTCGTGGATAAAAGGGCTTCCTTACCCGCGTCAGTAGAGAAATTTAATCTATCCAGCAGGGCTAGGGCTTCCTCTAATTGGGCCGGATAGCCGAAATGCCCGGTTTTCGCCCAATTCAGTACGGCACGGAACAACGGAAAGGCCAAATTCTCCAATCTTGACCTTTCCATATTGAGTTTAAGGGTATCTAGAAGGTCTAAAAGCACAAATAGCGGTTTCAGTTCGAGTCCCGTACTGTGATCGAGGAAACGGTGGCCCAAATTGAGCATGTATTGATGCAAGCTCTCCTTAATCGGACCTAAATGCACCTTCACGCTTTGTGCGGCAAGGCGATGCGCCAAGGCGCAGGCCTTGTCCATTCCTTCGACATCGTCTTCAGCCAAGCCCTTGGTCAGAGCTTCGACCAAGCTGTGATTCTCGATCACATGCAAAATAGCCTGCATGTTTTTCGGAATGGGCCAATCGAGTTTTTGGAATTGCCCAAGATAACGGCGGATTTTGTTTTCTTGCGCCAGAAAATCGATTGAGCTTTCCTGCCAATATCGATTTCGCAAATGCTGGGTGAGTCGATCGCGCACGTCAATAGGCAAGGCCTGAGGTGTCAATTGCCGCCATGCCGACCATCTTTGTGGTGAAAACTCCTTTCGGACTTCATCGCGCAAATACTCGCCTTCCTGCGGATGCCGCAAATAAAGCGGGGCGCTTTGCAAGCCATCACTAGGAACGGCTAGCCAACAACGACGGGTCTGCCGGCTAAATTCTCGCTCCGCCACCACTTCGCGCAAGAGGTATTCCCCCGAGGGCTCAAAGGCCTGCGACTTTAATTTCCACCCAAGAACGGAAGCCATGCGAAAGGCTTGCGCATCTAGGCTTTTCATCCAGTCGGCGAAGGCCACATAATTTTCGGGCTCGAAATGCTCGGCTTCAAATTGAGCGAATAAGGTATCGCCGCGTATGGCGTTGAGATTGGATTCGGCTTGCGCCAACAGCGCCAAGAAACCCTCGCGCGTGTCGAGAGCTTGATTATGGCTTTCATAGAGGGATAGCAGGCGCTGGGCATAGCGTAATACCTGGACGGTTTCTATGCCGGTTAAGTCGGCGAAAAACCAGCCGCAAGAAGTGAACATGTATTGTTGAAAGCGCAAAGCCTCCATCAGGTCCATGGCCAAGGACGCATCCGCGGTGGGGTCGAGATGGCGAAGCCAAAAAGCTTCGCGGAGATCCGTATTCAAATACCAGCTATCGCAGGCTTCGAGCTTGGCACGCTCCCAATCGCGAAAAACTTTATTGCCATCGCGCTCGAACCATGCCGAGGCTTCGTGGCTGAGCCAATCCAAGGCTTGGCGCAAGGGTGCGCGCCACTTTTGATTCCAACCGGGAGGCGCACCAGTGGAGCAGCCGCAATCATAAGACCAGCGTCCGGTACCATGCGCACAAGACCAAGCCGTACCCCCAGAATAGGCATTCTTGATACGCACTTCGTGATGCGGTGGATGCTTGCTGAGCCAATAGCCATAATTGACTGGAATCATGCCCTGCCGTGGGGCCAATTCCTTGAATAAATAGGCGGCGCACATGTCACCGAAGGGCTCGTGATGACCATAAGATTCACCATCCGTGCATATTGAAACCAATTGCGGTTCGGTACGCTCCAGATCAAAAGCACCCGATATGCGATCGTAAAAGCGCTGGGCATCTTTAAGAAGATGTTCGAAGCCAACGCCGCTGGAAAGTGGGCCGTCATAGAAAAAGAGATCGAGGTATCCCTTTTCCAGGGGTGTGCCGTCTTCGTCCAGGGGAAAGATGCGATACGGGTGTTTGGGATCGATATTTCCTTCGGAGACATCGCGCCAAATTTCCCCTCCCAAAGGGCGCACCTTCCAGGCTTGAGTGGGAGCCAAAACGGTATAATGCACTCCGGCGCGTATCAATTCGACCACGGTGTCCATGTCGATGGCGGTTTCGGCCAGCCAAATGCCTTCGGCCTTGCGGCCAAATCTCTGCTCGAAATCGCGCAAGCCCCAAGCGATTTGCAGGCGCTTGTCCTCTTGCGTTGCCAAGGGCATGATGGCGTGATTGTAAACCTGGGCCATGGCATTGCCGTGTCCAGCTAGGCGCTCACGGCTTTGCGCATCGCCTTCCAGCAACCGCGAATAGGCGTCGGGATGTTCCTCTTCCATCCAGGCAAGTAAGGTGGCGCCAGCGTTAAAACTCATCCAGGCATAATTATTCCAGATATCGCGTATGCGGCCTTTTTCGTCGAGTAGTCGTGAGGTGCCATTGGGGCCATAGCACTCCATATGCACGCGTTCATTCCAATCATGAGCCGGCCGGGCCGAGGGCTGCATTTCAACGCGGCCCAGCACCGGGTTTTCCCGTGGTGGCTGATAAAAATGCCCATGGATGCAAAAAAATCGAGACTTCATGCCGGGCTGCCCATCGCTGAAGGGGAAACAAGTGCCACTAAAACTGAATTATCCCATGGCTATCGGCAAAGCGGGACGATGGGGGAGCTAAAAAACGAGGTCGAAAAGAGTTTAGGGGGCTACGGAGGACTTAATTCCAGTGATAGGGCGCGCCACCTGGTGTAGTGAGGTGATGTCCCGATAATTTTTCTTGGAGTAAAAGTAGACCGTAATCAAGGATGGCCTCGCGAGTGTCGGTGGTGGGGCGAAACCAGAATTCGTCGTCGGAGCCGATGCGCACATAGCATTTGTCGGCCATGCGCGAATTGCCTAGCATCACCTCCAGGGTGGTGGCCTTTCCATCGACATTGACATGGCGTATCCAGCGTAAGCTCATGGTCCCAATAGGCGCAGCCTTTCGCGAGCGAACTCGGCTGGCACTCCCTGCTGCGATTCTACGAGCAGGTCTTCATAGGCGGCAATAGCCTGGCCGGCGTTTTCGGTCTCGGTGAGGTAAATCAAGCGAGCTTTGGCCTCCTGGCTTCGTGCATGGGTTTTTGCCTGGGTCAAATTTCGATAGCAAGCTAGGGCTTCTTGGGATTTACCCTGGGCTAAATGCAAGGCTGCCAGCGACCATTGCGCCTCGGGCCATAAGGCAGAGCGGCTTTCTACGGCGGCCAGGCTGGCGTATTTCTGCTCGGGTGATCTCGGTGCTTCGGGTTGACCGTGTAGTAAATGGGTTACCGCCATGCTCGTGTCGAGTAAAATCCAGCGACGCATTTCCAGCACGCCTTGCACTTCTGGATCTTCGACATAGGCCGAAGCCAAGGCCAGCAAACTTTCGGCTTCGGCGACATGATGCCGCCATAGCGCCACCATGCCCTGAGCTTTCAAGACGGCGCCATTAGAAAGCTTTTGCCGCGAGGCTTTTTTCAATCGAGACAAAACCCCGGCGGCTTCTTCTGGCTTTTCTTGCCCCAGCAAAATCCGAGCTTGCAAAAGCTCGCGCGCCTCAGCATCCACTTCTGGCCAAGGATGGCTAATCCAAGCCTGAGCCATGGCGGGTTTACCTTCGCGTAGGCACACTTCAGCCGCCTTGAGCCGCCACTCCCCTTGCCAATTTTCCAAGCCCGGCCGATTCACGGTGAGCGCTTTTTCGGCCCATTGCGCTGCCAGGGTGGTTTTGTTGGTAGGGATAGCGAGGCGTAAAAGAAAGGGCAAAACTTGTTGCCAATCTTTTTCTTGAACGGGGAAATCTGCTGTTCCCATTGCTGTCATGGCCATGGAATTGCGCCCACTCATTTGCAATTGGCGGGCAGCCTTAAACCAAGAATGAAAGTGCCTTGCCTTTCCCTGCAAGTTTAAGCGCAATCGCAAAACCGAAATGGCCGCTTCAGGACGATGCGCCGACCACAGGGCGGATTCAAGGGCTTGATAGGACCAAGAATTTTGCCAAGACCAAGGTCGACTCCAAAGCGCGATCACCGAATCCAATTTAGCCTGACGTAAACGCAGAGTTTGCCCTGGGGCCGTCTCATCGCCAGCGGACGATAGCGAAAGCAAGGCATTCAAGCGAGCCTGGGCATAGCCCATATTTTGCGAATCCGCAGCGGCAGAACGCAAAGCAAATAAGCCCGAGGTTAAAGTATCACCTAAGCCTTGTCGATTCTCCGCCGCCTCGCGCCATGGCTTGGCCCCGAGTTCAGGCAAATCTCCAAGCAGGTGCGCTAGTGCATACGCTTGATTTGGGATTAAGGGCGGCGAAAGCGACCACGTCAAAATTTTCGGTAACCAATACCCCGGAGCTTGCGGCAATCGTTTGGTCAGCGAATCCCATGGGCTTTCCAGAGCCATGCGATTCCCCACTGCCATTTTTCCCCCAGCATTTTGACGGCATGCGATTTCCGAGAGCAGCGTGCCGATGTCGGGTTGCGAAGCGAGGGTGGAAAGGCTGGCTGAATCCCTGCAGGGAATTTTTCCGGTAGCGGCCCATGTGCTGGCCAATGCCATCCAAGCCAATATCAGCAATAAAGCACGTTTCACGGTGAGCGCGTAATGCTGGTCGTCACGGTCTTGGTTTGACCCGAACTGTCACTGGCGATGATGGTGATTTCATTGCCGCCCTCTTGCAATCGGGTGACCAGGAAAGTCCAGGTTGAGCCGGTTAACGTGGCCTTGCCGCTGGCCGAAATGTCGGGTTTGGTATTGACTGCAATACTGGCTGCGCGGCGATGGGTTCCGCTAATGGTTTGCGTGTCCACCGAGGTTTGCACGGTCGGGAAAACCGCCAAATCCAAGGTGCAAACGTTTAGGCATTCGCTATCGGCGCAGTCAATTTTGCCATTTTGATCATTATCTATCCCGTCGGTGCAAATTTCTTTTTGAGCATCGACGAAAACCACATCCTGCTTGCATTTCGAAGCTGTGAGAGTCAGAAGTAAAGCACCGGCGCCAAGCAGGCCGGTGCAGAGTCTCAAGCAAGTGGAAAGGGCTGCGGGTAACATGGGATCTCCGATACGGTTGCCTTTTATAACAGGCTTTATTTCCATCGATATAGGCCAAGGTGTCCAAGCACCACGGCCATGACGACGACAGGAACATGCAATATTTCGCAAGGAATGAGTCGTCGTAGCACGCGCTTTTGACCGAGCACACTCGCAGTTAATTTCAAGAAAATACCATTGAAAACCAATTTTACGGCCCAGGATCCGAGACTTGCCCACCAAGGTATCACGCCCAGCAAGGCCAAAACCGGGCTGAAAAGTAGCCAGCAATAAAAGAGATAGAGGCCGATGAGTAAGGCGACAAATCCCTTTTGCTCATAGTGGGCGCCATTGCTGGCCCATCGGGCCCGCTGCAATACCATGGGCCAGAATCGATCGACGGGGCCGGTGCTTACGCATGCTTCGGCCACGGGCGCATAAGTCACTTCAATGCCAGGCACCGCAATCATTTTCCGCACCAGCAAGTCATCATCTCCGGACACGGTATTTTCAATTCCCGAAAAGCCACCCACTTGTTCATAGAGTGAGCGGCGATAAGCCAGGGAGGGGGCGCTAGCCATCATGGGTTGCCCTAAGGCAAAGGTGGCAGCCTCTATGCTGACAAGTCCGAACACTTCTTGCTCTTGATAGACATGCAACCAATGACCTTGGCCTTGTATTCGCTTGGGACCTTGCACTATGCCCACGGCTCCCGTGAATCGGCTTGCCAAGCTACGAACCCATTGCGGTGAGGGTAGGCAATCGGCGTCGGTGGTCATCAGCACCTCCCCCTTGGCGGCTGCAAAACCCGCGGCCAGGGCCCGTTTTTTTGGGCTAGGGACAGGTTTTGCATCCAGGGGAATATGGAGGGCCTGAAAGCGCTTGTCGGCGGCCGCTTGGGCCTCGATAATGGCACTGGTCTTGTCGGTAGATCGGTCATCGACGAGCAGGAATTGCAAAAATCCGGGATAGTCCTGACGCGCTAAGGCATTTAAGGTCTCGGTGGCATGCACTTCCTCATTGCGCAGTGGCACAATGACCGACACCGAAGGCCAGGCGGCGGGGAGCGGCGGGCTTTCCAAATGGCGTAGACGCCAGGCGCCGGCAATGAAATAAAGAAGGAGCGCGGCGAATTCCGCCGTCACCAAGGCCGCAAGTCCTAAAAGAAAAATCACGAGCACGAGTCCATAAGTCAGTCGAAATATACCAGCTATAATTGCATCATGCCGAATTCCAAAGCCATCCAGCCCATACCCGCACCCCGTCCCTTGACGCGCAAGGCAAAAATCCTGGCCACCATGGGCCCCGCCCTGGAGACTCCTGAAATACTGGAAGCCGCCCTGAAGGCAGGTGTCGATGCGATTCGAATCAACTTTTCACATGGTGCCCCCGAGCAACACACGCGTTACGTGAAATTGGTGCGCGAAACCGCTTGGCGCATGGGCACACCGGTTTCGCTGCTGGCCGATCTCATGGGGCCGAAAATACGCGTCGATGCACAGACCTATGAATTGGTCGCCGGCGGCGAAGTGGTCATTGTTGGCGGCAAGGGACAGCCTGAAAAAAACCGCATCGGCATTTCTTTTAAGGGCTTGGCGGCCTTGGTCAAGCCCGGACAGCGAATCATGCTTGATGATGGCAAGTTGGGCTTGGAAGTGACGCGGACTCGCGGCACGGAAACCCATTGCCGCGTGACCGTACCCGGCACCCTGAAGTCACGCAAGTCCGTGAATGTGCCTGGCGTCGATTTGCCCTTGCCCATTTTGTCGGCTAAGGACAAGCGCGATTTGAACCTCATCGCTAAGCTCGGCTTCGACTGGCTAGCTGCCTCTTTCGTGCGTGATGTCGCCGACATCAAAACCATACGTCGCGCTATGGCCGCTGAAAAAATGAATCTTCCCATCGTGGCGAAGATTGAATGCGTGCAGGCCGTGAACAATCTCCGGTCCATCATGGAAGTCGCCGACGGTGCCATGGTGGCCCGCGGTGATTTAGGTGTCGAGCTCGATCTCGAATTGATTCCCACGGTGCAGCGCAATGCTGTTCATCTGGGTCGCGAACTCGGTAAACTCACCATTATTGCCACGCAAATGCTTGAGACCATGACCGATTCGCCGCGTCCCACTCGCGCGGAAGTCACCGACGTTTCCACTGCGGCCTTGTCGCGCGTCGACACCTTGATGCTCTCGGGCGAAACCGCCGCGGGCAAGCATCCTATCGCCGCCATCGGCATGATGGATAGAATCATTCGCGTGGCTGAGCGCAATCTCGAAGAAGACATTGTTTCCGTCGATCATCCCGAATCGATAGCCTTGTTATGCGAAGCGGGCATGTATTTAGCCTTGTCTTGCAGCGCCGCAGCCATTATCACCATTAGCACCCATGGCGGCACGCCCCGCATACTTTCTAGCTATCGCGCCAGCATACCCATAGTGGCCGCCTGCACCACGCCCGAAATTTATCAGCGTGCCGCCTTGTATCGTGGCGTCATTCCTTTGCTCATTGATTCGGTCACCGAAACCGAGGCCATTTTCCGCTTGATTGCGCACCGATTGCGCACCTTGGGCCTGGTACGCGTCGGTGACAGTTTGGTTTATGTATTCGGTTTCCCAATTCATGGGAAAAACCGCACCAATACCATCCGCCGTTGGGTGGTGACATAAAGACGCCCCGAAGCGAATCCTTTTTCGCATTTATTCGGGGTAGGTCCGCCTCCCAGATGTTAAAATCTCGGTATGCTTTTTAAGGTTTGGTCGCGATTTTTAAGTCCGATCCAGTCCGAAGGATTGGAAGACGCTGCGATTCGCGAAATTCGCTTTTTGAGGATTATCGGTCTCATTTTAGCCTTAACCTATCCTACGTGGTATTGGGTCAATGCCAATACCGTCACGCCTTTTCAGGAACCGTTTTGGCCACGCCTGGTCATCGGATCCCTTGGCTTGCTCGCCGCTGTGGCCACTCGCTTTTCCAAAATTCTGGAAGGGCAAATGCGCGCAATTTTTTATGGCATCGCCTTATTGCTCGGCATACACATGCTGTATTTGGTGAATCAGAACAATTATCACCTCTCTTATACAACCGACGCATTGACCACCCTTATGCTAGTGGAATTCTGCATGCCGGCCATGGCAGGGGCCATAGGATTTCCACTTTTGGTCATTGCTATGGCCGCAATATCGGCTTTGGCGGCACCGCAATCACAAGCCTGGTTCTTTTTCGGTCTCCTGGCCGAAACCCTGGTGGTGGCCTTTGTCATTGTCGCCGCGAGACTCAAACAATTGGCCGAAATCAATCGCACCAGTAAGGCTTTCAAAGAAGCGAAGCTGGCGGCTGAAGCCGCCAATGAAGCCAAAAGCCGCTTTTTGGCGGTGATGAGCCATGAAATTCGCACGCCGATGAATAGCATTCTCGGCTTGGTCGAATTGATGAATCAGGATGCCTTGCCCGAAGAACAAAAATCGCATTTGCGCGATATCCATGCCGGAGCCGAATTGCTTTTGGGTCTTGTGAATGACTTGCTCGATCTTTCGCGCATAGAATCGGGCCGCGTCGATTTGGAGAAAATCCCTTTTTCACTGCATGATTGGATGCGCAAGACGCTTTCCCTGGTGAATGCCCAAGCTGAAATCAAGGGCATACATCTGCGCTATGTCACGCGGGGACTACCCGATCCCCTATGGGTTTTGGGCGATCCCCTACGCACCCAACAAACCATCTACAACCTGCTCTCCAATGCTTTGAAATTCACCGAACAAGGGTGGGTGACTCTGGTGGTCGAAAGTGTCGACGTCGGTAAGCAGCAAGTGAAGCTTCGCATTGCTGTCCGCGACACGGGCATTGGCATACCCGCCGAAAAGCTGAAAGCCATTTTCGAAAGCTTCGTACAAGCCGACTCATCGACGGCGCGTCGCTTTGGTGGCAGCGGCTTGGGTTTGGCCATAGCCCGCGAATTGATAGGCCTCATGGGTGGCCGCATTGAAGTGGCTAGCCGTGAGGGCAGCGGGTCGGAATTTTTCTTTGAAATCACCTTGCCGCGCACTGAACCTTCGAAACAAGCAGACCGACTCCTGGGCAGTGATGTTTTTGCTTCGGCCACCGACGAAGGCAATTCCTCAGAAGGAAATGACGAGCCCGGCCAAGGTTTGCGGGTTTTCGTGGTCGACGATAATCCTGTGAATCTCAAAGTCGCCAAGGCCATGCTATCGCGCCTAGGCTGCAAAGTCGCCACGGCGAAAGACGGAAGTGAGGCTTTAGCCTTATTACAAAACCCAACCGACTTTGACCTGGTATTTATGGATTGCCAAATGCCGCATATGGACGGCTATACCACCACTCAGCAAATACGCAAACAAGAAATAGCCTTGAAAAGTGCACGCTTGCCCATCATAGCCCTGACCGCGAATGCCATGCAAGGTGAGCGCCTACGCTGCGAGGACGCTGGCATGGACGATTATCTCAGCAAGCCGGTACAATTGGCACAATTGCGCTCAGTATTACGTCGCTGGGGACATCGTCCGCCTTCGGGTGAATTGCCCGTCGCGGGAGGCGCGGTGGCCTAGGAGGGATGTGAATAGGGTAGGTTCTATCCTATAGGCGCGGTGATTTCCCCCTGTTTAGCACCTTAGCCGTCGGCCTGGGCTTCAGCGCGAATGTGGCAAGATCGGAATCGAGGATCTTTCCGTAGGCATCAATTGACCCAAGGCATTGCGGCGACCTTCAACCAGGGAATGGGCAAAGTCGACAGCATCCATGGAAGAGCGGCGGCGCAAGGCGTAGCCTGTTTTGCGCTGGGGATGGGCGATGGATGTCGGGCCCGTGCCGGGGCCGAAGGCATTCAAGGAGTACCAGGCTTCTGGCGTCCAAAGAGCAGATCCTGATTCGGATTTCACGGCCGTGGTCAGCTGAAAATTGACCACGCGCTTGGTTTCTAAGCCGGAAATGTCGAGGGTGGCTTTTTTGCGATCCGTGGAAAGCGTCACCTTACTCACCGTAAGGGTCTTGGTTCCGAAATTGCCGCCGCCATAACTGACCGTGGGAGTGTAATACCAGGTTTTGATTTTGAAATTCGCGGGGGCATCGGCGCCGCTGGCCAAGGGTTGGGTGAATTCGATTTCAAATCCGGTATTGCCGAGGCTGCGTATGGCCAGCATGTCAAAAGCCGTTTTGCCATTGATTCGCAATTTTTGCAAACCGAAGGTGGTGCCATTCCAATCCCAAGTACCCCCCGGATCTCCGACTCCGCCCACATATAGCATGCTGTCGGGTCCCATGGCTAAACGCTCAACGCCGGCTTCAAGGCCACCCATGAAATGAAAGCCCGCGCCTTGCCATTCACCACCCACTTTTTCCAAGAAATAGCGCTGCACTCCGCCATGCCTCACGTCGCCCATGAGCACTTGTCCGGCATAGGGGCCAAAGGTCAGGTAAAGCGGATTGCCGGGCGCATTGCCCAAATTGTCCTGTGGTATGTAAACAGCAGGAGGCGTTTCAGGCATATTGTCCCAGGTTTCGCGCGGCGTATGCTTGAAGCCGTAAAACGATCCTTTTTTGATCGCGATGAGCTTATTCGCAGGGAGCCAATTGCCTTGTACGTCAGGAACCAAAAGCACGCCGTCGGGCCCAAAGCCCATTCCATTGGGTGTTCGTAAGCCCATGGCCTCAAGCGTGAAAGCACCGGTTTTTTCATCGACGACTAAGTGGGTGCCTCTATTCGCATTAAAAGTGCTGTCCTCGGGAGTCAAATTCAATTTCGGTGTGGAAGCATTCATGAAAAACTTCCCATCTCGATAGAGGAGGCCGAAGAGAAATTCATGCCGCCCCTTGCCTTTATTTTCCAAATGAAAAACCGTGCGTTTCGATTCGGAAACTCCGTCTTTATTAGCATCAACTAATTCGATTAAATCATTTCCACCGCACACATAAATGCGGTCATTGACCACGGTCAGGCCCATGACGTCTTCGAGACCGCTGGCGAAAACCGTAGTGGTGACCCCGGTAGGATTGGCTCCACCTGCGCCCGAGACGAGGTAAATCGTGCTATTCATTTGGCGGGTATGAACTAGGGCGTTTGTGCCGCCCCAATTTGCCACGACCATTCGGCCGTCTGAAAGCCAACCCATTCCGGTGACTCTTGGCTTAAAGGCCGTGGGACGAAAATGGATGAGGTCAAATCCAGGGTGCATGGTCGTGGGCACCGACCCCGTTTGGGCGGAAACCAAACCCAGGCAGCAGGTAAGTAATAAGGCGAATAAGCTGGTTTGGGTCATGCGGGCCAAGGACCTTTTGCTCGGTATGTCGACTCGGTTCATGTACCGCTACTTACACCTAACAATCAGTTTTTGCCGTATTTCTCTGAAGAAAAGCGGGATAGGCCTATTGAAAATTGTGAGAAGGGTAAAGAAAATGGCTTTCGGCGACAGGAGTTTGGTCTTAAAAGCACAGACCTAACAAAAAACGTGGACTTGACCGGTGTCACCAGGCCTGATAAACCTTGCGCGCAGGCACTTGAATGAGACGGTCTTCTTCCGGGCACCAGCCGGTGAGTTGACGGCCATAAACGCAGCCTGAATCTAGGCCCATGAAACCAGGCCGCTGAATCAATCCCTTTTGCGCCCAATGCCCGAAAACTACGGATTTCTGCCAGGTTTGAACCTCAAACCAGGGCGCATTTTCGCGATTTTGAAGGTCTTGGCCAAGCCCATCCCAAGTGCGAATATGGAGTAAAACGGCAGGGCGCATTTCTTGCGGATGAGCACAGCCCGGTTGCAGGCCGGCATGTACCAACCACAAATCCTCCTGCTCCAGCCAAAAGGGCCACTGGCGTATCCAAGCAAGCCAGGCTTCGCTTTGTTCCCCTAAACTGGCGAGATAGCGCTGATGGCCGGGGCTGCGCAATTCAGGTAGGCAGTCGGCCCCTTGTAATAGGAAGTGTTCGTGATTGCCGCGCACCACTTGGGCATTGAATTCGCGCAGGCGCTGCAAACAGCCGAGTGGGTCGGGGCCGCGCCCCAGAATATCACCTACGGAGAAAAGGTGATCTATGCCGGGTTGAAAGCCAAAGCTGCGCAGCAAATCATCTAGCTCTTGCGAGCAGCCATGCAAATCACCGATGAAAAGCCGACGACTCAGGGAATTACCAGTACTCTTCAATGTGCAAGCTGCCATGGGCCTGCGTGGTGTAAGTGTTGTAACCCAAAGGCAATAATTGACCAGACACTTCGCGAATCATGTCCGGATTGCCGCAAAGAAAAACCGAAGTTTTTTCGGGATTGAGTGCGATTCCGTATTGGGTTTCGAGATGCTGGGCGTCAAATAATTTGGTAATGCGGCCGGTGGCGCCAGTCCACCAGGTATCGAGATGCGGACGGCTGACGGCGGGCACATAGGTCACATGCGGCAATAACTCTGCATAGGTCGACAGTTCTTGGCGATATCCTAATTCCCAGCCCTTGGGTGCGCCTTGAAGGATGAGAAAGCGAAAAGGGTAGGGTTGGCGTTTATGCTGCCGCATCATGGAAACATAAGGTGCGAGTCCGGTGCCGGTGGCGGCCAAAATCACAGTCTCATGGGTGCTAGGCACGGTGTCCAAGGTGAAATGGCCGCGAATTTTCTCTCCCAATTGCAAGCGATCGCCGGGCTCTATGGAGACCAAGCGAGGGGTGAGGGCGCCATTAGAGACAACCGAGATATAAAATTCCAATTCATCGGTTTCATAACCGGCTGAGGCAATAGAATAGGCACGCAAAACCATGCGATCCGGCTTGCTCTCCTTGAATTCGGGCTCGCTGCCGTCGCGACGAGGAATATTCGAGCTTAATCCTAGGAGCACGTATTGCCCTGAGGTGAAGGGCGCTACAGATTTGTCAGGCTTGACCTTGATAATGAAAAGGTCGCGGGTGAGTGTCGCCTTGGCGACTACCGTTGCATTGTATTTGTCCGCCATCGGATCCATGCATTCCCCTTTTTTTAAAAGGTATTAAGGACATGGGCAAGCCAGAATAAAGTCATTTTTCCACCATGGCCTATGACCTCTATGTTTTGAATCAACGCCTTCCGCGATTTCCTTTGCGCGAGGGTTATGCCGATGCTCATGCCATGCGCGCCGCCGTCGATGCTGCCTTTCAGGCTTGGTTGACCGAGGCCATTATCGGGAATTTGCAAAGGCGCCGGGCTTGTTCGCAAGTGCATGACTTCGCCGGATGGATGGAGACCAAATTGCTTTGCCTCGAAGTCGTCACCAAGGTGGAATATGCGCGTTATCTGGAAGAGATAGGAGAGGGAGCCCTTTGCGACTTCACTGCTTTTCTTGGTTTCGCCCGCCGCCGATTGCCAGATTTGCACTGGGGAGAAATCCAATCCCAACCCTGAAGGATCGGAAGCCCAAAGAAAGCCTTATAGCCTGAAAGGCTTTGCCGGGTCTGCTACCTTTGGATTTTTCCTAGAGGCCCGTATGACTTATCTAGAACGCCTTTTTCTTCGCACCAGCACCGTGGGTCATGCCGTTTGCGTGGGCATGGATCCCGTCCCCCGCAAAATTCCCGGGGACGGCCCCATAGCGGCGCGCATAGAGCGCTTTTATCTCGATATGCTTGAAGCCATGGATGTCGCCGGCGTGCATCCCGCCGCCGTGAAGCCCAATATCGCCTATTTCGAGGCCCATGGCCTCGATTGCCTACATGCCCTGATGCGCCTGATTACCGAATGCCAGGAGCGCGGCATCCTTGTCATTCTCGATGCCAAGCGCGGCGATATCAGTTCGACTTCGGAGGCCTATGCCCGGGCAGCATTCGAGGTTTATGGCGCTGATGCCGTGACGGTGGCGCCCTATATGGGCTGGGATACCATCAAGCCTTTTCTCGACGTGTCGCAAGGCCAGGGGATTTATGTCTTGGTGCGCACTTCGAATGCCAGTGCCCGCGACTTTCAGGAGCTGTGGGTTTCGAATGGTGAGCAAGCGCCTGAGCGGCTTTATCGGCGGGTAGCGGCCAAGGTGGCAGAATGGAATAACGGGAATTTAGGCGCCGTGGTTGGGGCCACGGCTCCCAAGGAGCTGGAAGAATTGCTCAGCTTTTGGAAGGAACAGAATCAGGACATGCCCTTGCTTATTCCTGGCGTCGCCGTGGCAGGAGTTTCGGGCGGCCAGGGTGGAGATTGCCGTGAAGTCTTGCATGCGGTGAAACGCGCGCAAAGCCATTGGGGGTGGCATCTCATCAATAGCAGTTCAGGCATTAATTATGCCTACGAAAAACATCGGAACCTAAAGCCTGCCGAGGCCTCTGTTTTGGCATTGAAAGAATTAATCGAAGAATTACAGACCGTGCAAAAGGAATTATGGCCCGTTTGAATGGTGACGGAATTGGGCGCTAGTGAATCATCGGAATCAGCGACGGCCTTCGACGGCGTCTCCCAAACCCTCGGATAATTCCGGCGTCGCGGAAGGCTGTGCATCTGACTTCCAGGTGGGGAAGAGGGCTATCAAGTCTTGAGGGGGCCGTACCGCCTTGCCGTCCTCTCGCATAAAAGCATGTAAGGTGCGGCCGGTGGTCAGCAAATCGTTTTCGCGAAAGATTTGGTAATCGAATCGGATGCGTGCACTTCCCTGTCGCCAGCGCCGGGTTTCTAGGCGCAAAGTATCCCCATAGCGGGCGGGCTTTTGATATTGGCATTGGGCTTCGAGTACGGGAATGTATAGGCCCTTGGCTTCCATTTCGGCATAAGGATGCCCGAGTTCGGCCAAAGCCGTGGTGCGGGCGACCTCGAAATAGACCAGATAATTGGCGTAATAAACCATGCGCATGGCATCGGTCTCGGCATAGCGCACGACCAAGGTCATGTGAGAGATATTCTCGAGAGTGGATGCCATTCTAGGCCGCTGCCGCCAAACCCGTTTCGGCGCTGATCGGAGCGGAAGCTGCGGTTTTGGGCAAGCGGTTGACGGTGCGCAAGGCCCATATTGCGGCTAGGATGCCCGTGCAAATGGCAGCTAGGGGAGGGCCATAATGCAAGCCATATTCACCGTGCCAATGGCTAAGCAAAAGCGCAGCGGGCATGCTGAGGACTACGAGTCGCAGCAAGGTGATGCTCAAATAGGGGAGGCCCCGGCCCAAGCCTTGAAAAGCGCCTGAAGCCACCACGCCCATGCCGACAAAGCCATAGCCCAAGGTCAAGGCCGACAGAAAATGCAGGGCGGAGGGCAAGGTGGCGACATTGGGTTTGAAAAAACCCACTAGGCCTTGGCGAAAGAAAAAAACCAAGAGACCAACCGTGGCTAAAAATCCAAAAGCCGTAATCAATCCAATGCGCACGGATTCTTGAACGCGCTCGATTTTGCCGGCGCCATAATTTTGTCCAACCAAGCTAACCACGGCCACCATGACCGAAAGTGCTGGAAAAACCGAGAGAATATCCAGGCGCGAGGCTATGCCCACGGCGGCGACAGCAGCTTCGCCATAGGGCTTGGCCAAATGCGTCATGACGCCGAGATTTAAACCAATCAAGGTTTGTGATAAAATGGATGGAAAGGCCACGCGCAGGCTGTCTTTAAAGCCTGCCAAATCGCGATAATTTGCCTTGATTTTCAGTCGCAATTGGGTTTTGCCACGCAAATAATGGGCAAGAATCATGAGGCAGGATAAAATCGCCGATCCCGTTGTCGCTAGCCCCGCTCCCATGACCGAAAGGCCGAGCCCATGCAATTTCCAGCCGGCCACAGTAAAATCGCTGTAGATAATGAAAGGCGCCGCGAGGATATTGACCAAAGTCCCCACCATCATGGCATTCATCAGAGTACGGGTATTGCCTTCGGCGCGAAGGCTCGACCCCAGCAAGGTGGCGACGACGGTGAAAGGCAAACCTAAAAAGAGGGTGTTTAAATAATTCCGGGTAAGTTGGGCTGCTTCGGGGCTGGCGCCTTGCATGCGTAGATAGGCGGGTAGAATCCAGGGGTAAATCAGCATGAAAGCAGCAAAGGCGGCGAGGCAAAATCCAATAGCTTGCGACAAGGTATTTTCGGCTTCGCTTTCACGCTTTGCGCCGATGGCGCGGGCAAGATTGGACGAAAGGCCCGAGCCTATGCCATTCAAAAGCGCAAAGAACATGTAAAAGAAAGGGAAGCCATAATTCAAAACAGCCAAGCTTTCCTGGGTGCCCAGGCGACCCGCATAAATTCCGTCGATGATATTCACCACCATGTGGGCCGTCATGCCTATCATCATGGGTATGGACATGCGCAACAGATGTTTGAAAATGGGGCCTTCGGTCAGATTGGCCTTACGGCGAGTTGCGCTCATAGACGGGGGCAAGATAGAAAGCTGGGTGAGTATCTTTCGCGCGTGTCCATGGTAATGAAAAGCCTGCTTTACCTGCCCCTGGCCTTGTGGCCTGGGGTTTTTGTGTTTTTCACGGGTTGCGAAAAGATCAGCGAAGAGGCCAAGGCGGGGGGACCGGCGGTGGAATATCCGCTAGCCCTCTATGACGATAGCACCACCTTGACCATGCACGAAGGTTCCAAGCTTTCTTGGGTATTGCGCACGAAACGCCTAGTGAAGCACAATCGCAGCGATCGCATCGACGCTAAGCCCGTGGATTTAAGGGTTTTTGACAGCACTAAGGCGCAAGTCGTGCGCGTGACCTCGGATTCCGGGACGGTCGATGAGGCGGTCACCTTTTTGGCCGCGACTGGGCATGTGCATGGGCGATCCCATAAGGGCCTTGATATCACGGCGGATTCTCTGCGTTGGAATAAAGCCGAAAATCGGGTATCGACGGAATCTCGGGTCAAGGTGATTTCCGAAGAAGGCGATACCCTGCGAGGGCGTGGTTTTGTTTCTGACGCCAATCTCGACAATTGGCAAATACTCGCCGATGTTCAAGGCGTCTTCCAAAAAGTGGAAGAGCGCGTCGAAGATGCGGAGAAAGACACTTCTGGCCAAGCACCCGTCGATTCGATTCCCGCTGCGGCCACGGTGCCGCCTGAATCGGCGGTCAAATCCGATAGCAATTCCAGTAAAACCGTACCGCCTGCAGGCGCAGATTCCCTCTCGAGTGGCATCGAGGTGAAGCCTTGAGGCTTTGGAAGCTCGGGTTTTTAGTCCTGGGATCCTGGGGCGCATTGGGGCTTCTTATGGGCTGCTCAGGACCCAAGCCAAAGCAGACCCATGTGATTCATGTGCCTCTCATCGAATCGCCAAAGCCTGATTCCTCGACTCCACCGCAAATGGCTCTGGCTTTAAGCAAAAAGGATTCGGCGGCAAAAGCTTTGAAATTCAAGTCTTGGGTGGATTCGGCTAAGTCCGCCAAATCGGATCCTGCGACGGAAGCCCAGGTCTCAGCTAAATCGCCGACCGCGACGGTGCGTCGCAGCGAGAGCAAGAATGAGGCTCCCAAAAACACCGAGCCCCTCATCATGGAAAATGCTGACAAATTGGAAGGCTTTCGCTCTAAGGGGGAATATATCCTCACGGGTCGTGTGCGATTTCGCCATGGACAATTACGCTTCGAAACCGAACGCGCGGTCTGGTCAAGAGAATTAAATCAAGTCACCTGCGAAGCTGGCATGCGTATCACCCAACGCGGCGCTGAGCTCATCGCCGATCGCGGGACCTATAGCAAGGCCCGCAATGAGGCCGAAGCGGAAGGCCATGTGCAATTGCGTGATAGCACGGGAGATTTACGTGGACAGGGCGGGCGATTGACCTATCATCGCCTGACTCATGACGTGGTTTTCTGGGGAGTGCCTGAATTACGCCGCTTTTATCGTGACACATTGGCGTCAGGTGAGGCCAAAATGGATTCTACGGGAAAAAAGGAGCTGGGTAAAATCAATGATACCCTGACCTTGAAAGCCTTGCGCCTGACTTACAATGATTCGACCCTCATAGCCGTGGCCGAATCGAGCGTGGTCATCACCAAGAAAAAAACCATTATCACCTGCGCCCGTGCGGAATATCGTGATAAGGCTGATTCGCTATTTCTAACCGGCGATCCCAAGGTGGCGGTGGATCGCAGCAAAATTCTCGGGGATAAAATGCGGATGCGAGTATTAGACGAGGAAATTCGCGGACTCTTGGTTCAAGGCGGAGCCCAAGCCATTAGCCTCGATCCCAAAACCGACAGTACGCCCGAAAGGCAAAGCGAAATTCGCGGTGATTCCTTGCTTTTGGCCTTTACCGGCAAATACATCGACAGCGCTCAGGTTTTTCGTGACGCCGACGGTCTTTATTTCGATACCGACCGGCCCAAGTTACGCAATCATATGCGTGGCAAGCATATGGTAATGCGTTTCAAGAATCGTGAAGTGCATACAGCTCAGGTGGTGGGTGGAGCGCACAGTACCTATTATCATCTGGAAAACGGACATTTGAGAGGGCGCAATGTGGCTCAAGGGGACAGCATTCGTTTCGCCTTCGCCGATGGTAAAATCGACGAGGTATTGGTGACCGGCCAAGCGCATGGCACCTATTTCGGAAAGCAGTCTGCCAAGCGTGATACCTCGGGCACGGCGGCGGACAGCATCAAGCAGGAAGGTCGGAGCAAGTGAGCATTCAGGCAACCTCCCTGGTCAAGGTTTATGGTGGAAGACGAGTGGTCGATGGCGTCACCTTCCATGTGAATAAAGGTGAAGTGGTCGGCCTGCTCGGGCCTAATGGCGCGGGCAAGACCACCTCCTTTTACATGATTACGGGCATGATTCGAGCGCAATCGGGCCAAGTGCTAATCAATGATCGCGAAGTCAATCATATGCCCATGTATCAGCGTGCCCGCTTGGGGCTAGGCTATTTGCCGCAAGAAACCTCGGTATTCCGAAAAATGTCGGTCGAGGAAAATTTGTTGGCGATATTGGAAACGCGCAAGCTCAGCCGCAAGGAGCGCAAGGAAGAGGCTGCTCGCTTGATGGAAGAATTCAAAATCGCCCATTTGCGGAAATCCAAAGCCAATACCTTGAGTGGCGGCGAGCGCCGCCGCCTGGAAATTGCGCGGGCGCTGACCACCAAGCCCGATTTTCTTCTGCTGGACGAGCCCTTCGCTGGCATAGATCCCATTGCCGTCGAGGATATTCAGTCGGTGATTTTCACTTTGCGGGATCGCGGCATGGGCATACTCATCACCGATCACAATGTGCGCGAAACCCTGGCAACCACCAATCGGGCCTATATCATGTTCAGCGGCCGGGTCTTGATCGAAGGTACAGCCGAACATTTGGCTCAAGATCCTGAAGCCCGGCGCATTTACCTCGGCAAGTCTTTCTCCTTGAGTTAAACTCTTTGCAATTCATGAAAACCTTTGACCGGATACGACCATGAGCTTGGGGCTAGACCTTAGCATGCATGTCGGGCTGGAGCAAAAGCTCTCGCCCCAAATGATTCAATCCCTCAAGCTCCTGCAAATGAATTCGCTGGAGCTTGAAATCGTTGTGAAGCAGGAATTAGAGAGCAATCCCATGCTCGAAATCCTTGAAGATGGGGATTCCTCTTCCGAAGGCGATGCGGGCAATGAGGATCCGGTTTCGCAGGGTGACGAATTGCCCGATGCCAAGGAAACGTCAGGCGAAGAGGGGCAAGCGGATGTCGAAATTCCCGAGCGCATTACTTCGGGCGATACCGCCGAAGAGGGCTCCAGTCTAGATAAACTCATCCCAGACTCGGGTCCCGAGCAATCCAAGGAAATCGACTGGGAAAGCTATCTCGAAGACGGTTTTGACGCCGGAGATCGCCGCACCGAAGAACTCGACAGCCCCGATGAGCGCTTCGAGAAAGTTCCGGTTTATTCCAAAAGCCTACAAGATCATTTGCTGGCTCAATTGCAAGACCGTCATGTGGGCTCGGCCATAGCGACTCTAGTCGAATACCTGATTCATAGCTTGGACGACCGGGGTTGGCTCACTCCAGAGGCGAAAATGCCTCCGGCAGAATCGCGGGCGAAATCGGATGAATTCTTCGACGCAGAGCAAGACTTAGTGGACGCCGCCGCGACCGCGGCAAATGACGCCATTTTACTAAAGGCGGCGGCCAAGGAAGCAGACGATAAAACAAGTTCGGTTTCGATGCGCCTCACCGGCAAGTCCGGTACCTTTGTCTTGCCCGAATTGCCCGAGCATGCCGAAATGCAGGCCGTCATTGAAGGCCAGTTGAGTCTTGAATCCGCCACCTTGCCGGTGCGCGAAGCTTTCCATGTTCTGCACAGTCTCGATCCTGCCGGTATAGGCGCGCGCAATTTGCGCGAATGCTTGCAATTGCAAATCGATCGTTCGGCGGGAATTTCCGATCTCGCCAAGCGCATCGTGCTTGAAGCTTTTGATTTGCTGGAGCGGCTTAAAATCGGTGCTATCGCGAAGAAATTCGAAGTGCCACCTGAACAAGTGCAAGCCGCCATCCGCGAAATCGGCACCTTGGAGCCGCACCCTGGGCGACAATTGGCCACTTCGGCCGCCACGCCGGTGATTCCTGATTTGTTGGTCGAAGACATTGAAGGCGAATTGGTTTTGCTCCTCAATGACAAGTCCACGCCATCCTTGCGTGTGTCACGCGCCTATGCCGACTTACTCAAGAAGGGCAGTCGCGCCACCGCCGATGAAAAGCGTTATGTGCGGGACAAGCTCAATTCGGCGACCTGGCTCATTCGCGCCATTGAGCAGCGCAAAAGCACCATGCTCAAGGTGATGCAAGCCATCATCGACAGCCAACCGGATTTTTTTCAAAAGAGCCCGGCGCATTTGAAGCCGCTGATTTTGCAGGATGTCGCTGATAAAATCAGCATGCACATTTCCACCGTCAGCCGCGTCACTAATGGCAAATACGTGCAGACGCCCCATGGCATTTTCGAGCTCAAGTATTTCTTCAGCGCGGGTGTGATGCAAAGCGATGGCAGCGAAGTGTCGTCGGTGGCCGCCAAGGATGAAATCAAAAAGCTGATCGAATCCGAAGACAGCCACAAGCCACTTTCCGACCAGAAAATCGTGGAAATATTGAAGGACAAAGGAATAGACGTGGCGCGCCGCACCGTCGCGAAATACCGGGATCAATTGGAAATTTTGCCCGCGCGCCTGCGGAAAAATTATTGAGCTTCGGACCCGGCAGCAAGTCCCGGGCCAAACCCTTTTTCTGCACGGTTCCGCTTTATTTCGGCGATGTCGTTTTGCCGAAATTTTTCATTTTGGGATTTAACAAAATCCGTATATCATCTTGACAGAAGGGGAAACTGGCGCATAAGATGAAGATGTGCACAATGAGGCGCCTCAACAACCCAGAACCACATGATCTCAAAACTCTAGGATGGAAAATTGGATATTGAGTTTGTGGTGACGGGGGAAGTTCTTCAAGGCAAACAAAGCGCATTCCCTCTTTATATAGATTACCCCTAGAGGCTCAGCCCGAGCAGGGCGACTCAGGAAAGGAGAAAGACGATGAAGGTCCAGATCACGGCACGGCATTTCCATGCTTCTCCCCAATTGCATGAGAACTTGAAGGAGGCCCTCGACAGGCTGGAGAAGTTCAACACGACGATTACTGGAGCCCATGTCATTCTCGACGCGCAAAACGATGTCGTACGTCGAGCGGAAATCGTAGTGAAGATTGCTGAGAAGCAAGTGCATGCGCATGCCGAAGAGGACAATATGCACAAGGCCATTGACTCCATGCTCGAAAAGCTGGAAAGGCAGTTGAAGAAAGAGAATGAAAAGATGAAAACCCATAAGGGCGAGCCCATTTACTCGATTGTCAGCTAAGCTCCGAAACCAACCGTCCCTCCGGGGGCGGTTTTTTTTTGCCCTATTCTTCCCGTATTTTCGGCAAATCACTAAGCTTTCCAGTACGTTTTAGGCTTTGGTCAGACTTTGACCCTAGGCCCGCTTACAAGGAGTGACCTTGCCAGGTAATATTGACTTTACGCGCATTGAGATCAATCGCAAGCGTTCCTTACCCGTCAAGGACTTTTACTTTCAATTCAAGGACGAACTTTCCTGCTCCCTGAAAAGCCCCGAAACCAGCCTAGTCACTGAAATCATTGAGGCCAATATCCATCGTCCGGGCTTAGCCTTGGCGGGCTTCACTGGGGTTTATGCCTTTCAACGCATTCAAATCCTAGGAACAACCGAATGGTCTTTTCTCGAGTCCTGTGGGGCCGAAAAGCGCAAGGCCATATTCGAGCGACTCAAGGATTATCGCTCACCCCTTTGGGTTTTAACCCACAATGCCGCGCCGCATGATGAGCTTTTAGCCTTGGCCCAGGCACAAAACGTTCCTGTCATCACAACCGCTCGCGAAACCGTCGACTTCATCCGCGAAGTGCACGACATACTCGAAGACTGGTTCGCCCCTTATTGTTCAGTGCATGCCTCCCTGGTCGACGTCTATGGCGTGGGCATGCTTTATGTGGGCGAAAGTGGGGTGGGCAAAAGCGAGTGCGTGCTCGACTTGGTGGAGCGGGGGCATCGCCTCGTGGCCGACGACATCGTGCATCTCATTCGCAAGGGCCACAGCATAATCGGCAAGGGAAATAAAATTCTCGGCCATCACATGGAAATACGCGGCATAGGCATTGTCGACATCGGTCGCCTTTTCGGCATTCGAGCCATTCGCAATACCAAAAAGGTCGAGGTGGTAGTCGAATTGCAGCGCTGGCGTGAGGGTGAGAATTATGAGCGAACCGGCCTAGACCCCATCACCACCGACATTATCGGCATCCCCGTTTCCAAGGTGGTTATACCCATTTCACCAGGGAAAAATATCACGGTGATCTCCGAAGTCATTGCCATGAATATGCTGTTGAAAATGAATGGCATCGATGCCGCCAAGCTCTTCAATGAAAAACTCATTGAAACCATGAAGAATAAGGCCCGACAAAATCAATTGACTCGGCTGGCCAATGAGGTCTACGAGTGATTCATGGGGAATCCTGCAATGTCCCTTGCCGCAAAATCCTAAATTGGACATGATAGGTCTATGCCTGAATGCGATCCTGGATATTCCGCCCCTTATAATTCCTCTGGTTTCGCCCTAGGTTGAGCATGGATGCTAAAACACAGAATCTGGCTGTCGGGGGATTTGTCCTGGCAGCCCTGGCCATACTTCTATTCGGCATTTACTTCCTCAAAGGAATGGTTCCCGGACAGCGCGACGATCGCTATTTCGTCCTTTTCGAACAGGTGAGCACCTTGCAAGAGGGCGATCCCGTAAAGGTGAATGGCGTGAAAATGGGCAAGGTCGAAAAAATCATCTTACAGGAACGCCAGGTGAAGGTCACCCTGACCGTGGAACGCGGCGTTAAGCTCACCAAGGATTGCCAAGTACGGATACAGAATATTGGTCTCATGGGCGAGAGGCAAATCGGCGTGCAGCTCGGGAAGTCGCAAGACGTCTGGCCAGCAGGCTCGACCTTGGACGGTAGATTGGACGCAGGCATTGCTGAAGCCATGGGTATTGTGGGTGAGGTATTCATTCAAGCCGAATCCCTGGTGCGCAATTTGAAAGATGTGCTCGACAGTACGGTGGCCCGTCCCGATTTTGCCACCCGCTTCAATCAGGCTTTGAATGAAACCGAATCCCTGGTGAAAAAGGTTTCGAGCTTTGTCGACGAAGTAGACCCCCGTCTGAAGCGTAGCCTGGGCTCTTTGGAAATGGCCGGACAAGCCGTGACAACTCTAGTGAATGAGCAGCGCGAACCCCTGCACGCCATAGTCGACAATGGCCGTCAGGCTTCGGAGCGGCTAAAGAATTTGGGCGACCGCGCCGATCGGGTCGCGACGGAAATGGAAAGCCTTCTCAAGCAAATCAATTCCGATAAAGGCACGGTGGGGGCACTTTTACGTGATACCACCTTGCATGGGGAATTGACCCGCACCTTGAATAGTGCTGACTCCTTGTTCCGGGTGATACGTAAAAAAGGTCTCGACGTGAACCTCAACCTATTTTAGGTCGCCATGGTGCATTTGCTTTGGGCTATTCATAACCACCAACCGGTGGGCAATTTCGATTTCATTTTTGCCAGGGCGCATGATAGGGCTTACAAGCCTTTTCTCGAAGTGCTTGAGCGTCACCCCAAAATTCGTCTGAGCATCCATTTCTCAGGCATTTTATTGGATTGGCTGGTAGCGAATAAGCCCGACTATATCGCTCGGCTCAAAGTTCTAGTCGATGCCGGCCAGGTGGAAATACTGGGCGGCGGGCATTATGAGCCCATTCTCCCAGTACTCTCCGATCGCGACAAAGAAGGGCAGGTCCGCAAACTCGCCGACACCGTCGAAAAAGTTTTTGGCCAAAGGCCGCGGGGAATGTGGCTGGCCGAACGAGTTTGGGAGCCGGGTTTGGTGGCACCCTTGGCTAAAGCCGGTATGGAATTCGTCGTGCTCGACGGCAGCCATTTCAAAATGGTGGGCAAAACCGAAAAGCAAATGGACGGCTATTTCCTAACCGAGGATCAAGGCCATACCTTAAAGCTTTTCCCCATTCATGACATTGTGCGGGACTATATCCCCTTTCGCAGCGTGGAAGAAGTCGTGGGCACCTTGCGCTCCCTCAATACCCAAGACCATGTGCAAGTGGTTTTCGGGGATGACGGGGAAAAGTTCGGCGACTGGCCATTCACCTATGATACGGTCTATACCCATGGATGGCTCGATCGCTTTTTCTCAGCCATCGAAGCCGAACCCGATCTTTTCCGGATCGAGCCCTTGCGCGAAGGCCTTTTAGCCAAAAAAAACTTAGGCCTCATTTATTTACCGCCTGCCAGCTATGGTGAGATGATGATTTGGGCTCAGAATCCGGGCGATATTCCCGAATTCAAGCAGGCGCAAAAGGCCATGCAGGAACGCCAAGACATGCCCGAGGCGGGGCGCTTCTTACGCGGCACTTTCTGGCGAAATTTCTTCTGCAAATATCCCGAAAGCAATCGCATGCATAAGCAAGGCGCGCGATTGTCGCGTCTGCTCGATTTGATAGAAGCTGACAAGGGATTGAACGCCGTCGACATCGCCGCCGCGCGCGATCATCTTTGGCAGTCGCAATGCAATTGCGCTTATTGGCATGGCGTTTTCGGTGGGCTTTATTTGCCGCACTTACGCTTCGCGCTTTATCGTCAATTGGTGGCGGCACGCCGCATTCTCGACAAGGCTTTGCTCTCGGGCCGCAAGCGCGCGGTTTGGGAGGCGGAGGATTGGGATTGCGATGGTCAGGTCGAGCATACCCTTGAAACCCAAGGCTTCAGTCTTTCCTTTACCGCCAATGGTGCACTCGATCAGGTTTGGCTGAAGCGCACCGGCTTCAATTTGGCCGATACCTTGACCCGGCGCAAAGAGGCCTATCATAGCCTCATCGGCGCTCAGGGCGAAGCGGGTACCAAGTTGGAAAATACCTTGGGCAGCAAGGAAGAAGGCCTCCAGGACAAATTGGTTTACGATCGCGAAACGCGCCTTTTCGCCACCGATTTGTTTTTGCCTGCGGATCAAGACCTGGAACCTTATCTGCATCAAAAGCATGAGCCGCTTTGGCACTTTGAAGTGGATAGCGTCGAAAATCAGGTGGGCAAAAGTGCCGCTGGCATTGCTTTTCAAGGCAAGGCCAAAACGCCCCAGGGCGAATCCGTCCTTCAAATCGAAAAAAAGATCACGGCCGCCCTGGATGGCTCTAGCCTGGAAGTCGAATGGACCATGACGGCCCTGGGGGAAATGCGGCAAACTCGCTTCGCCAGCGAGTTTTTGTTTTGCCTGCTCGCGGGCAATGCCCATGACCGCACCATCACCTGGGAAGAAAACGGCCAAATCCGAAAAGACATTCTGGCCTCCAGGGGGGAAATGCCGGCCACTCCCGTGACCTTAACCGATGAATGGCTGCAACTTTCGGCTACTTTAAAGGCCGAAGGTGCCTCGCTTTTCTGGCGGGATGCCCTGGAAACGGTCAGTCAAAGTGAAGGCGGTTATGAGCGAGTCTATCAAGGCACTTGTGTTTTGCCCATTTGGGATTTGCAACTTATTCCCGGCAAACCCTTGAAGATTCGCGTCGCCCTCCAAATTCAAGAAGGAAACTAATGGTCACTAAGGAACTCTCCGTCATCAACGAAAGCGGCATTCATGCGCGGCCTGCCGCTTTGATCGTGGAGACCTGCACCAAGTTTCAATGCATGATTTGGTTCATGAAGGATGGCATGCGCGCGAATGCCAAGAGCATCATGAATATCATGCTTTTGGCGGCCGAATACGGCGCCAAAATTCAAGTCGAAACCGAAGGCCCCGATGAAGTCGCCGCCTTAGACGCCCTTGAGGAGCTGTTCAAGTCCAAATTCCGCTATGAGTAATTCGCTTGGCCGCCGGGTCGTGCTCCAAGGGGTCGCAGCCTCTCCGGGCATTGCCATGGGGCCTGCGTATTTGTTGAGGCCCGAAGACCGCCAAGTTCAAAAGCGGCAAATCCCACCAGACAAAGTTGACCAGGAAGTGGCGCGCTTGCGCCGCGCCTTGGATAAGGCCGAAAAGGAAATTCTCGGTCTGCGCAGCCGTATCACCCCCGACGTGGGTGAATACGAAGCCCGGATTTTCGACAGCCATATTCTCATACTGCACGATCAGGAATTAATCAGTCGTGTCGTCGAAGATATCAAGCGCGAATGCTGGTCGGCCGAATTCGCCTATCAAAGTCGAGTGCAAGAAATCGTGGAGCAATTCCGCAATTTGTCAGGTGGTTTGATCAAGGATCACATGACCGACTTGCATGATGTAGCAACGCGTGTCATCGACACCCTCATGCTTAGCGAATCGGCGGCCTCCTATGTCGATTCTGGCGATCCGGTCATTGTTTTGACCCGCCACCTCACGCCCTCCATGCTGGTGCAATTCAGCCGCAAAAATACCTTGGGGCTCACCACGGAATTGGGTGGCAAGACTTCTCATGTGGCCATCCTGGCGCGCGCCTTGGGCATACCCGCGGCGACGGGCATTCATTGGGGCAATACCGAAATCGACACGGGATCCACCGTCATCGTCGATGGATCTGCGGGCGTGGTCATACTCAACCCTTCCTTGAAAGACATCAAGGAATATGAAATGCGCAAGGCCGCCTGGTTCGCCATGGAGCGCGAACTTTCGGCCTTGGCCGGTGTCGAACCTGTCACGCGCGATGGCAAATACGTCGAAGTGATGGCGAATATCGAATTGCCCATCGAAGTCGAGGCCGTGCTGGAAGTGGGTGCCGATTCCGTCGGCCTCTATCGGTCAGAATTCCTCTTCCTGACCAAGGACGAATTACCCACCGAAGAAGAGCAATACCATGCCTATCGCTTTATGGGCGAGCGCATGGTGGGTCGTCCAGTCACTATCCGTACCCTCGATGCGGGTGGCGATAAAATCGTGCCGGCCCTTAAAGTATCGGGCGAGGCCAATCCCTTTATGGGCTGGCGCTCCATTCGCGTTTGCCTCGACAATCCCGCCATTTTCAAAACGCAATTGCGGGCCATATTACGCGCCGCCCATGGCACGCAAATGCGTTTGATGTTTCCCATGATCAGTAATTTGGGCGAATTGCGTGAGGCCAAAAGGCTGATTGAAATCGTTCGCAAAGAATTAGTCTCCGAGGGTCGTGACCATGCCTCCGATTTGGAAATCGGTTGCATGATTGAAGTGCCTTCGGCTGTCGTCATGGCCCATGAATTGGCGCGCGAGGTGGATTTCTTTTCCATCGGCACCAACGATCTCACTCAATTCACCTTGGCCGTAGATAGGGCTAATGAGCGTATTGCCGCCCTGTTTGAACCCCATAGTCCGGCTGTTTTGAGGCAAATCAAGTCCGTGATTGACGCGGGGCATCAGGCGGGCATTTCGGTGTCGATTTGCGGGGAAATGGCGGGCGATCCCCTGCTGGCCTTGTTATTCGTGGGCATGGGTGTGGACGGGCTTTCCATGGGGCCGGCTTCGGTGCTAGAGATGAAGAAAATGATTCGCTCCACCACCTTTGCCGAGGCGAAGGTGGCAAGTGACGCCGTGTTAAAGCTTTCGACGGCCGATGAAATCACCGCCTTTTTAGAAATTTCTTTTGGAGCCCGTTTTCGTGCTTTAGGCGTGCTTTAAAGCGCGGAGAGCGTCACGGCTTTCGCGATTCACTATTTTACGCGAGTGCCTTTACGCCCGCCCCTTTTCCCACTGTTCGCCATCACTCTGGCGCTCGCAGCCGCCGTCCTTCCGGTTTTCGTGCTGGGCCAAGCCGCGACGCCAAATGGCGAAACGGCACCGACAGCCAATACGCCTACGGCCGGGATGCCGGATACAAGTCGCAATAGTGAGGCCGCTCCGGTCACATCCTTGCCTGCCGAGGAGGCAGCACTAGAAGAAGGCGAAAACGAAACCCCCGATGGCAAGGGAACCTTGCCTTTTGCCATAAAAAAGCCGACGGCCAAAGAAGCCATGCAGGGACGGCGTCTTCTTGTAAAAGCCCTTTCCTTATTGCATCAAAAGCAAAGCTTGAAGGCCGCTGCTCTTTTGCGGGAATTCGCACCTACGGAAAGATTGGGCCAGGTTTATCGCACCTTGCTTTTAGCCCGGGCCTATCGCGAAGGTGGACGCGCCCTCAGCGCCGACACGGTCTTGAATCAAGCTTTGAAATGGGTGGGTAGCGCCACCTGGCGCAATGAATTGGTGCAGCATCGCCTGCAAGACTTTGAAGGCCTAGCGACATCGCCGGATCAAAAGCGTGAATTCTACGCCCAAGTCCTGGCTTCCGAAGCTAGGCGGAATGTCAAGGTGGATGTGCTCTATGCCTGGCTGAAGCTCGATGGCTTCCAAGGCGAAATCGGAAACTATCTCGATCGCCTGCGCAGTTTATTGAACTATTCTCGCGGCGATAAACGGCTGGATTCGCTCTATGTCCTCATGGCTGGTAAAGCACCTGTAGGGCGACGCTCGTGGGACGAAGAATGGCTGCTCATGCAAATCGAGGCGCGCCTCGGGGCTTTCGATAAAGCCGTTTTGCGCTGCCAAGCCATGATTCCCCTGGCGCCCACCAAGGCCGATAAACAAAAGCTTCACTGGCAAGCCGCCAGCTTGCAATACGCAAAGCGTGATTGGAAAGCCGCCTTGGATTTGTATCAGCGCTATTTAGAGCGCTATGGTGACAGCCCCGATGCCTATTTGCAAATCGGTCGCACCCAAGACAAGTTGGAGCAGACCCAGCGATCCCAACTCGCTTACGATCGCTTTCTTGAGCTTTACCCCAAGCATCCGAAAACCTCAGAAATTCACTGGCTGCGAGCTTGGGAACGTGAATCAGACGGTCGTTACGATGAAGCCATTGAGCTTTATTATTTGCAGTTGTCACGCTTTCCGGCGACACGCCGCGCCGACTGGGCCAATTTTCGAATAGGGCTTTGCCTCTTCAAAGACAGTAATTTTGCCGCCGCCGCCGATGCCTTTTCGACTTATCGCAAAGAGAAAAGCAATGGCGTTCTTCCCGCAGGATTATTGTGGGAAGCCAAAGCCCTGGAGCGATTACATCAGCAAAACCTCGCCGATTCCCTGCGCCTGGTTTTATACCGCAATTTTCCGCTTGGCTTTTATGGGCAAATGGCCCGTCAAGCCTTAGATGCCCACAACTTGCTGCCTGATTCCTTGCAACCCTGGCGCCGATTTCAACCTTCGCGACCGGAGCGCATCAAGGCTTGGATGCAAGCCACGGTACCCGGCTTCAAAGAAAACTTGGACAAGAATTATGAAAGCGCCTATCTCGACGTGAGCCAATTATTGGAATTGCGGCTCGACACCTTGGCCATCTTGACCATGCATAGCACGCCCGCCAAGGTGAAACGCAATCCCTGGTATCTCTTCGTGCAGGCGCGCCGTTTCGAAAGGCATGATTTGCATCCCGAAGCTTATCGCTTAGCTCGCACCTTGGTCCAGCTCATACCCAATGAAGCCTTGGGCACGGCTCCCAGGGAAGTGCTGCGCTTGATTTGGCCACGGCCCTATGAAGGCGAGGTTTTGCATTATGCCCTGAAACGCAAGCTCGACCCGGCCTTGATTTATGCCCTGATGCGGCAAGAGTCGGGCTTCGATCGCGACATCCGTTCTCCGGTGGGGGCTGTTGGCCTTATGCAAATCATGCCCGCGACGGGCAAAAAGCTGGCCGAAAGCGATAGCGTGCGCGACTTTCACTCCCAGGACTTGGCTGACGCCGAAATGAATGTGCGGCTGGGTACCTATTATGTGCGACAATTACTCGACGACTATGTCGGCAATCCCTTTTTCATGCTAGCCAATTACAATGCCGGGCCGGAACCGACGCGGCGCTGGTTTCGCGCCTATGGCACCCGCCCCGTCGAAGAAATGGTCGAAGACATCAGTTATTGGGAAACTCGTGATTATGTCAAAAAAGTGATGGGCAATTACTGGACCTACAAAATCCTCTATAACAATCGATTGCCTCTTAAATCCGTGCCTTCTAAGCCATGAGATTGCGAATTCAGTTTCGGCTTTCCTGGATGGCCATAGCCTTGCTGGTTTTTGGCGGGACGGTCGAGATCGAGGCCGCGACTCCCGCATGCTTTGCCGTGGCGCGTCTGCATTATGGCGGTGGGGGAGACTGGTATTCGGGTCCTTCCATGCTTCCCAACTTGCATAATCGCTTGCGTCGCGATCTCAAGCTGGAGACTTGCGCCCAAGAAAAATCGGTTTCCTTGCTCGACCCAGAGCTTTATCGCTTTCCCATCCTTTTCATGACCGGCCATGGGCAAGTGACTTTTTCCGCCTCAGAGCAACGCGCATTGCGCCAATACCTTCTGCGCGGCGGGCTTTTATTCGCGGACGATAATTTCGGGATGGCCGAATCCTTTCGACGCGAAATGGCCAACCTATTTCCCAAGTTGCCCTTGCAACCTTTGTCGGCGAGCCATCCCCTTTTCCATTCCCACTATTCCTTTCCCAAAGGCCTGCCGAAAATCCATCAGCACGATGGCCATCCCGCTACCGCCTTCGGCATTTCGGCGGAAGGCCGATTGCTCGTGCTTTTTACTTGGGAAAGTGATTTGGGCAATGGCTGGGAAGATGCCGGAATTCATTCCGACCCTCCCGGCTTGCGCGAACAAGCCCTGCAAATGGGTGTGAATGTGGTCGCCTATTATTTGCAGGGAGCTTTGTCGCCATGAAAAGGGGTGACTCGGCAGCAGCCTTGCTGCGCCAACGTCTCCAGCGAGGGCGTTGGTCGGCGGCTTTGCGACGAGCGGTCGCGTCGGGTCTATACGGACTCGCCTTGATTTTCTGCCTCGCGGCTATTTTCGCTTCCCTGGCCTTGCGCCAACCCCTGGAAAGCCTTTGGCTTTGGTGTCTCGCGGCATTGCAGGCCAGCCTGATAGTGTATGTTCCACTGGCGATTTGGTTTTATCGCCGTTTGCGGCCCCAGGTTTTGGCGGAGCAATGGGATAGGGCCTTAATTGCCGCGCCCGATCCCTTTCGCTTGGCTTTGGAAGAGCCGACTTTTTCACAAGAGAATCGCCATGCCTTGGAAGGTTTATTACGACCATGGCTTGCCAAGGCCTTGCCTCCCAAGCCGCCTAGACTCCCGCCTCTAGGTTGGGCTAGCTTAATCTTGGGCCTAATCCTCTTCGGCATCTCCGCGCAGCAAAGCAGGCAAGTCCCTGTTTTTTTACGTGTCACGGCTGTCCCTTGGTGGTTCGCCATACGCCTGCCCACCCTCGCATTTGAATGGCCGGCTCATACCCTCACCGTTGTGCGCGGCGATTCACTCCGCTGCGAGGTGAAAGTACTCCACGCCACCGAAGGCCAAGACTTGCAAGCCCTTCTGGAGCCGCGCAAAGGGGGGAAGGCGTATCGATTTGCCTTGCGGGTGACTCGGGGACGCGTATCCCTGAAGCATGGCCCTATCGAAAACGAAATGCGACTTCGCCTTTCAGCCACCAATGGCCTTTCCCCTTGGCAGCCTATTCATTTGGTGGAAGCTCCAACTTTTACCAAGGCGCAAGTTTGGGTGGAACCGCCCGCTTATACTCGCCTGAAGCCGCGCTCCTTTTCCGAAGGCGTATTATCGGGAGCCGCTCCCGAAGGCAGCCGAATTCTTTGGCATTTGCAAGCCCAGCATTGGCGGCAATTGCTTTGGAGCCGTGATTCCGGTGCGGGCATAGTCGTGGATACCCTTCCTGTGCAAGACAGCCTTGCCTTGTCGTGGAATCTGGAAAAATCCCTGCGCTATGGTTTTCGCCTTTGTGATGCGACCGGAATTTGCACGCCTCAAATTACCTGGCAAAACCTGGAGGCCATACCCGATCGCGCACCTGAAATCGCGATATTGAATCCCTTGGGTGGCGCCTCCCTGCCGCGCAATGGACAATTACCCCTACTCCTGCGCGCACTCGACGATTATGGACTGACCGAAATGCGCTTGCATTGGAAAATTCGCAGCGAGACCTCGCCGGATCGCACCGGTGTCTTCGCCGCCAAATCTTGGTTGAAACAAATTATCGCGGGAAATGTGTCGGCCACTTGGGATTTTTCTGGCATCGGTTTGCGTTCCGAGCAAAACCTGGAAATTCAAATGGAGGCTTGTGATGATCGAGGTCAATGCACGCGGAGCACCGGAATTACCCTAAGTCTCCCCAGTGTCGAAGACGTGGCCGAAGCCGTGAATTCGCAAGAGTCCGCGACCATGGAAAGCCTGCGTAGCGCGGTCGAGCGTGGCGCCAAGGCCGAGCGCAACCATCGTGAAGCGGCGCATGAGGCCCAGCGCGAAGGGCCTCCCATGCTTCAGTCTTACGATATCGAGCGCATCATGGTGCAAGAGCCCCAGGCCCAATTGAATTTGCTCTCTGCGATTTTGCACGGCGACCGATCCGAATCAGCTTCTGCACAAGGCGAAAATTCTCGACGCGAATTAGAACAGGCCTGGAAGGAAAACCGGGAAAAGCTGCCGCAAGCTGGGCAGGCCACCTTGCCCTTGGAAAAGCAACAGCGCAATCTCGACCGCCTCATGGCCGCGCAAAAGCAGCTCGACCAGGCTTTGGAAAAGGAATTGGCCAAGCCCAAACCGCCCTTGCCCAAGTCCGGCGATCCAGAATCCTATCGCAAAGCCGCCGCAGCGTATAATCAAGTCCAGCAAATGGCTTCCATGCAGGATGAACTCAAGCGCCAATTGGCCAATCAAAAAGATTTGGCCAAGTATTTGCGCGATCAAGCCCGTGAGGCTGCAGAACGCGAGCAGAATTTGGAGCAGGCCTTGGAAGAGCAAAGGCGCATGGTCGAAGACGTGCAATCAGCTTCGCAAAGCCTGGAGCAAACCGCCGAAAAAAGCCGCGAGAATGGTTTGGCCTCACCGGAATTAATGAAGAAAATGGAGCGATTGCAGGCCATGCTGCGCGATCTATTGCCCGATAGCCTGCGAGCCTTGCTGCAAAAAAAGGCCGAGGGTGAAAAAGTCGATTTGGAAGAAGTCAAAAACCAATTGCGGGAAGTTCTGAATCATCGCCAGGAATTTGAGCAAGGCATAGATCGCGCCTTGGGCATGCTGGAGGCCCTGCAAGATCGCCGTCGTGTCGAAACCCTGCTGGCACAGGTCTCCGAATTAGCGCAAAAGCAAAAGGAATTGGCGGAAGCCGCCAAGGCTGCTCCGAGCGCCAAAAATCCAGCCGAAGATTTAGCGCGCAAGCAAGAAGGCCTGCGGAAAGATTGGCAGGCGACACAAAAGTCCTTTGCTTCCGAGGCGAAAGCGAGCCGTCGTCTTCAGTCCGTCACTCAGGCCATGAAAGCCAATAACGCTGAATCGCAAATGCAAAAAGCGGCGCAATCCATGCAGAGCCAGTCTTCTTCGAGTGCCGGAGGTGAAGGCGCCGAAGCAGCGCAAGCCGCTGCCCAGAGCTTGAATGAATTGAAGGCCGGCCTCGATAGTCTTTTGGCCAAGGAAGATCGCCAACCCCGACTGGACCGAGCCAAGCTTTTGTTTTCCATCGAAGCCAGCCTGGATTTGTCACGCTTGCAGATATCCTTGCTGGGGGATGCCGGGGCTCGCCGCGAAATGGGTTGGCTGTCCGAGCGCGAATCGGCCATGGGGGCGGTTCATCGTGCGGCCCGGCACTTAGAGTCGGAATTGAAAGCATTGCTGCGGGGATTTGAAGGAGGCGGCCGTTTGATTTTGCAAGCCGCACATAAGTTGAGAGCCTTGTCAGAAGGTGCCATGCAAAGCTTTTCCCTGGAGCGCGTGCAAAATTCCTTGGAGGCCAATCACCATTTGACTCGTGAATTAATGCGCCTCGCCAATCAAATGAAAAAAGGTGGCTCAGGAATGTCGGGCATGGCAGGGGGTCAAGGCCAAAGTGGGCAGGGTGAGGGAGAGGGTGAAGGCGAAGGAGAGGGCGAAGGTGAAGGCCAGGGTCAGGGACAAGGTAATGGTCTTGGCGCCGGCGATGTCGGCCAGGCCATGCAAGGCGTCAGCGGCCAGCAAATGGCCGTGAATCAAGCGACCTATGCCTTGCTTAAATCCATGCTTGCCGGTCGCGGAGAAAGCGGTCAAGGGCAAGAAGGCGGGGAGGGTGGGAATGGCGGCACCAAGGAAGGGGGTCAAGCCGGCGGTGAGTCGGGCAAGGCTTCGGGCTCGGGTAGACAAGGGCAAAGCGGTGGTGATGCAGGCCAAGGCGAAGGAAAAGAATCTGGCGCGGGAGCGGGTAAGGTCGGGAATAGCCAAGGCGATGTCGGTGAAAAGTTGGAAGGCTTGGCGGATAAAGCCGATGAAACCGGAGGTGGCGCGGCGGGCCTGCGCCAATTGGCCGCCGAAGCCCGAGCTCTTGAAGAGGACCTGCGTCGCGGGAGGCTCGATCCCGAAGCATTGCAAAAAAAACAGCAGCGTTTTCAAATGCGTTTGCTGGAAGCAACCCGCAGTTTGGAGGAAAGAGGCCGCGAGGAAAAACGGGAAGCACAATCCTTTCGCGGTCGACTCACCGGGCCGGCTCCGGTGCCACCCCAGAATGAAGACGTGAAAAAACGCATAGAAGCTGCCAGGCGCAAGGCAAAAAACCTGCCTTTGCGTGATCCTGAGCGTGAAGTGTTGGACAATTTCTATCACGAATTGCTGACCCGATGAAAGCTTCGCCTTCTATTTCCCAAACCTTTGTCAGGCGACCTTTTTTCCTGGCTGTCGATGCCGCCATGATATCCCTGGGATATTGGGTCTTGGATAGAGTCGGTGGCCTGCTTCGGTTTTTGCTGTTTTGCTTTCAAGTCATGCGCACCTTGCCCATGGTCTTTCGCAATTTCCACTTCACGGTGGAGCAGATGTATCTCATCGGCATCACATCCATTCCCCTGGTTTGCCTCACCTCCATTTTCACCGGAGCGGTAGCCGCCTGGCAAGCCGCTTACAATTTTGCCGACTATGTGCCCTTGCGTTATGTCGGCACCGCGGTGGGTAAATCGGTCATGCTCGAAGTGGGACCGGTTTTGACCGCCTTGGTGGTGGCGGGCCGCGTCGGTGCCGCCATGTCCGCTGAAATCGGAACCATGGCGGTGACCGAACAATTGGATGCCATGCGTTGCCTTAACTTGAATCCCTTCAGGTATTTACTGGCTCCGCGTTTATTGGCCGGCATGGTTATGCTACCCATGCTCACCATCCTTTCCAGCCTGGTTGCCATACTCGGTGCCTTGGCCGTGGTCACGGTTTTCAAAGACCTGACGCCCCAGGCTTTCTTCGCAGGCGTGCGCCTATTCTATACGCATTGGGATTTGTTTGTCGGCCTGCTCAAGTCCTTTGTTTTCGGCAACTTGATTGCCTTATTCGGTTGCTATTTCGGGTATACCAGCAGCCATGGGGCCGAAGGCGTGGGCCGAGCCACCATGGCCAGCGTGGTCTACACCAATGTCAGTGTCTTGATCATGGGTTTTCTGATTTCCAATTTCCTTTTGCAGTAAATCCCCGCGAGCGGGAGAACCGCTCGCACCCAGCCACCGGCTATACTTTGCTGCATGATTCAGCGATACCTCACCACGGCCGGCATTCATGGCGACCTCGTCGAAAACCTGCGCGACTGCTTCATTCGTCGCGATACTCCCGGACAAATCCAAGGCGTTAAGCAAGTCTTGCAGGATCATTTGCAGCGCATCAGCCGCTTGAATCGCGAAGGAGCTTCGGGCATCGAAACCGTACGCTTCATCAGCGAAATGGTCGACACCCTCCTGCGCACCTTATGGGATCACCTGGAGATGAGCGTTCCCAATGAGGCCAATCTGGTGGCCTTGGTGGCGGTGGGTGGCTATGGCCGCATGGAATTGTGCCCCAAGAGCGATATCGATTTATTGATTCTGACTTCGGATAAGCCAACCCAAGACGAAATTCATCAAGTCGAAACCGTGGTACGCAATCTCTGGGATTTCGGTTTCATCGTAGGCCATTCCGTTCGCTCCCTGTCGCAATGCAAAGAGGCGGCAGCGACCGATCCCGAGACCTATACCAGCTTTCTCAATGAACGTTTCGTGGCGGGGAATCACCCGTTATACCGAAAATTCGTCAAGCAAATGGATCGCAAGCTCTTCCCTTGGCGCATTAATAAGCTGGTGGAAGCCAAAATCGCAGAACGCGATCAGCGCATTCAAAAAGTCGGTACCCTGGTGCAAATGCTTGAGCCCGATTTGAAAGAGGGTATGGGCTGCCTTCGCGACGTGCATTCCATGATGTGGATAGCCAAGGTAAAGCATAACTGCGACAATTTGGGCGACTTGGTGCGCGAAGGTCTCATCAGTCCCCAAGAGCAAGAAGATTTACGGGTTGCCTATGACTTTCTCCTGCAAGTGCGCTCCTGTATTCACTTTCGCACGGGTAAAAAAGACGACCGGCTTTCCTTTCATATACAGCCCGAGGTGGCCGAAGAGCTGGGTTTTGCCTCCGATTCCTCGCAAAAGCCCGTCGAAGTTTTCCTAAAAGTCTTTTACCACCACACCAAGACCATCAATCGCGTAACCGAAACCGTAGTGTCCCGTTGGGTCCATACCAAGTCCAAAAGCGGCAAGGTCGAGGCTCTCAAAGTCCACCCGCATTTTCGCGAAGAAGACGGCTACCTCGAATTGCGCAGCCGCGTGGGCAATCCTTTCGCCGAAAATCTCGACCTAGTGCTCGAATATTTTGACCTGGTCAATACCCATAATCTGGGATATCCCCATCACAGCATCATGCGGCTGAGGCAGGCCACGGGCCGATTTATGACACGCGATGATCTCGACACTCGATCGGCCCTGCGTCATTTCATTTTGCTATGCCAGCGTAAGGAGAGAGTCGGCCGCATGCTGCGCTGCATGAACGATGTTGGCCTCATCAGTTTGCTCATTCCCGATTTCCAGCACATTTACTGCCATAGCCACCACGACATTTATCATGTCTATACCACCGACGAGCACACCTTGACCGTGGTGCGCCAATTGGCCTACTTATCCACTACCGACAATCCGGGATTGGCCAGTTTGCGCGAGGCCTATACCAATTGCACGGATACCGAGGTCTTGGTGCTTGCCTGCATCTTCCATGATATTGGCAAGGGCGTCGGCCCCAATCACAGCCAAAGCGGCGCACGCATGGTCTATGCCTTTATGGAGGCCATGGATTTTTCCGCCTCACGTTGCCAACAAGCCTCTTCCTTGGTTTTGCATCACCTGTTGATGAATGAGGTGATTCAAAGGCGTGATCTCGATGATCCTAAGACCATCCGCGACTTTCTGTCGAAAATTGATACACCTGCCTTATTAAGCAAGCTCTATGTCTTGACCTATTGCGATGTCTCCTCGACTCATCCTGAAGCGTGGACGCAATGGAAGGCTTCTCTTCTCCAAAAACTCTATTCCTGTGCGCTGGATGAATTGCAAAGGCCTTATCAACCCACCTTGCCGGCACGTTCCCTGGAAGATGAATTGGTTGAATCGGTGTCGGGTCGCGTTCCCGAAGCCGAGTTGCGTGCGCATTTAACGGCCTTACCCCATCAATACGCAGCCTCAACCACACCCGAAGAGGTGGTCACCCACCTCCAAGCATTACAAGGGGTTGCGCTAAATCAAATGCGCACTCTGGTCACCGTTAGGCCGACGCATTGGGAAGTCACGGTGCTTGCACAAGATGAAGAAGGCTTGCTGGCGGCCATTGCCGGCGCCTTGGCCCATCTCGAACTCTCCATACTCACGGCGCGGATTTACACTCGAGGCGATGGAAAAGTCATTGATCGGTTTTGGGTGGCGCCTCCCGAACCCGCAGGTAGACTTTCGCAGCGTGACTTGGAAGAACGACTCACCGGCATGTTGAATCGTCGCTTTCGCTTAAGTGATAAGGAGTTACGTGCCTTACAAGAAAGCGTCTTCAAGCGTTCGGCCTATGCTCGTTTTCAAAATCCGAAGGCGCAACCTGAAATCGAATTCACCAATTCCGTATCTGAGGCCTATAGCACGGTCGACATCACCTGCAATGACCGCATAGGCCTTTTGCACCAAGTAACACGGGCTCTCGGAGAGCTTGGCTGTTCGGTGCATGGCGCCATTTTGACCACCGAAGCGGATAAAGCCATGGATGCCTTTTATGTCGCGGATCGCGACGGAAAAAAAATCGAAGACCCGTCGCGCATCGCTGAGATGATCGAAAAGTTGCGTCAAGAATTGGCGTAGCTTGCGTGTTGAGTCACCCGCGTGCTTCGGGTGATCAAAAAAAAATCAATGATCTCCTTGACTATCCTTGTCAAGCTCTTTATCATTTCAATCAGTAAAGCATGATGAAGGTCAACTTGGTGATACGTAGCATGACGGAGACCGTCACTCGCAGCGAGACTCGCCGCCTCAATGTGCTGAGCAATGTTCATTCAACCCGCCGCAGCAAGTTAGCGCAGAGCATGGTTCGACCCCGCTTCAGCCGCTATTCATCCGCCCACGAGCAGGATCTCGCTGTGGTTCAACCATCAATCCAGTCCGTCAAATAATCGACGCGTACGTCGGAAGGAGGTGATTCGTTATGGCCGCAAAG
>JAYUVP010000211.1:0-2870 GCA_043753995.1 Fibrobacterota bacterium
ATCATAAGTCGATCCCAAAGCTCCCAGGCGTTTGTCTTTGGCAGCATAGATCACCCGGGCAATGCGGCTATTGAGTATGGCCCCAGCGCACATGGGGCAAGGCTCTAGGGTAACATATAAGGTACAGCCGTCCAAGCGCCAATTGTCCAGGGCTTGGCAGGCAGCGCCAATAGCCAATATTTCGGCATGTGCTGTGGGATCTTTAAGGCCTTCCATGCGGTTTCGGCCACGACCCAAAATGCGCCCGTCTTTGACGATAACGCAACCAATAGGCACTTCGCCACCGGCACCGGCCTGCTCGGCCTCATGCAGGGCAATGCCCATCATGCGTTCGTCTTGATTGGGCAAAAGCCCGGATAAATCCATGTTTTCCATTAGCTGTAAAAGACCACGCGATTGCGGCCGCTTTCCTTAGCTCGATAAAGGGCTTTATCGGAACGTTCTAGGACATCCTTTCCGTGACGCCCGTCTTCAGGGAAAAGCGCCACGCCTATGCTCAAGGTGACTTTGAGGCTTTGTGCGCCAACATCAAAAACTTTTTCTTCAATGCCGCGCCGAATACGTTCCGCGCTTTCGGCGGCTTGGGTACGCGAAACATCGATAAGCAGGCAGACGAATTCTTCGCCGCCATAGCGTGCGACTACATCTATGCCAGCGCGCACCTGTTGCTGCAAGACGGCGGCCACCTCGACCAAAACGCGATCGCCAATGGGATGGCCATAGGTGTCATTGACCTTTTTGAAAAAGTCGATGTCCAACAAAAGCACGGCCAGAACATGGCCATAGCGCTGGGCACGCAATATTTCGTTTTGAAAGGTTTCTTGAAACGTGCGGTGATTGATGACCCCGGTGAGTCCATCTCGGCTGGCTAAATGCTCTTTCTCCTCATAAAGGCGAGCGCGGCTCAAGGCAAAGCCAGCGGCGCGTGCAATGCTGGTCAATAAATTTTGGTGATGCTCGGAAAAACGATGCGTTTTCACGGCCTCCACGCAAAGCACCATGTCCACGCCCGAATCGGTAGGCACTGGCACGGCCAAAAGGCTTTGCAAGGTAAGATTGGGCTTTTCCTTGTGGCTGAGTCGGCTGATATATTCGGCGCTTTGGAATTGCCGATTCACCACCTGCTCTTTTTCGAAAACGATTTGCAATAGCCCGCGATCGGCCAGGGAAAATTTCAAGCCTTCCCAGGCTTTTTGGTCGAGACCTAGGCAGCCAAGCACCTGACCTTGGCTGGGATGGTGGCGATCGCGAGACACCACCATATAGCGATCCGCTTCGACGCTTTCCTGCAAATAGCGCAGGGCATGACCGACAATATGATCCTCGGACATGCGCTCCAGGAATTTGCGCTGATACTGCGCCAGGGCATGCAATTGGTGACGTTGCGAAACCAAATCGAAAGCCTGATAGCTTTGCCAGGCAAGCATGCCCATCACGTGGGCAAGGGCTTCCAGCCGGGTGATGACATTGCCATCAAAGGCCTTTTCACGCAAGGAGTCGACAATGACGGCTCCGCGCCTCACCCCGTCGACGAGGATAGGCACCCCCGCCAAGGAATGAACGCCCTCATCGGCACTGTAATATTGCAGCAAACTACTGTCGGTCACGATATCGCCTTCAAGCACGCGCTTGATATCGTCCTTCATCAGCTTACCGACTAAGCCCTGATGGCTTTGCAAGGAGGCTCCTGGCACCACCTTACGGCTATCGCTTATCCAAACCCGCAAATACCAAGTGTCATCGCGACGAGGGAAAAAAAGAGCCATGGTATAAACGCCGTCCATGGAGGCCTTGGCAAGGGAAAGTCCGTCAAGAAGGGCCGCATCGAGGTTTTCTTCAAGCTTATCCCAAGCACGCCGACGATCTTCCTTGGCCGCCCAGGCACTCGCGGTTTCTTCCTCATCCCCGGTTTCGCGGCGAAGTAGGGGCACCATGCGCGTGGTCCGATGCTGAGTGACGCCGACGGAAGAATCCATTTCCTCAGGACTCGAATCCGCCGAAACCTTCGCACGCCAAATGGCAAAGCCCAACAAGAGAACTCCAGGGATGATCAAGAAAGGCCAGGCCTTCTGCCCCATCGCTGCGCCTATGAGCAAACCGGCAAGAAGCCATGGCCATGCTTTTTTCATGCGCGCACTGCCCTCCACCACAGAAATAAACCCACCGGAGCAAAGAGAATATTGCCCAGCCATGCCGCCCAGCGGGGAGTCAAAGTCCCATTTTCGCCCAAGACTAGGCCGAACCTCAAGGCGACATAATAAAGAAAGGTAATGCCCAAGGCGATTCCAAAATTCCGCATGAGCCCCGTTCGCACAGTATTCACCGCCATGGAAACGCCCAGCAAGGCCATGACGAAATTCACGAGGGCGCTTGAAAAACGAAAATGCCAATGCGTGGCATATAAGCGCGGGTTCTCTCCGCCACGCAATTGAATGGCAATGCGCTTTTCCAAATCACGAAAAGTCAATTCTTCGGGGAAGGTGCGATTGTCGAGCATATCCTCGGGCCGGTCCGTTAATTCGGGAAGATGGCGCTTGCGAAAAGGCGTGGCCAGCAAGGTGTCGCCCTTCATCACACGCTCCGTGCCTTCCAATAAAACCCAACCGGTCGAATCCCATCGTAAAGTACGGGCATCAATGCGCCAAGTGGGATGGCCCTCTTGGAGCCCCAGCACAGTAACGCCAGAGCCCTCTAATCGGTGTGCGGTATAATATTCAAGATGGTAGAGGGTGCCGTCCGATGCCGTATAAAGAAAGCGGAACCGCTCCTGAGGATCCCCGCTTTGCCTCTCATTTGAGCTGGGTTCATTGATGGCATAGCGCCGGTGATTGGCCTCGGGCAGGACTCGATCCTGAAACCATATCATGAAC
>JAYUVP010000212.1:0-3661 GCA_043753995.1 Fibrobacterota bacterium
ACCACGGCGCGGTCTTTGGTGGCGTGAACGCCCAAAATGGCGGACTGCGGTGGGTTGATGATGGACGTGAATTCATCGACGCCATACATGCCCATATTCGAAATAGTAAAGGTTCCGCCCTGATATTCCGCAGGTGCGAGCTTGCCCGCCTTGGCCTTGGCCACAAGGGCTTTGACCTCTTGCGAGATTTGGCCTAAGCCTTTTTGATCCGCATTGCGAAGAATCGGAGTGATGAGTCCGCCTTCAATCGATACGGCAATGCACACGTCGATATTGGCATTCTGGCGAATGAAATCGCCATGGAAGCTGCTATTGACGGCGGGGAATTGGCGCAAGGCGAAAGCGGTGGCCTTGGTCACAATATCATTCAAGGAAATCTTATACCCTGAAGCGCGATTCAATTGATTGCGCAAGGTGTTCAGGGCATCGACTTCGATTTTCATGGTGACATAAAACACGGGTATGCCCTGAGTCGATTCGAGCAAGCGCTTGCCTATGGTTTTCCGCATCATATTGAGCGGAATGTCCAAGGTGGGGAGTATGGGTGCCAAGGAGCCGAACAAAGGCTTTTGAACGACCGCGGCCTCTTTGCCTGCTGCCGGAGCCGCAGCGACTGTGGCAGGAGCAGGGGCGACATAGCCATCGATATCGCGCTTGATGACTCGCCCCGAAGGACCGCTGCCGGCCAAATTCTCCAGGTTGATTCCGCGCTCGGTCGCCATTTTCTTGGCTAGGGGAGAGGCGAAAACACGGGCATCCGAGGTAGGCGCGGAGGCTGTGGCGGGAGCGGCCATTTCGGCCACAGGCGCGGATGCGGGTGCCGTCGAGGCCAAGGCTGGGGCAGGCGCCGCTGCTACCGCGCCATTAGGGGCGCCGGCTTTGGCCCCTGCAACCTTGAGGCTTTTCTCTTGTGCCTTTTGCAGAAATTCGGTGATGTCCTCACTCTTGTCATCCGAGAGAATGGCAATGAGCTGATTCACCTTGGCACCGGAACCCGCGGGCAAAAGAATTTTGCGTAAATAGCCTTCGTCGAGGCTTTCGTAGTCTACCGTGGTCTTGTCGGTTTCCACGCTGCAAAGCAAGGTGCCTTGCTTGATCAAATCGCCTTCTTTAGCGAGCCACTTGGCGATGACGCCCTCTTCCATGGTTGGGCTAAGGCTCGGCATCAAAATGGTAGTGGGCATGCGAATCTCCGGTCCGTGTCTTTGGGAGAAAATTTAAACGGGTATTTAGGAGCGGTAAGCGGCTTGTTTGACCGCATCGACGATATGATGAACCTGAGGCAAGGTCATGGCTTCGAGATTGGCGGCATAGGGCATGGGGCATTCGCCTTGAGCCACGCGCACAATGGGGGCATCGATATAGTCGAATAGATCGCGATAAATCGAATCGGCGATTTGGGCACCGACGCCGCAGAAAAAATGACCTTCTTCGACAACCACCACGCGATTGGTTTTTTTGACCGAGCGGGCGATAAGGGGCATGTCGAGAGGTTTGAGCGAGCGGGGATCAAGCAATTCGACATCCAAACCGTCTTTGGCTAATTCTACCGCGGCTTGCTGAGCCAAAGTCATCATGCGCGACCAGGCGATGATGGTAACATCCTTGCCTTCCCGCTTGATATCGCCCTGGCCGATGGGAACGAGATAGTCCTCGTCAGAAACGTCTTCTTTCAGATTGTAATTCAGCTCGTTTTCGAGAAAAACTACGGGATCGTTGCAGCGAATCGCCGCCTTAAGCATTCCTTTGGCGTCACGAGGCGTCGAGGGCGAAAGAACATGAATGCCCGGGAAGTGAGCAAAAATCGATTCCATGCTATGGCTATGCTGCGAAGAAACGCGAGGGCCGGCACCGTTGGGACCACGAAACACGATGGGAATATTGAATAAGCCACCGGACATATAGTGCATTTTCGACGCATTCGAAATGATTTGGTCCATGGCGACGAGCGAGAAGTTGAAGCTCATGAATTCGACCACGGGACGCAATCCCATCATGGCTGATCCCACGGCCAATCCCGCAAAACCATTTTCGGAAATCGGGGTGTCGATGACACGCTTGGGTCCGAAAAAATCAAGCAAACCCTTGGTCACTTTGTAAGCGCCATTGAATTCCGCGACTTCTTCGCCCAGGATGAAAACTTTTTCATCCCGAATCATTTCTTCTTTAAGGGCGAGGTTGAGCGCCTCGCGCATTTCCATGACAGCCATGGGGATAACCTAGGGTTAGTCGTTAAGAGTGAAAAGGAACAAGGTTAGGCCCGCAGCCAAACGGTGGCGGGCGAAGCCGAAAATCAGTTAATGGCGTCCATGAAGACATGCTTCAGCAATTCATCCGCGGGAGGTTCGGGACTTTCGTCGGCGAAATCGACCGCTTCTTGAATTCGGGCTTTCACGGTTTTTTGCAAAGCCTTGAATTGCTCTTCCGTAATGGCCTTGGTTTCCAGCAATTCCTGTTGGGCCAAAAGCAGAGGGTCGCGTTTGCGATGGGTTTCGACCTCTTCCTTAGTGCGGTAGAGACCCGCATCAGAAACCGAATGCCCGACATAGCGATAGGTTTTCATATGCACCAAGGCAGGACGTCGAGTCGAGCGGACTTCGTCGACTATGGCGCCCATTTTGGGATAAACCTCGGCGATATCCATGCCGTCCAGGGTATAGCCCTTGATTCCGTAGGCCTCTGCCTTACTTGCGATTTCGGTATTGGCGATGGAGCGGGTATTGGCTGTACCCATGCCATATTGATTGTCTTCGCAAATAAAGACGACAGGTAAATCCCACAAGGCCGCGAGATTCATGCTCTCATGAAAGGAGCCCTGAGGCAAGGCACCGTCGCCGAAGAAAATGAAGCTGACGCCATTGTCCTGGTCATAATTGCTCTTGAAAGCCGCGCCGATACCGATGGGGTATTGGCCGCCGACAATGCCATGACCGCCCAGAAAATTGAGCTCCTTGCTGAAGAAGTGCATGGAGCCACCCTTGCCGCGAGCACAGCCGGTGATACGGCCAAAGAGCTCGGCCATGCCAGCTTTGGCATCACCACCCAAGGCCAAATACAGTCCGTGGCAGCGATAGCTGGTCACAACGGCATCTTGGGGGAGTTTGTGTGCCAAAGTGCCAACGCCTACGGCTTCTTGTCCGATATAGGCGTGCAAAAAACCCGCGATTTTCTTCTGCTGATAGGCCTTAATAGCGGCCTCTTCGAAGTAACGGATAGTGAGCATCTGCTCCATGAGCTCCAGAAGTTTTTCCTTGGAGAGGGAGACGATGTCCTTTTCCTTCTTTGCGTTCGCCATGATACCTTGCGAGGGAGAGAATGGGAGTGTTTCGGCCACCCATGGTAGAGCCCGGCTTCAGCCATTCACAAGGAATCCGACCTGGGGTCTTAGTCCCTTGTTTTGGCCTTTTCGGGTTTTCGGTTTTCCGATGGGCAAGGGAAGAAAACTAATAAAACCCCGGCCTTCAGGTGAGTTTTGGGGTTATCTCGAAGTCAAGCTTTGGCTAAACTTGGGCTTATGACCAGCCAAACCCCTGATCCCCATTTCGCCGCCATAGGAAAAATCCCCTCCGGACTGTTTATCGTGGGGGTAGCGGATGAAAGCCGCCGGGATGCCTTTTTGGCATCCTGGGTGAATCAAGTGAGTCTAAATCCCGTTCGCTTG
>JAYUVP010000213.1:0-4282 GCA_043753995.1 Fibrobacterota bacterium
CCGATGGGAATGGGAGCTGCCACGGATTCATGCGCTTCCCATCCATGATGCGGTCGCTTCCCTCTTGGCCGCAAAAATTAATGAATTATCACCAGAATCACGCGCTATGCTGCAGTCGGCGGCCTATCTTGGAGGGCGTTTTGATCTAGCCGGCCTGGCCAAGATGGAAGGCGTTTCGGAGGAGGCACTGGAACAGCTCCTCGCTCCATTCCTAGTGAAAGGGTTTTTGACCCGCGATATCGAGGCAACAGAATTCTCCCGGGGCGCAGTTCCTGGCGAATCGGGTGCTCGTTTCCATTTCGTTCATGATCGCATCCGCCAGGCATGCCTGGATTCTGTCGTGGAATCGGAAAGGTCGGCCTTGCATTGGCGTACGGGATGGGCATTGCATGCCTTACGCGAGGCCGCACCTGGACCGGGTAATTTCATTGAGTGCGTACAACACTTGAATCTTGGTCGCACGGCGGCGGAGAGTCGGGAAGCCTTGCAGGGGCTTGTGCACCTCAATGTGGAAGCAGGCAATGTCGCTCGCGCTTCGGCGGCTTTCGAGCCCGCATTTCATTTTTTCCGGATGGGCTTGCAAATCCTAGAAGAAACGAATTCATCCGGGGATGCTGGAGGCATTTGGGAAATGGATGAAGCCAGGGCCATGGAGCTTTCCCTAGATGCCGCGGAAGCCGCTTGCTTAAGCTCGCAATATGAGGAGACCGATCGGTTTTTTGAAGTCTTGCGCCTCAAGCTGAAGACGCCTCGGCAGCAAGCGCGGGCTTATGAGATCAAAATTCTCTCCCTAATTGCTAGGGACGATAAGAGAGAGGCCATTCGCTTCGCATTGGAAATCCTCGCCAAGCTCGGCACTCGGTTTCCGGCCCGGCCCGGTAACCTGCACGCTGCGGTGGGATTGTTGTCCACCGGAATAGCCCTTCTGGGCCGACATCCCAATCGGCTATCCGATTTGCCAGCCATGCAGGACGAAAGGCTTTTGGCGGCGACAGCCATCTTCAAAACCATCTATGGCGTAGCCTATTTAGCTAATCCCAAGCTTTTCCCCTTGGTAGTCTTCTCCCATGTTTCCATGTCTTTGCAACATGGGAATAGCGCCTATTCCTGCACCACCTATGCGGGATATGGAATTATTCTGGCAGGCGTGATGGGTAAGTACGAAAGCGCCTACCGCTTCGGCGAACTCAGCCTTCGGCTCTTAGAATCCTTTCAGGCCAAGGATTTACGCGCTAAAATCACCATGGCGGTATACAATCTGATTTTCCCTTGGCGGATGCCGCTTCGGGACACCCTGCCACACCTGTTATTGGGGAGAGCGGCGGGACTCGAATCCGGGGATCTCGAATTCACCGGCTATCTCGCGAATGCCTACTCCTATACCGCCTATCATTGCGGCAAGGAGCTTGGGCCGCTAAGGGAGGAAATTCGCCATTACCGAGAGCAGTCGAGGCGGATGCGACAAGCGCGATCCTATGCCGTCCTTTCCCTTTATTTGCAATCCGTGGATCAACTCATGGGCCTGGAATCCCGGCCTGCGGAATTTGGCGGAGCGCATTATCCGGCTCAGGAAATGCTCCTGAAGCATGAGAAAAGCCAGGATAGCAACCTTGCCTTCCTTCACTTGCTAGTGGAGATGTTACATCACCATCTTTTTCACAAAACGGAGTTGGGGCTGGAATGCGCGCGCAAGGCCCGTACTCATATCGAAGGGGTATTCGGCCTCTATGTGATTGCGATTTTCACCTTTCATGAATCGTTGCTGCTCTTGGAGTCGCTATCCTCAGCCCCGCCCGGCGACAAGTCCGGTGCCTGGAAGCGCATAGTCCGGAATCGTACCAAGCTCCGTGATTGGGCCAAACACGCCCCCGGTAACTATTCGCATAAGCTGACCTTGGTGGAAGCGGAAATCTGCCGCGCCAGGGGGAAAACCACTTTGGCCGGGGAACTCTACGACAAAGCCGCTTCGCTAGCCAAGGCCAGCGGATATTTGAATGATGAAGCCTTGGCCGCAGAGTTAGCCGCGCGCTTTCATCTGGGCCAAGAAAGGTTGCGGTTAGCGAAATTCTACCTGCGCGAGGCCGACTATTCCTATCGAAGATGGGGAGCCCTGGCCAAGGCAGAAGACTTGCGAATTCAGCATGCTCGCTTCATCGCTTTTCCAGTCCAGCGTACCGAGGCCAATGACTCTCCATCAGGGGAGTTATTGCAGCCGGATTTCATTAGTGTTCTCAAGGCTTCGCAAGCGATATCCACCGAAATCGTCCTCTCCAAGCTTTTGCGGAAGTTGATGGAAGTCGTTGTGGAAAATGCTGGCGCCGATCGCGGCTTCCTCGTCATGGAGGAAAACAGTAAACTCTGGATCAAGGCCGCTATTGGGAGCGGAACGGTGAAAGACGATTCCCCGCAGCCTTTGGATGGCCATTCCGGTCTGTCTGAATCCCTGATTCGTTATGTGGCTGGAACCGGTAGCCTGGTCATGCTTGAAGATGCGCCGCTGGATCCGGTTTACCGCCATGACCCTTATATCGAAAAGGCCAAGCCCCGGTCCATTCTGTGTTTGCAAATGGTGCATCGCGGAACGCCAAATGGAATCCTGTATCTTGAAAACACCCTGACGCCCGGAGTATTCACCCAGGAGCGGTTGCAGATTCTGACCTTGCTATCGTCCCAGGCTGCGATATCCATCACCAATGCGCAATACCATGCGATGCAATTGGAAGTGATACAATCCAAGATTAAGCCGCACTTTCTTTTTAATGCCCTCAGCTCCATAGCCGATCTGGTCATGGAGGATCCCAAGTCGGCGGAGACGGCCATTGTCCGGCTTTCCCAATTGTACCGGTATGTGCTGACCTCCTCCGAGGGGCGGCTGGTTTCCTTGGATCAGGAATTGGACGTTGTGCGAGCCTACCTCGCTCTCGAAAAACTTCGCTTCGGAAACCGTTTGGAGTTCAGCGTAAAAACTTACGGAGATGTAGGGATGGTCAGACTGCCCGGCATGCTTATCCAACCCCTGGTCGAGAACAGTATTCGGCATGGTATTGCCTCGAAAATAGATTCTGGAACCGTGATTGTATTTGCAGAAGCATCCGAAAAGCGGTGCAGAATCGTCGTAGAAGACGACGGGGAGCCTTCGGGAAAACCCTCTACGGGCACCGGCTTTGGGCTACGTAGCGTACAGGAACGCCTGCATCTGACCTATGGGGATGATTTCACTATCGGTATTTCACGTAATAAAGGTTATCGCGTGGAAATAACTATTCCCACCACAAAGGATTCATGAAGTACCGCACCTTGATTGTCGAAGATGAAGAGCTTTCTCGCAACCGCATCCGAAGACTATTGATGCCTTATCCGGAGGATATCGTGATCCTCGGCGAGGCTGCCAATGGCGTGGAAGCTGTGGAGCTGGCCAAGCAATTGCGTCCTGATCTTTTGTTTCTCGATATCAATCTCCCTGGCATGGATGGCTTTCAGGTGCTCGGCAACCTCGACTTTCAGCCTGCGGTTATTTTCACCACCGCTTCCAATCAGCATGCCCTGGATGCATTCAAGGTTCATGCCGTGGACTACCTACTCAAGCCCATCGACGAAGAGGAGCTCAAGCGGTCCATTGAGAAATTGCGTCGCCTGGGATTCAACCCCTTGGAATATGCCGAATCTATACGCAGGCTGGCTGCCTCGCTTGATTCGCAATACCTGAACCGTCTCACCTGCAAGGTTGGCGATCGCCTGGTCATGGTGAAGCTATCCGAAGTGATGTATTTCCATGCTGAGAATAAATACACCTCGGTCATCACGAGCGGCAAAACCTTCGTCATCGACATGCCCCTGATCGATCTGGAGCGCAAACTCAACCCCGATGAATTCATTCGAATCCATCGATCCTCTATCGTAAATCTGTCCTGGATTTCGGAAATCCGAAAAGGATTCGACGGCAAGGCCAAGGTGGTCCTGCTAGACAAGCAAGGAACCGAATTGGCGGCCAGCCGGCTTTATTCCGAAATGCTGAAACCGCTGTGAGGGACATTTAGCGGGAGAGGTTTCTCCCGCGGTCGAGCCTCCTCGTCGCTGCGCCATCCTTGGCCAAGGTGTCGAGGCCCGGCCCGTGTGCGAAATCTCTCCCTGCGCTTTGGGCCGCGAGGTATTTCCCTGGGGAGGCGCAGCGACTGTGGGGGCTCTTCCTACCCTCACTACGGGGGCCAGGCCCCCGTAACGCCCCCGGTACTCCCCCTGGATGACTTGCATTTCCCTGCGGGCGCGAAGGCGGTCGGCGCTA
>JAYUVP010000214.1:0-2355 GCA_043753995.1 Fibrobacterota bacterium
GTTTTGGCCGTGCTTTTGTTCAAGGATCATTTAGGCCGCTTCGGTTGGGTGGGCGCTGTCTGCGTATTGGGAGCGGGCCTCCTGCTTTCGGGGGGAGAAGGCACGGCGGGGTTGCGGGCTGGAGTGCTCTTGGGACTCGCCTGCATCTGCTGGGGAATCGACAACAACCTGACTTCCATGATCGACGGCATGCTTCCCATGCAAAGCACCTTCTGGAAGGGGTTGGTGGCGGGCAGCGTTAATCTGGCGTTAGGTCTGTGGCTGGAAGGGACGCGGCATCACTCATTCACCGCCATCACAGGCGCATTAACGCTCGGAGCTTTTTCTTACGGGGCCAGTATCGCCCTATACATCAAGGCCGCTCAAGGCTTGGGAGCCAGCCGCAGCCAAATGGTGTTCGCCTCGGCGCCGCTATTCGGATTGATCTTATCGGCGGTTTGGCTTAAAGAGGCGTTGACTCCCGTCCATGGCCTCGCCCTCGGGCTCCAGATCCTCGGCACCTTTTTCTTGTTCAAGGATCGGCATATCCACGCGCACATCCATGATGCCATCGACCACACCCATGAGCATCGCCACGATGACGCGCACCATTCCCACGTTCACGAAGGGCAGTTGACTTCTCTCCGCCATTCCCATCGGCATACCCATGAGCCGATGTCGCATGAGCATCCCCATTGGCCGGATATCCATCACCGGCATGTGCATTGATGAACGCCCTAGCCCTTATGGACTCCAAGCTATCTCAGTATGAATTCAACCGCACGACGCATTTGCGATTTTGGCACAAATCGGAGGACGTATTTTGCGTCACCCTCCGGTGTAACGATGGTATGTGATTGAGGTTTCCCGTCGGACCAGGAATGGAAGGATAACTGGGACTTTCCAATCTTCTGAGGGGATGTGACTTCCAAGCGAACCCTATGGCCAACCACGCTTAAGAAGCTTCCGGGTAAAAAGAGTTCCTGGCCATCCGCTGATATGCTCAGGCCCTGTGTTTCGGCCGCGAACTCCAAGCGCACCTGCTTAGGCGGTAGGTCAATGAATACGAAATGGTCCAAACCATGCTTGTCAAATACCCGAAGGGAAATCCGGTAGAAAGCATTCTCGGAAACCTCCCCGGAATCCGATATGAAAAAGCTACCGCCATGGGCATTCTGATCGGATAGGGAAATCGGGTGCACATGCCCCTCAACATGGTATTCCACTTGCCAAACAGAACTTCCCGGACCCAATGCGCCCTCCTCGGGATCTTTGCCTCCTCCGCTGAAAGCCATGGTTCGACCGGCGATGTAAAATGTGCCCGGTGCAGGGGACTCGATGAATGCGCGCGGGCGTTGATCGCGCACTACGGTCAATGAAACCGTAGAGCTGGCAAGGCGTACCGCCTTGCCTTGCGTTCCGCTTCTTACCAAACAGCGCACAGCCATACCGTTTTCCCTCCCTGTGACCTTGGGGATAATCAGCATATGCGTTGTTGCTCCCTGGATATCGCTGAACCCGCTTGCCGCTGAGACTTTTCCCTGCCATTGGTAGGATACCGGGAAACCGCTTCGTACCGATATGCGGAAAGAGGCGGGTTTTCCAATGGAACCCAGGAAAGGCTTGGGCTGTACCACGATTTCCGCTTTCAACCTGCTTGAGAAGTCAATCCGAATAAGTGAACCTACATCCCATCCCCTTCCCGTACCCCCATCCAAGGTGACCTTGCCCCGCAAGAGGCAATACAAGCTTCCCTCGAGGGAAAAGCCAAGCGCTACCGGAGCGGTGAGATGCTCTGCAAAATAATTTGCCGCCGAGGGTCGAGACGGGTCGAGAACACGAATCCATCCCAACATATAGTCGGCAAAGAAGAGCTTCGAGCGCAAGGAATCCGGAAAATTTCCGCCTTTTGATGGATAGAATGCTCCAGCAGAGATGGCATTTCCTTGTCCATATCCGGGACCGTGGGAATAAGAGAAAATAGGCGGAATACCTTTGGAGCCCACCAAACCGGGACCTTCCCAGGTTGGCCAGCCATAGTCGCCTCCCGGAAGTACCTCGTTGATTTCCTCAACCCGGTGGTCGCCGACATCAAAGGCGAATAGGCGATTGGATTCCTTTTGTGCGGCCAATGTGAATGTCGCCCTGAATCCCGTGGCCCAGACCGCGCGCCCCTGTCCGCTGCCGTTCTTGAAAAAGGGATTGTCATTGGGAATGGATCCGTTTTTTCGGAGCCTCAGGATCTTGCCAAAAGTATTGTTCAAGGCTCGGATTTGGTCGGGATGGCCAGATTCCCCCGTACCAATATAAAGGCATCCGTCGGATCCGAATGCGAGGCCGCCCCCTAAATGGTAGTCTTGGGCAGGAGAATCCAAT
>JAYUVP010000215.1:0-6638 GCA_043753995.1 Fibrobacterota bacterium
AAAAATTCTGGTCCAAAGCTCAGAGCTTCGGCAAGCCCCTGCTTGTTGGCCTCACCATATTGGCCTCCGTTTCCAGCCTCGCGAGTTACTTCGCGGTCCTTTGGCTATGGAATTGGCGCGACAAGAAAAAGCAGCAGCGGTTGATCAGTAGCGCGGATCGAGGGGCTGAGCCCCCCGTCCCCTGAAGGTTACCCTAAGGGCTCCGGAGCCCCAAGTTTCTAGTGATAGCCCGCGTCGGGGCTCCATTTTTTGATGCGCATGAAATTGGGAAAGACTTCGGGCTTGTAAACCGACTTGTTTAGGAAGAGGCGCAAGGTCTCCTGTATGCCCTCGGTGATGGAAGGATGCGGGTGAATGGACTTCATGATGTCTTCGAGTCCCTTTTCCTGATCCATCAAATGGGCAACGACCATAATGGTGCTGGAGGCCTGAGGTCCTGCAGCGCGCATGCCGAGTATGCGATTGTCCTCGGAGACCAGGATTTTCACAAAGCCATCGGTGCGGCGCATGGCGATGGCGCGATTCACCAGGGCATTGCTGTAATAGGCAACGCGATAGGAAATCTTCAGGTCCTGGGCCTGCTGCTCGTTGAGGCCCACCACGGCGACTTCGGGAGTGAAGAACATGATGGTGCTCATATTGGCGTAACGTAGCGGATACTTCTCACTTTTGAACATGGCCTTGGCGGCGAAGCGACCTTCCATTTCAGCCACATTGTATAGCGCACTGTGCTGGGTGACGTCGCCCACAGCCCAGATATTGTCTTTGACGCGACAGCTTCCATCCGTGTCGAGCCCGCCGCGTTTATTGATGGTAATGCCGAGCCGATCGAGGTTGAGATTGGCCAAATTGGGAGTGCGGCCCACCGACACCAAGGCGGCGTCGACTTCGATGACCTGGGATCGCCCGTCTTCATAGTCGATGACCACTTCGAGAAAATCAGGACGCTTGTGTATGGCGCGCAAGATGGCATTGTGATGGATGAGCACACCCTTCTGAGCCAGATTATCGCTGACGAAATGGGAAATATCCTCGTCTTCGAAGGGAATAATACGACTCTGGCGATCGAGCAAATGCACCTTGGTTTGTCCGAAATTGCTGAAAATACTGGCATATTCACAGCCGATTATTCCTGCACCGATAATAAGCAGGCGTTTAGGAAATTCCTTGAAGCTGAGGATGCCATCGGAATTAATAATGCGCTCGTGATCGACTACAATGCCGGCGAAATCGCGAGGCTTGCTGCCCGTGGCGATGATAAAATGCTCGGCAAAAACGGGTTCATCATAACCGCCTTGCAAGGCCACGGTAACGCAACGCGGGGTTTCAAAGCGGGCAAAGCCGCGCTTCAAGGTGAGCGATCCCGGACCGGCCCACCGCTGGGGCGAAAAGGTTTCAATCTGGGAGAGGATTTGGTATTGCTTTTCCTTGGCGGCTTGCACCACGGTGTCGCGTACGGTTTGATAATCGACCACGAGGCCGGAGGATCGATAACCGCGATCGATGGACGAAGCCGTGGAATAATCCTTGGCCAATTCCCATAGGGTTTTGCTGGTCATGGCCCCATGCATAATGCCCGCGCCGCCAATATGGCCGCCTTCGATAATGCATACATGCTTGCCCAAATCGAAAGCGCGCATGGCGGCGGCGAATCCGCCAGGACCACAACCGATAATACAGACGTCGTAGCGATCCATCGCTCTCTCCTTAAGGGATCATCCTGATCGAATTCAAAGGCGGCAACCTGCGCCACCTGAACGCACCATTGTACTCACTGGAGCAGGGGATCGGCGAGGCCGGATTCAGCAAATCCCCTGGCGCGCAGGCGGCAGGCTGGACAGACGCCGCAAGGCGGCTTGACCCCGGCATAGCAAGTATGGCTCAAGGCCAGGGATTCGAAGGCGCCGACTTGCTCGGCCAGGCGAACCGACTGGGCCTTGGTCAAATGCATGAGCGGCAAATGCAGGCGAAAGCGCCGGCCCTCGTCGGCATGGCCTAGCCCTTGATGCATAGCCTCTTCCAGCGGACGCAAACTGGCTTCGCGGCAATCGGGATAGCCGCTATAATCGGTTTGACACATGCCTGCAACCACGTCAGCAATACCGCGCATGGCCGCATAGGCCGAAGCTTGCGCCAGGAAAAGCAAATTGCGTCCGGGCACAAAGGTATTGGGCAAATGACCTTCGGCTGCATCGACGATGGTCTCTCCCGAATCGATCAAGGCATTGCCCCCCATTTCAGCGAAGAAGTCGAGGCGGAAAACCCGCAGGGAAAGGCCAAGCTTGTGGGCTATGGCTTCGGCCGATTCCCGTTCGCAGAGATGGCGCTGGCCATAGTCGAAAAATACGGTTTCCACGCGCGAGAAAATGCGAAGGGCCCAATGCAGGCAAGTGGTCGAGTCTTGTCCGCCGGAAAAAACCACCAGGGCCGGACGGGCTTGGGGCTGGGAAGTCGGCCAGGGATGCGTCGGCGTGGTCGGCGCGGGACCCGGTTCTTGGGTATAGGGTTCGGCATCGAAAGGTGGCGGCATGGAGGTCATGATACTCCCAATACTTTATGCAATTGTACGCTGAGCCGCCAGCGGGGATGACGCAAGACGGCTTCGAAAGCTTGTTGCATGGAGGCGCGCGTCTCGGCTTCCAGGCGCTGGCCTTTGCCGAAAGCCGCGCTTAGAATTTCTTTGGGTTGCAAGAAATAGTGGTCGAAATTCGAGGCTTCGAAGAAGGCGAGATCCTGGCCTTCATAAACAAGTTTTAATTCCTGGCCTTGGCGCAAAACCCAGTCGCCACCCTGGGAAAGCTTGGGGCTCACCGTCACCCAATCGACACCGCAAGTGTCGAGGGACGTTCCATTGGTTTCCATGGCCACTTCGTAGCCGCGCTCATGCAAAATGGCGGTTAAGGCTCGAAGGCCGGCGGCTTGTAAGGTGGGCTCGCCCCCAGTGAGCACGACGTAACGCGTGGGATACTGGGCTATTTCTTCGGCGACGGCTTCGGGGCTAAGGCGCATTTTGGGCGAAAAGTCAGTGTCGCAAAAAACGCAAGCCAAATTGCAGCCTGCAGTGCGGATGAAGACGGCGGCACGGCCGGAATGACGGCCCTCCCCCTGAATGGAGTGAAAAATCTCGGTGAGCCGTAGCATGATTGGGAAAAATAGATGGTGAACACCCTATCTACCTTTACCAGCCTTGACTTCCGAAAACGAAGAACTTCACCACATCAAAAGCGCGGCCCAGGCGGCGCTCTCCCACCTATTGAGCTACCTCGAACCGATGTGCCGCACCTTGGCCGAGGAAGAGGACTCAGGCGGGGAGGCGAACGCCAAATCTGGCCCGAGCCACGACTCGCCCCATGAGCATTATTGGCCGCAGCGTGCCCATTGCCTCATGCACGATACGGGGTATCTCGAAGGCTTGCGCCTCAAAGCCTTAGGCGCCCTTTCCGGCGACTTGTCAGGCCTGATGCAGGAACTCGCGCTTTGCTTCGAAGCCGAAGTGTTTTTTGAGGCCTCGCTTAAATTGCCCTTTGTGGGGCATCGCTTTCACCTGGAATGCAAATCCATGAATCCCTGGCGCGTCGAGGCTTGGCGGGTTTTTCATGGCGGCCTGCTTTCGGCCTATGCCATGCATCCCTTGCACTTGCACTGGGAAGAGCCCCGCAATCCCCTGGAAGCTTTTTTGGTGGTGCAAGAAGGCGAGGAGCCGACCTTGGCCAAGGCTGCGGAAATGCCCCGCGAAATCGCCCATGGGGCAGGCAATTTGGTCACGGGCATACTGAATTATGCTGCTCTGATTCTCAAAGAAAAACCGGAAGAATCCTCTTTGTCCGAAAAAGTGGGCTTGATTCAAGAGGCTGCCCGCAAATTGGCGCAGAAACTCAATTCTTCCCCTCTCCCCTTCCCTTCCCAAACGCCGCCAGCCCAATCACGCTAGGGTCCGATTAAACCCGGCACGCGGTTTGCAAAACAGCCCGGCATGCACCGCCTAAGCGGATTGCGTGCGATTTTGAAACACCCCTGGAGACCAATCCATGACGACTGCCACCGCTGAAACCACTTCGGGACCTCAAACCCTCGAATTCCAGGCCGAGGTCAAACAGCTCTTGCAGCTGATGATTCACTCTCTGTACAGCCACAAGGAAATTTTCCTGCGCGAGCTGATCAGCAATGCCTCGGATGCCATCGACAAGGCCCGCTTCGAGAGCCTGACCCAAATCGATTTGCTTGGCGGCGATGCCGATTTCAAGATTCGCTTGAGCCTCGACAAAGACAAAAAAATCATCCGCCTCGAAGACAATGGCGTGGGCATGAACCGCGAAGAGTTGATTGCCAATATCGGCACCATAGCCAGCTCGGGCACGCGCAAGTTTTTGCAGCAATTGCAGGATGACAAGAAAAAAGACTTTTCCCTCATTGGCCAATTCGGCGTGGGCTTTTACTCGGTATTCATGGTAGCCGACAAGGTGACGCTGACCACCAAGCGCCTGGGCGCGGAAGGCCCGGGCATACGCTGGGAAAGCGCCGGTGACGGTGCTTACACCTTGGAAGAAGTCGAGAAAGAAGGGCGCGGCACCGTTCTCGAAATCCATATCAAGGAAGACGAAAAGGAATATCTCGACGAATGGAAGGTGAAGCAAGTGGTTCGCAAATACAGCGAATACATCACCCATCCCATTGGCCTGACCACCGGCGAAGGCGCGGAGGCCAAGGAAGAAATCCTCAATGATAAGCCCCCGCTATGGCGCCGCTCCAAGTCGGAAATCACTCCGGAGCAATACAATGAATTTTATAAGCACCTGAGCTTCGATCAAGAAGACTCTTTGGCTTATACCCACAATCAGGTGGAAGGCGCCCTGGAATACAGCACGCTTTTATATGTGCCGGGCAAAGCCCCTTACGATCTTTTCCAGCCGGAAAAGAATAACGGGCTCTCGCTTTATGTGAAGCGCGTCTTCATCATGAATGATTGCAAGGATTTGCTGCCGCCCTATTTGCGCTTCATGAAGGGCATCGTCGACAGCGAAGATTTGCCGCTCAATGTCTCGCGTGAGATTTTGCAGAAGAATGCCGTCATTCAGAAAATCAATAAGGCCACCACCAAGAAAGTCTTGAACTTGCTTGAGACCATGGCGCAGGAAAGCCCGGAAAAATACTCCGCCTTTTGGAAAGAATTCGGCGCGGTGATGAAGGAAGGCTTTCATCTTAACTTCGACAATCTCGATGAGTTGAAACGCTTGGTGCGCTTCGAGTCCAGCCAAACCCAGGCGGGCGGCTATACCTCATTGGCCGAATATATCGGCCGCATGAAAAGCGAACAGAAAGACATTTATTTCCTCACCGGCGAGAGCCGCGAAGCGGTGGAGAAAAGCCCGCATCTCGAAGTCTTCAAGAAAAAAGACATCGAAGTGCTTTTCCTCATCGACCCTATCGACGAATGGGTCACGCAAAGCCTCACCGAATTCGACAGCAAAAAGCTGGTGCACGTAGCCAAGGGCGATCTCGATCTCGGCGAACTGGGCAAGGAAGAGAAGAAGCAACAGAAGGAAGCCGAAGGCAAGTACAAGAAATTCATGGGGCATTTCGAAAAGGCCCTGGAAGATTCCCTGAAAGAAGTGCGCGTGACGACTCGCCTTTCTGACAGCCCTTGCGTCTTAGTGGCGGGCGAGCATGATATGGGCGCCAATCTCGAACGCATTCTCAAGATGGCCAATCAAAAGGTCACCGCCCAGAAACGCATTTTGGAAATCAATCCCGATCATCCCATCATTCAACGCTTGCTTTCGAAATGGGAAGCCAATGCGGACGATGCCCAACTCGGCGATTGGTATCGCGTGCTTGTCGATCAGGCCTTACTGGCCGAAGGCGGCGAGGTCAAGGACCCAGCAGGCTATGTAACGCGTGTGAATAAATTCCTGGTGGATGTGCTAAAAGCCTGAAGCTAAAAGCTTAAGGCTAAGCTGAGACCGGCACCGGAAATTCCGTGCCGGTCTTTTTCCAGTTTCGGCACCAAGGCCACTCGCGACAAATTCTCGCGCGCGCCTTCGACTTTTTTCGAGAAGCCATACCATGACAAGGTATGCGCCGCCAGCCCCGTTAAGGCCACCATACGAGAAAGCTCCACGGCATCCTGCGTAGACTCGGTGACTTTTTTGTTCGTAATCGGATCGATATGGGTTTCGGTATCCGATGACAAAATGAAAACGGATCCCACCAGTAATCCCCATCCTGCGAAATAAGTCGGCCAAGCATAGCCGCCTTTTTGTTTCCGCGTCTTGGCCAAATGCATAGAGGCTCGGCTGGATTTGGTGGCACCGATTCCGGCAATGGGTAGTCCGAATTCGGCCGTGATGGCGCCTCCCACCCACATCACCGGCAAATCAAATAAGACGCCCACGGCGGCAATGCCTAAACCCGCGCAAGCCGTCGCATTGCCTAAGCGATAAACTTGAAAGCCACTGGAGGCACTATGACGCCAAACCTCGCTCTGCTTGGCCTCACGCGCCAAGGCGCGCAATTCTGCCTTGGTGGGAGCGGCAACCGAAGCCGACTCCGGAACCGTCCCTGCCAGGGAATCTGGATTCCCCTGGGTCGAATCGACCCTAGCCTTCCGCGCCATGCCATCCCATTCGGCATGCCCTGGC
>JAYUVP010000216.1:0-19781 GCA_043753995.1 Fibrobacterota bacterium
TATATCGTTGTCTTCATGAACAAGTGCGACATGGTTGACGATCCCGAATTGCTGGATCTGGTCGAAATGGAAATCCGCGACTTGCTGAAGAAGTATGAATTCCCTGGCGACGATATCCCCATCACTCGCGGTAGCGCGGTCAAAGCCCTCGAAGGCGATACCGGCGATCTGGGCGAGAAGGCGATTCTCGCCTTGATGCTGAGCGTCGACAAGTATATCCCCACCCCGGTTCGCGCCGTGGACAAGCCCTTCTTGATGAGCGTCGAAGACGTGTTCACCATTACCGGTCGCGGTACGGTGGCAACGGGTCGCGTGGAACAAGGCAAGGTCAAGGTCGGCGAAGAAATCGAACGCGTTGGTCTCGGTGACAGCAAGAAGTTCGTGGTGACGGGCGTGGAAATGTTCCGCAAGCTTCTCGACGACGCACAAGCGGGCGACAATGTCGGCCTCTTGCTCCGCGGCGCAGAAAAGACGGATATCGAGCGCGGCCAGGTTTTGGCCAAGCCGGGCACGATAACCCCGCATACGAATTTCAAAGCTGAGGTTTATGTCTTGAGCAAGGACGAAGGCGGACGCCATACTCCTTTCTTCAAAGGCTATCGCCCTCAGTTCTACTTCCGTACCACCGACGTGACGGGCTCGATTGAGCTCCCCGAAGGCACGGAAATGGTGATGCCTGGTGACAATATCTCGGTTACGGTCGAGCTGATTGCGCCTATCGCCATGGCAAAAGACTTGCGCTTCGCCATTCGTGAAGGCGGCAAAACCGTCGGCGCTGGCGTTGTAACGGAAATCATTAAGTAATCAGGATATCAGTAACAGAGGGTTTGGCCGAGAGCCAAGCCCGCTCTCTGAAAACTCTAGCGAGGATTGACCTGTGGCAGGAAGAATACGTATCCGCCTGAAATCATTCGACCATCGAATGATTGACCGCTCGGCGGCCGACATCGTTCGGACGGCGCGGAATACCGGCGCCAAAATCGTCGGTCCCATACCGCTTCCCACCAAGAAGCGCATTTTCACGGTGATACGCTCACCGCACATCGACAAGACCTCGCGTGAGCAGTTCGAAATGCGGACGCATAAACGCCTCATCGATATCCTCGACCATACCCCGCAGACAATCGATTCGCTCATCAAGCTCGATTTGCCCGCCGGTGTGGAAGTTGAGATCAACGTCTAAGGGCACGGCTAATGTTGGGACTTATCGGAATCAAGCTGGGAATGACCCAGATATACAACAAGGTCGGCCAACCCGTGCCCGTCACGGTGATTGAGCTACCTCCGGCCACGGTCATGGAAGTGAAGTCCAAGGACAAGCACGGCTATACTGCCGTAAAATTGGCCTCGGGCACCAAAAAAGAGAAGCACTTGAATAAGCCCGAAATCGGACAATTCAAGAAGAGCAATGTCGCATTGAGCCGCTTCGTCGCTGAGTTTCGACTCGACGACACCGCCGGCTACGAAGTAGGCAAGACGATTGACGTCAGCCTCTTCGGAGATTCCAAGGCAGTGACCGTTACCGGCACATCCAAGGGACGTGGCTTTGCAGGTACCATTAAGCGTCATAACTTCAGCCGCGGTCCTGAGACTCACGGTTCGCAAAACGTCCGTGCTCCTGGATCGCTCGGTGCTCATACCTATCCCGGCCGCGTTTGGCCTGGACAGAAATTGGGCGGCCATTTGGGCGTCGAAACGCACACCTTTAAAAATCTTGAACTTGTTCAGGTCGATGCCGAGCGCAATTTGCTCTTCATCAAGGGAGCTATTCCCGGCGCGAACAATGCCAAGGTCATCGTGAGGAAGCAGAAAAATGGTTAAGGCGAAACTGCATGCCGCCGACGGCAGCGTGAAGGCTGAGACCGATTTGCCGGCCAGCCACTTTGATCAACCCGTGAATGAAGCCGTCATGTGGGCGGCTGTGGAAGTGCTCATGGCCAATCAGCGCCAAGGCACCCACAAAACCAAGACTCGCGCTGAAGTTTCTGGTGGCGGCAAAAAGCCCTGGAAGCAAAAGGGAACCGGTCGTGCTCGTCAGGGCTCGAATACCGCTCCTAACTGGGCGCGCGGTGGTAAGGCTCATGGCCCTATTCCCCGCAAGTACGGCATTAATATCAATGCCAAGGTGAAAAAGAAGGCACTCATTTGCGCGCTGTCGGCCATGGCCCAGCAAGGTCAAGTGCATGTCTTCGAAGGTTTGAGCGTCACCGCTCCCAAGACCAGCGCACTCGCCGCCATCCTCAAGAGGGCCGAGTTGGGTAAGGGTCGAAGCCTCATCTTGGTGACCGAGCCCGAGCACAACTTGATGCTCGCAGCCCGTAACATTCGCGACTTGTGCGTGGAGCGCGTGGCCGACGTGTCGACCTATAGCTTGCTCCAAGCCGAGCGCCTCATCCTCACCGACATGGCTCTCAAGGCTTTGGTCGAGACCCGCAAGGCGGCCTGAGGTCATCATGAAGGCAATAAAAGACGTATTGGAATATCCGCTTCTCACTGAGAAGTCCCTGAAGATTCGCCCCAATGGCAATCAATGGGTTTTCAAGGTGAAGCCTACAGCAACCAAGGGCCAAATCAAGCGTGCCATCGAAGAGCGCTTTCAGGTGAAAGTCGAAGCGGTGAACACGGTGAATGTCCTCGGAAAATACAAGAGCGTTCGCGGCGTTTATGGCCGACGCGCTCATTGGAAGAAAGCCTACGTGCGGTTGCGCGCTGGCGACGGCATCAAAGACATAGAGTAAGCAGAGAGACGCAAGACCATGGGACTCAAGTCTTACCGGCCGCTGACGCCGACGCTGCGCTACAAGCAGACGCCGGACTTCGCCGAAATTACCACCGACAAGCCTTACAAGCCCCTGCTTGAAGGCCGCTCGGAACCTGCCGGACGCAATAATTCCGGCAATATCACCATGCGCCGTCGCGGCGGTGGCCACAAGCGCAAGTATCGCATCATCGACTTCAAGCGTGAGCGTGAAGGCGTGAAGGCTACGGTCGAAACTATCGAATACGATCCGAATCGCAGCGCTTATATCGCCCTGGTTCGATATATCGATGGCGAGCGCCGTTACATTATCGCCCCAGAAGGCCTCAAGGTCGGACAGATCGTGTTGTCGGGCGAAGGCGCGACACTTGAAGTCGGTAATGTCTTGCCTTTGAGCAAGATTCCGATGAACACCTTGATTCACGCCATTGAGCTCAAGCCTGGCAAAGGCGCGCAAATCGCGCGCTCCGCGGGCTCTTGGGGCGAAGTCGTGGCTCGCGAAGAAGAGCATGCTCAAATCAAGCTGCCTTCAGGCGAAATCTATCGTATCCGCCTGATCTGCCGCGCCGCAATCGGCCGCGTCGGAAACGGGGATCATAACAATGTCATTAGCGGTTCGGCCGGACGTTCGCGTTGGATGGGCAAGCGGCCCAAGGTTCGCGGTGTGGCTATGAATCCTGTCGACCATCCCATGGGTGGTGGTGAAGGCAGAACTTCGGGTGGTGGTCACCCGGTCTCTCCCTGGGGCAAAAAGTCCAAGGGTAAGAAGACTCGCAATAACAAGCGGACCGACCAATATATTGTCCGGCGCCGTCCTAAGAATAAGTCGCGGGAGGCTTAAGTCATGGCTCGTTCACTCAAGAAGGGCGCGTTCGTCGACTCTCATCTTCAGAATAAGGTGAAAGAGATGAGCGGCAATACAAAGAAGACGGCCATCAAGACCTGGAGCCGTCGCTCTACCATCATTCCCGACTTCGTCGGACACACCATTGCCGTGCACAACGGCAAGACCCATGTGCCCGTCTATGTCACTGAAAACATGGTTGGCCATAAGCTCGGTGAGTTTTCACTCACGCGCACTTATCGCGGCCATGCCAAAACCGAAAAAGCCAAGCCCGCTCCGGCATCCGCCGGACAGGGCAAGAAGTAAGGCGAGGATAGGCAACGATGGAAGCAGTGGCAAAAGCCAAATACCTGCGCTCGTCCTACAATCGGATGCGCCAGGTGGCCGATCTGATTCGCGGCAAGTCCGTGGAAGACTCCTTGAACCTTCTTTTCGGCCTACGGCTGCAAAAGAAGTCGGCGCTCATGATGGATAAAATCCTCAAGGCGGCCGTGGCAAACTATCAGGTGAAGGCAGCCGCCGGATCCTCGAAGGCCAAGAACCTAAAAGTCAAAACGGTGATGGTTGACGCCGGACCCTTGATCAAGCGCATTCGTGCTCATGCTCAAGGCCGTGCATTCCGCATCGAAAAGAAGATGAGCCACGTCACCCTTATAGTGGCGGACTAAGGAGGAAATAATGGGACAGAAAACCCATCCGATAGGATTCCGACTTGGTGTCATCAAGACCTGGAATTCGCGCTGGTACGCCGAAAAGAATTTCGCGGACCTGCTGTATGAAGACATGGTGATTCGTCGCTACTTGAAGAAGCGCTTGGCTCATGCCAGCCTCTCCAATGTGGGTATCGAACGCACCGTCAAGGAAGTCACCATCAATATCTTCACCGCCCGTCCTGGCGTCGTTATCGGCAAAAAGGGCGAAGAGGTGGAGCGTATCAAGGGTGAGCTTCAGCACTTGACGGGTAAGGACATCTACATCAATATCCGCGAGATCAAGCGTCCCGAAGTGGACTCCCAACTCGTGGCCGAGAACATCGCCCGCCAATTGGAAAAGCGCGTTGCTTTCCGCCGTGCGATGAAAAAGGCAGTGGCTTCGGCCATGCGTCTTGGCGCCCAAGGCATCAAGATCACTTGCTCGGGCCGTCTTGGTGGAGCTGAAATCGCTCGTATTGAAAAAACCCGCGAAGGCCGCATTCCCTTGCAGACCTTACGCGCCGACATCGATTACGCCACCTCGCGTGCGGAAACCACCTTTGGCACCATTGGCGTCAAGGTCTGGATTTTCAAAGGCGAGATCCTGAAGAAGGAAGAGAACCCCACTGAGGGAGAAAGGGTGTTAGGCTAAATGCTGAGCCCTAAGAAAGTCAAGTGGCGCAAGGTCCAGAAGGGCGCCATGAAAGGCGCTGCCCCCCGTGGCACGACTCTGGCCTTCGGTGAATTTGGTCTTCAGGCCCTTGAATCGGCCTGGGTGTCCAATCGCCAAATTGAAGCGGCCCGCGTGGCCATGACACGCAAAATCAAGCGCGGTGGACGTGTGTGGATACGCGTCTATCCGGACAAGCCCTTCACGAAGAAGCCTGCTGAAACCCGCATGGGTTCCGGTAAGGGTAATGTCGAAGGTTGGGTGGCTGTAGTTCTCGCCGGACGCATTCTCTTTGAGATGGGCGGCGTGGAAAAGGAATTGGCCATCGAAGCCCTCAAAGTTGCGGCTCAAAAGCTCCCCCTGCGCGTAAAGATTTGCGAGTTGGAGGAAAACAATGGCTGATAAGGCAAAAGACTTGCGCGAGTTGGCGACCGATGTCCTGACCACGCGTGTCAAGGACAATGAGTCCAAGCTGTTCGATCTGAAACTTCAGAACAGCCTCGGCAAACTAGAGAACAATTCCTCGGTCCGCATCCTTCGGCGCGAAATCGCCCGCATGAAAACCGTGCTGGGCGAGAAAACCGCCTCGGCGGCGGTTAAGTAAGGCGGACGGATGTCGACCATGACCGAACAGAATACAGAAGCGGCCCGCGACAACCGGCGTAAAGTGCGCCAGGGCTTGGTGGTGAGCGACAAGATGGATAAGACCATCACCGTCGCCGTCGTCAACCGTAAGTCGCATGCCAAATACGGCAAGACGGTGCACAACACCGTTAAGTTCAAGGCTCACGACGAGCAAAACGAGGCGCATGAAGGCGATGTGGTCGAGATTATCGAGACCCGTCCCCTCAGCAAAACCAAGCGGTGGCGCCTGCTTCGCATCGTTGAGAAGAAGAAGTGACGGAGACGAGATAGAACCATGATTCAGCAACAAACTCGCCTGACCGTCGCCGATAATTCCGGCGCGAAGGAAGTGCAGTGCATCAAGGTGCTCGGCGGCACACGTCGCCGCTATGCAAGCCTGGGTGACATCATCGTGGTGGCCGTAAAGACCGCCACGCCTACTGCCGGCGTCAAAAAAGGCTCGGTGCAAAAGGCCGTCGTGGTCCGCACCGTGCGCACCGTCAAGCGCAAAGATGGCTCGGCCATACGCTTTGGCGATAACGCTTGCGTCATCATCAATGACGCTAAGGAACCCAAGGGTTCGCGTATCTTTGGGCCAGTGGCCCGTGAGTTGCGCGAGAAGCAGTACATGAAAATCGTGTCACTGGCTCCGGAGGTTATCTAAATGGCCTTGAAGATCAAGAAAGACGACCTGGTCCGAGTAACTTCGGGCAAGGCCAAAGGAAGCGAAGGCAAGGTCATGCGCGTCATCCCCGAGAAATCGAAGGTGGTGATTGAAGGCGTGAACAAAGCCAAGAAGCATCAGAAGCCCAATCAAAAAGACCAGAAGGGCGGCATTATTGAAAAAGAAATGCCCATTCATGTGTCCAATGTTGCGCTGGTTTCCCCCAAATCGGGCAAGCCGGTGAAGATTTCGCGTCGCGAAGTCAATGGCAAACGGGTGCGAGTGGAACGCAAATCCGGTAACCCCATAGACGGTTGAGGCCTCATACGGCAGGGTCGGGCGAGCCATAAGGCTTCGCTTCCCGGTCGAGGATAAAAGCAAATGAGCAAGCTGAAGGATAAATACCGTACAGAGATGGTTCAGTCCCTGCAAAAGGAACTGAATCTGAAAAACGTGATGGAAGTGCCACGCCTCGAAAAGATCGTGCTCAATATGGGCATGGGCAAGGCGACTGGCAATCAACGCCTGATTGAGGAAGCGGTAAATACGCTGACCAATATCACCGGCCAAAAGGCCGTGGTGACCAAGGCGAAGAAGGCCATCTCGAATTTCAAGCTTAAAGAAAACCAGGCCATTGGCTCCAAGGTGACCCTGCACGGCGACCGCATGTGGGACTTCCTGGAACGCCTTACCGCCATAGCCCTGCCTCGAGTGCGCGATTTTCGCGGCATTCCCAAGCGCGGCTTCGACGGCAATGGCAATTACACCTTCGGTATCAAGGAGCAGATCATCTTTCTAGAAATCAACTACGATAAGATTTCTCAGCTCTTCGGTATGGATATCACCTTTGTGACCAGCGCCAAGAATGACGAGAGCTGCCGTGCTCTCCTCATCTCCTTGGGTCTGCCCTTCCGGAAATAAGAGGACGGCATGGCAAAGCGTTGCATGATTGAAAAGCAGAAGCGGACCCCCAAATTCAAGGTTCGCGCTTATAACCGGTGTCGGCGTTGCGGTCGTCCGCGCGCATACATGGGTAAATTCGGTTTGTGCCGTATCTGCTTCCGTGAGCTTGCGCTCATTGGAGAGATACCCGGTATCGTTAAGGCCTCGTGGTGAGCGCGGCCGAGAGAAGCGAAAGAGGATAGACGATGAGTGGAATCAATGATCCCATCGGCGACATGCTCACCCGCATTCGCAACGCCTCCATGGTGGGCAAGCGGGTAGTAGAAATGCCGGCGTCGAATCTTCGGCGCGAAGTTGCCAAGATTTTGGTGCGGCGGAACTTCATCGAGAAGTTCGTGATTGTCGATGATAGCAAGCAGGGCTTAATGAAGCTCTTATTGCGCTACACCGATGGCGAACCCGCCATACAAGGCATCGAGCGCGTCTCGGTTCCCGGTCGTCGCGCTTACTCCGGCGTCGATCGCCTGCCCAGGGTCCGCAATGGCCTAGGCATAGCCATCGTTTCGACGTCGCGCGGTTTGCTGACCGACCACGAAGCACGCACCCAAAAGGTCGGGGGCGAAGTCCTCTGCAAGGTTTGGTGAGGGCAACATGTCTCGTGTAGGCAAATCACCGGTCAAGATACCGGCCGGAGTCAAAGTGAATGTCACGGGCCAAACCATACAGGTTGAAGGCCCCAAGGGTAAGCTGTCGTTTACCGTGCATGAAAAAATCAGCATTCAAAAAGCTGATGACGGTTCGCTCGAGTTCAAGCGTCCTTCCGACGCCGGAACCGATCGCGCCCTGCACGGCACCAGCCGAGCCGTGGTGAATAATATGGTGACCGGTGTCACCAAAGGTTTCACCAAGGAACTCGAAATCCGTGGCGTGGGTTATCGCGGCGAGCAAAAAGGCAAGGCCGTGAACCTAGTCCTGGGTTATTCCCATCCCATCTTGTTCGAACCGCCTGTGGGCGTGACGGTCAAGATGGACGGTAACGTTAAAATTGTCGTCGAAGGCATTGACCGCCAAAAGGTGGGTCAGGTCGCTGCGACGCTGCGCGGTTTCAAGCCCCCCGAGCCTTATAAGGGCAAGGGTGTCCGGTACTTGAACGAGCAAGTCATCCAGAAAGAAGTCAAGAAGACTTGATGAGGTCGTGAAGGCCTCTGGCCTTCACCTCAGCAAAGGGAACTTACCATGTTCGCCGACAAAGCACAGATTCGTCATCAGGCCCGAGTGGCCCGTCACCAGCGCATTCGCAAGAACCTCGCCGGTACAGCCGAGCGTCCACGCCTTTGCGTGCGCCGCAGCCTTAACAATATGGTCGCCCAATTGGTCGACGATGTCAGCGGCAAGTCCTTGCTGCAGGTGTCGACCCTATCGGCCGAAATCAAGCCTGCCTTGGTCGATAAAACCAAGACGCAAGCCTCTGAATTTCTCGGCGAATTCTTCGCCAAGAAGGCGTTGGAAAAGGGCATTAAAAGCGTCGTGTTCGACCGTGGCGGATATCTCTACCACGGCCGCGTTAAGGCCATTGCCGAAGCCGCCCGTAAGGCCGGCCTGGAATTTTAACTCGAGGGAATGCGCGTGGAGAACGAAAACAAAAGTGAGTTTCAGGAAAAGGTCGTGGCCATCAATCGCTGCGCCAAGGTGGTGAAGGGTGGACGTCGGTTCAGCTTCAATTCCATCGTGGTGGTTGGCAATGGTAACGGTCGTCTCGGACTCGGCATTGGCAAGGCCAATGAAGTCGCCGAAGCGATTCGCAAAGCCACGGAAAACGCCCACAAGAATTTGGTGGACGTGACCTTGCAAAAGCGCACCATTCCTCACGATATTATCGCGGAATATGGCGCTGCCAAGGTATTCATGCGTCCTGCTTCGCCTGGTACCGGCGTTATTGCCGGCGGTGCGGCTCGCGCTGTGCTTGAAGCGGCTGGCGTGCATGATGTGCTCACCAAGAGCATTGGCTCGACCAATCCGCATAACGTGGTGAAGGCAATCCTGAATGGATTGCAGCGCCAGCGTTCCAAGAAAGAATTCGCACGCCTTCGCGGCCAGGTCGCAAAGGACTAAGGCCAAGGCCTTAGACTGAGGATATTCTCATGGCAAATAAGATCAAAATCACCCAGGTCGAGAGCTCGAACCGCACCCTCAAAGTGCAGCAAAAGACTCTCGTGGCTCTGGGATTGCGGGGCATCCGCAAATTCGTGGTAAAAACAGACGTTCCCCAAATCCGTGGCATGATCCGCGTTGTGGATCACCTGGTCAAGGTGGAGAAGGCCTAATGAAACTGAATGAACTCCGTCCGCCCAAAGGCTCACGCCCAAAGCGGTTCAAAGTTGGTCGTGGTGAAGGTTCGGGCCTGGGTAAAACCTGCGGTCGCGGCCAAAAAGGTGCTGGCGCTCGCAAGAGCCCCGGTCGTACCGATGCATTTGAAGGCGGTCAGAATCCCATGGTTCGCCGTTTGCCCAAGCGTGGCTTCAATAGCCATTTCGCTGAAGTGCAAGCTGTGAATTTGGGCGAACTCGACAAGCGCTTCACTGGTACCGTCACTCCTGAAGATCTGGTCAAAGCTGGGCTTATTGCTCGCGCCGATGACTTGGTGAAAATTCTGGGTGCGGGCAAAATCACCAAGGCCCTCACGGTCAAGGCCAATCGCTTCAGTGTTTCTGCCAAAGCCGCCATCGAGGCTGCTGGCGGCAAAGCCGAAGTCATCTAGTCGGCAATAACGGACAAAAGGACGAGGGCAGAACCGTGCAGGTCATCCAGGGTTTCCTGAATGTTTTCAAGATCGCTGAGCTGCGAACGAAGATTTTCTTCACGCTCGGAGTTCTTGCCGTCTATCGCTTGGGTGGATTTATACCCCTCCCTGGCGTGGACAGTGCGGCTATTGCCGAATTCTTTTCGAAGAATTCCAATAATCTTTTCGGTCTTTACAATACCTTCGTGGGCGGTGCTTTACAGCGCGCCTCGATATTCAGTTTGGGCATTATGCCCTATATTAGCGCCTCCATTATTATTCAAATCATGGCGACCGTGATTCCTACCCTTCAAGCCTGGCAAAAACAAGGCAATGAAGGCAAGCTTCGCCTCACCAAGTGGACTCGCATCGTCACCATCATCATCACGGCTATGCAGGCTTGGGGTGTGGCAACTTGGCTCGGCGCTCAAACCACGCCTTCCGGCATACCTCTTTTGGCTCCCGATGTCAGTAAGCTGGGCTTTACCTTGCTCACCGTCATCACTCTGACGACCGGCACCTTGCTTATCATGTGGATGGGTGAACAAATCACGGCTCGTGGCATTGGCAATGGCATATCCCTCATTATTTTCATCGGCATTATGGCCACGGTTCCTTCGGCTGTCATGAGCGAATGGGATTTGATAATGACTGGCGAGCGCAGCATACCGATGTTGGTAGTGATTCTCGGCATCGTTCTCATCGTGACCACCTTCATTATCTTCGTCGACCAAGGGATACGTCGTATCCCATTGCAAAGTCCCAAACGGGTGGTAGGCCGCAAGGTCATGGGTGGACAGGCCAGCTTTTTGCCTTTCAAGGTCAATACCGCCGGGGTGATGCCAGTGATTTTCGCTTCGGCCATCATGTTCGTCCCGACACAATTGGCGAGCTTCTTTCCTCATTTGACTGCGGCTCAGGCCGTGGGTCGATGGTTCTTACCCGATCATTATGTTTACATGACGGTTTTCGTTTTCCTCATCGTCTTCTTCTCGTACTTCTACACGGCTATCATGTACAACCCGAAAGATATCGCCGATAATCTGAAGAAGAGCGGCGGTTTCATTCCAGGTGTGCGGCCGGGCCGGAAGACAGCGGAATTCATTGACATGATTTTGACTCGGGTAACCTTGCCCGGAGCCATTTTTCTGGCAACGATTTCCATCGTTCCTCTTATCCTGAAAACCCAATTGCACATGACGTTTTACATCGGCGGAACCAGCGTGCTCATTGCCATCGGCGTGGCCCTGGAAACTCTCCGTCAGTTCCAAACCCATCTCCAGAACCAGCACTACGAAGGATTCATGCGTAAAGGCAAAATCCGTGGTCGGAGAATGCTGTAATGTCCAAACAAGAGGGCATACAGGTTGAAGGAAGGGTCATTGAGGCCCTTCCCAATGCCATGTTCAAGGTCGAATTAGACAATGGACATGTCATTTTAGCCCATATTTCAGGCAAAATGCGGAAGAATTACATCCGTATCTTGCCTAATGACAGGGTTTTACTAGAATTGTCCCCCTACGACTTGTCGCGGGGCCGAATCACCTACCGTCACAAATAGGCCAGCGAGCACGAGGCAATTCAATGAAAGTCAGGGCTTCAGTCAAACCGCGTTGCGAGAACTGCAAAGTTGTTCGGCGCAAAGGCATAGTCTATATCATCTGCAAGAAGAACCCCCGCCACAAGCAGCGGCAGGGATAGGAGTTTAGACCGTGGCACGTATTTCAGGCGTCGATCTACCCGGCAATAAACGCATCGAGATTTCCCTCACCTATTTGTTTGGTGTGGGCCGCTCGAATGCCAAAGTTATTCTGCAAAAAGCAGGCGTCAATCCCGCCAAAAAGGCGTCAGAATTGACGGATGAGGACGTGGGCCGCATTCGCCGTGTCTTGGAAGGCAACTACCAAGTCGAAGGTGATTTGCGCTCGCAAATCGGCATCAATATCAAGCGTTTGGTCGACATTGGCTGCTATCGCGGCCAGCGTCATCGCAAGGGCCTGCCCGTTCGTGGTCAGCGCACTAAGACCAATGCTCGCACGCGCAAAGGTCCCCGTAAGACCATTGCCAATAAGAAGAAGTAAGCGAAGGGCCTGAGAAGACTATGGCAGACGAAAAAGTGGCCGAGAAGGCAGAGAAAGCTGAAGCTCCGAAGAAAGCCGAAAAGGCTGCTGCGGGTGAAGGCGAAGCCGCTGGCGCAGATGCCAAGGCCAAGATTAAGAAAAGCAAAAAGCGTGTGGATCCCCATGGCTGCTGCACGGTGCGCGCATCGTTCAACAATACCGTGGTGACCATCACCGATATCAAGGGCAATGCCATTTCTTGGGGTTCGCCTGGCAAGGTCGGCTTCAAGGGTTCGCGTAAAAGCACGCCTTTCGCCGCCCAGGTGGCAGCGGAATCAGCAGCTGTCGTGGCCATGGAAATGGGTATGCGCAAGGTCGATGTTCGCGTTAAAGGCGCGGGCGCTGGTCGCGAGTCAGCCATTCGAGCTTTGAAGGCTGCGGGTCTGGAAGTGGTTTCCATCAAGGACGTCACTGGCGTTCCCCACAATGGTTGCCGTCCCAAGAAACGCCGTCGCGTCTAAGCGAAAGCTTGACCGATGCAATGGCTTTGAACAAGTACGACTTAAACGGATTTTCACGGATTAGCAGCGAGGACGCCGAGAGATGAAATGGAAAGCACTCCACATGCCCAAGGGCATCGTTAAGGAAAAGGGTGATTCCAAATACGGCAAGTTCGTCATCGAGCCGTTGGAACGCGGTTGGGGCGTATCTGTGGGCAATGCCCTGCGCCGTGTCTTGTTATCAAGCTTGCAAGGCGCCGCCGTGGTATCGGTACGTTTTGAAGGCGTTCAGCACGAATTCTCCACGCTCGAGGGCGTGAAAGAAGACGTTGCCGAAATCATTCTCAACCTCAAGACCCTGCGCTTGAAGTTGTTGTCGGACGAAGACGCCACCTTGCGCCTGGATGTTTCTGGCGAAGGCGAAGTGCGGGCCGAGCATATCGAGCCCAATCCCGACGTGCAGATTTTAAACCCCGAGCTGCATATTGCCACACTTGGCAAGAATGGCAGTTTGACGGTGGAACTGAGAATCTCCGATGGTCGCGGCTACGTGATCGCCGAGGATTTGAAGCGCGAAGATGACCCCATCGGTGTCATTCCCATCGACGCGAATTTTTCCCCGGTTTCCAAGGTGGCTTACGAAGTCAGCGATACCCGCGTGGGTCAGCGCACCGACTTCAACCGCCTGGTCATTGAGACCTGGACCGACGGATCGATTGAACCCGAAGACGCGATGGCTTATGCCGCCAAGCTTTTGGTCGATCATTTCGAGCTGTTCATCAATTTCGAAGGCGACTTAGAAGCCGCCGAAGAAGTGGTGCGCGACGAGGAGAAGGATCGCATCCGTCAGTTGCTCAAAATGCGTGTCGACGAGCTAGAGCTCTCGGTGCGCTCCAGCAACTGCCTGCGTTGCGCCAATATCCACACCATTTCCGACTTGGTACGTAACCAGGAATCGGAAATGCTCAAGTACAAGAATTTCGGCCGCAAGTCGCTCGTCGAGCTGAATGAAGTGCTGTCCAATATGGGCCTGCATTTCGGCATGGACGTCGACTATTACCTGGGAGACGAGCGCTAAGTATCGCTGTAAGCGATTCATGGCGTTTAGGCCCCTGAGGAAAATATGAGACACGGTGTAAAACACAATAGACTCGACCGCAATACCGACCATCGTCGGGCATTGGTCAACAACCTGGCCACCTCCATCCTCAAGAAGGGTCTTGAGGAAGAGCCGATGAAGCGGCAAGTTCGCACGACTATCACCAAGGCCAAGGTTATCCGTGGTTTGGTAGAACGTCTGATCACTTATGCCAAACAAGGCGATCTCGGCGCTCGTCGCCAAGCCGCCCGCTTTGTCAAGGAGCCGGAAGTACTGCAAGGGCTTTTCGAAGTTATTGCCAAGCGCTATTCCAAGCGTGCTGGTGGTTATACTCGCGTCTTGAAGTTGGCCGAAAATCGCCGCGGCGATAATTCGCAAATGGCCATCATCATGCTCGTGGAAGAAGAGATTCGCGAGAAGTCCAAGAAAAAGCCCGCTAAGGCCGCTAAAGCCAAGTCGGACAAAAAAGTGAATATCACCAAGTCCGAAGCCAAAAAGGCAACGGATACGGCGAATGAAGTGATTGCCGACAAAGCCGAATAGTCCCCGATTTTATCGGTAAAACTAGGGGCTTTGCCCAGCAAGAAAATGCGAAGAGACCTCGGAAACGGGGTCTTTTTCGTTTTCCGGTTTTACGGTGAACTATTCTGATGGCAAGGTGAAGGCATGAAATCAGAAAAGGTCGACATGCCGGGCGAAGAAGTCTCGCCCCTGCTCGCGAAGCTGGAATTGCTGCCGCCCTTGCCCGGGGTGTACTTGTTTAAGAATCCTAAGGGCGAAATCATCTATATCGGCAAGGCCGTGAACTTGCGCAATCGCGTGCGCAATTACTTCAGCGGACGCGGCGCCGACAATCATTTGGCTTCGCATATCTTACGTGATGTCGCCACCGACTTAGAATGGGTGGTCACGCAAAACGAGGTGGAAGCCTTAATTCTCGAGGCGAATCTCGCCAAGAAGCACGCTCCCCGTTACAATATCGAGCTGAAGGATGACAAGCATTTTCCGTATTTGCGAATCACCCTGAGCGAACCCTTTCCACGCATCCTGGTGACTCGCCAAGTAGCTAAAGATGGCGACGCCTATTTTGGGCCTTATACCAATGCCAAGGCCATGCGCAGGACTTTGCAGTATTTACAGGGTTTATTTCGCATCCGTGATTGCGATCTCAAATTGCCGCTCTCCGAAGCCATTCGGCCATGCCTTTCGCATCATTTGGGGCGATGCGATGCCCCTTGCGCCTTTCTCGCCAGCTCGGAGGAGTATCGCAGGTTGATTGATGAGGCCGTGCTCATGCTGCGCGGCAAGCGCAAGGATTTGATGCAGGCCTTGCAACGCAATATGCAGGAGGCGGCTCAGGCTGAACGCTTCGAGGACGCCGCGCGCATTCGCGATCAAATCCAGAATCTGGAAACCGTGCAGGAGCGGCAGCGCGTGGATTTGGGCACCGAAGATGAGCCCAAAGACCTCATTGCCGTCGCGCGCAATGGCAAAATCGGTTGCATCACCGTATTGGAAGTGCGCGATGGTTTCGTGAATGATCGCAAGCTATTCGAGGTGAGCATACCCCTGGAGCAAGACGAGGGGGCTATACTCACCGAGTTTTTGCGGGCCTTTTACTTGGAGCGTAATCTGGGAGAGATACCCAGGGAAATCGCACTGTCGCATGCCTTGCCCGAGGAAGAAAACATGGAGGCCTTGCTGCGCGGCATTCGTGGACGCGCTGTCAGCCTGGAAGTACCGCAGCGCGGAGAAAAAGCGCGTCAATTGCAATTGGCTCTGGCCAATGCCCAAATGCAGCTCACCGAATTCGTGATTCGCCGCGAGCGCAAGAATCGCCAGAGTTATCTGGTGAGCGCCTTGCAAGAGGATTTGGGTTTGCCCAAGCCACCCAATCGCATCGAAGGTTTCGACATCTCGCATCTTTCCGGCACGGACACCGTGGCCTCGCAAGTGGTTTTCATCGATGGCAAACCCGCGAAAAAAGAGTATCGCCACTACAATGTGAAAACGGTGGAGGGAATAGATGACTTCGCCTCCATGCGTGAAGTTTTAGGTCGCCGAGCCGCCCGCATCGTGTCCGGGGATCCACAGCCTCCCGACCTGATTTTGATTGATGGCGGCAAAGGACAATTGCGCGCAGCCTATGACGTGATGCTCGCCGCGGGAGTTCGCGAAATACCCATGATCGGTTTAGCCAAAAGGCTGGAAGAGATTTTCTTTCCCGAGCAGGGGGAAGCTTTGCTGTTACCCAAGACTTCGGCAAGCCTTAAATTATTGCAGGCCGTGCGTGATGAAGCCCATCGATTCGCCATCACTTTTCAGCGCAGCAAGCGTACCAAATACCTGACCACGACCTGGCTGGACGGCATTGCGGGCTTGGGCGAAAAGACGCGCCTTAAGCTTTTGCAGGTTTTCGGTTCGCCACAGGGAGTGCGCGAGGCTGAGGAGGCTGCCTTGATCGTCGCCGTGGGCAAGGTACGCGCGGCCTTAGTGATTTCCGCACGTCATGCAGAAGTTACGGCGAAAGTTGAAAGCAAGTCTGATTGAAAAGTTGAAGTGAATTGTTCGGGCGGCAGCACTCAAGTCAAGCCTAATTCTGCCGATAGCTGATCACGCGAAGGCCTGTCGTCTTTGCGAGGCGTATGCGCCGAAACCGGAGCGGAACATGATACAGGGACTGCAAGGAGGGGGAATGCATCGGCATTTTCCCTCGGCTGCGAAGATGTTCAAGAAAATGGACAAGAATGCCGACGGCGGTATTGACGCGTCCGAATTGGAGCGCATGGCCAAGCGATCGGGGCAAAGCCCCGAAGATTTGCTCGCCAAAATAGACAGCGATAAGAATGGGAAGATCAATGCCAAAGAATTGGCCGATCTCCTCGAAGGTCAGCAAGGGGGCGAGAATTGCCAATTGCCCACGTCGGATGGGCCGGGCAGTTCGACGAGCATCATGATGGTGATGATGCAGGTGCGCACCGTGCAGTGGTCTTCGCAAGACTCGGATATGGGCGGTGGCATGGAAGAATTCATGCAACAAGCTTCGATGAGCTTTGGCGGAATGCAGGGCGAGGACGCTTTTGGCGAGACCTCACCTCTTGCGGACTTCTTGAAGAATTGGAAGGCCGAGGACGCTTTCGGAGGTTCTCAACAAAATGCAAAAGCCGCGACTACGGCCTCACCTTCTGCCTTTCAGCAAGGAATGAAGGAAATGACCACGGCCATGCTCAATGTCATGAATCAATTGCAAATCGCATAGTTTTCGGCTTTGAATTTCCGCTTTTAATAAAAGCAGAATCCGAACTCAGGGAAGAGTTTGGACCTTAAATAAGAAACCGGAAAATCCGGCCCCTCCCCTAAGACTTAACGCCATCGATAAGCTTCAATAATTCGCGAGTCCTTTGCTCAGGATCGAGAGCCAAGCTGATTTCCGTGACCAGGGCCGCCGTTTTCACTCCGCGTGAAAACAAATCTGGCAGATGATGGGCCTTGATTCCGCCCATAGTCGTCCAGGGATGGCGTGTGAGCCGGGAAAGTGCTAGCACCGCTTCGAGGCCGAGCGCTGGATAGGCACTATGATCCTTGGTGGCAGTGGGAAACATGGGCCCAATATTGATATAGGAGACGTCTTCGTTTTCAGCGGCGAGGACTTCGGCCTCATTGTGGGTAGAAAGGCCGATGATAGCCAAGGGTCCCAGTAACTTGCGCGCTTCGGACACGGGCATGTCCTCCTGACCCAAGTGAATGCCGTGGGCGCCCAGGCGAGCGGCCAATTCAACGCGATCATTGAAAAGTACCCTGGCCCCGAAGGGCTGGGCCAGGGACAAAACCTGCTTGGCTTCGGCAGCGTAATCGTCATCGTTTAATTCTTTGTCACGGTATTGCAATAAACGAATGCCTCCGCGCAAGGCGGCGGCGATGACGTCCAATTGCGGCCGCCCACCGGTGAGGCGATGATCGGTGACGAAATACAGAGGAGGCATAGCGATAAAAGGAAGCGGCATGAGTTTACCAGGGGGTGATTCAAGGAGGAAAAACTAGCCAATACCTTTGGAGATACCCTTGAAAAGGATGGCCGGGAAGCGCGCGGATAGCCATACTTGAGGCAATGAGGTGATTTATGCTTTCCTTGAAGGCTTCGCCCACCAAGGTGGAATTGGAATCGGCCATCGCCCAACTCGGCGCCTCACTCTGGCAAGGCATGCAGGGGGAGGTGCCAGGCATTTTCAATGCCGATTTCTGGCAGGGTAAATTGCTGGAATGGGCCATGAAGGATCCGGGCTTTCGCGTGGATTTATTTCGCTTCGTCGATGTATTGCCGGCCTTAAAGAATCGCAAGCAAGTCTTCGCGCATTTGAAAGACTATTTGCTGCGCGAGGATCGTGAATTGCCTACGGTATTGTCGGTTGCCCTGAAGGCGGCTTCGGGCGGACTCACGGGCGTGGTGGCCGTCGAAGTCATCAAGCGCAACTTGGTGAAAATGGCCGAGAATTTCATTGTTGGAGAAAACCCTAAACAGGCTCTCGGCATTCTGAAAAAGCTGCATCAACAGGGAATAGGCTTCACCGCCGATTTGCTGGGCGAAGCGACCTTGACCGCGGCCGAGGGGGAGGAGTATCTCCAGCGTTACGGCGATTTGATCGAAGCCCTGGCCGAGGAAACTCGTCATTGGCGAGAAGACAAGGTCTTGACGCGATCGCATTTGGGGGCCATGCCCTTGGTCAATGTGTCCATCAAGCTTTCGGCCTTGGATGGGCGTCTGGATCCGGTGAATGGCCCGGCTGCCGCAGCGCGTTTGGCGGCGCGACTGAAACCGCTTTTCCTCATGGCAAGGCAAAGGAATATTGCCATCAATGTGGACATGGAAAGCTGGGCCACCCATGCCTTGACCTATGATTGCTTCGAGGCCTTGGCCCTCGATCCGGATCTTAGGGATTGGCCCTTCCTGGGTGTGGTGGTGCAAGCCTATTTGAAGCAAGCCCCAGAGGATTTGCTGCGTCTCGAACGCCTTGCGGTGCGGCGCGGAGTGCCATTAGCCGTACGCCTTGTGAAGGGCGCGTATTGGGATTATGAGTTTGCGCTATCGCAACAGCGAGGTTACCCTTGCCCCGTCCTGATTGGCAAGAGCGCGGTGGATGCTCAATACGAAAAGCTGTCGCGCGATTTGCTCGATCGCTTTGAACGATTGCAACCCGCCTTTGGCAGCCACAATTTGCGATCCTTGGTGCATGCCTTGGCTTATGCGGAATGCCGGGGAATTCCACGCGAGGCCTATGAAGTGCAAATGCTTTATGGCATGGCCGAGCCAGAGCGCAAGGTCCTGCGTGATCGAGGGCAACGCGTTCGGGTCTATGCTCCCGTGGGAGCCTTGCTTCCCGGCATGGCCTATCTCGTGCGTCGGTTATTGGAGAACACTTCGAACACGGGATTTTTGCGTCAGACCTATCACGAGCATGTCCGCGTAGAAACCCTGCTGGCCTCTCCCGAAGAAGTCCCGGAATCAGAGGCGGGAAAAAATGTGTTTAAAAGTAGGGGGCAGACCTTTCGTAATTGTGATCTGCTTGACTTCGCGAATCCGGAAATTCACAATCGCTTCGCTCAGGCCGTGAAAGAGGGGCGGAGGGCAGAGTCGATGCCTCCGTCGGTGATTCCACTAGTGATTGGCGGTCAGCGAATAGTGCGTCCAGGCGACTTTACTTGGTATTCTCCGAATGATATTCGCTATGCTGTGGCGAATATTACTATGGCAACTTCGGAGGAAAGCGAGCAGGCCGTGATTGCGGCAACTGAAGCGTATCCAGCCTGGGAAGCCAAGCCCTGGCGCGAACGGGCCATGCTATTGGAGCGCTTGGGCGAGGAGTTGCAGCGCAACCGCTATGCTCTTGCCGCCTTGCAAGTCACGGAAGTCGCTAAACCATGGGCCGAAGCGGATGCCGATGTGGCTGAGGCCATCGATTTTTGCCGTTACTATGCCCAACGTGCCGCCGTGGAAATGGCGGAAGAAAGCTTGGACTCTCCCGCAGGTGAAGCCAATGTTTTGCGCTGGCAGGGTAGGGGTGTTTGCGCGGTCATTGCGCCATGGAATTTTCCGCTGGCGATATTGACGGGCATGGCGGCGGCGGCCTTGGTGGCGGGAAATACCGTGATACTCAAGCCTGCGGAGCAAAGCAGCGCTACTGGCTATGCTT